>NZ_JAYEET010000011.1:0-3487 GCF_034653255.1 Pseudomonas spirodelae | reverse complement strand
GGTAAAACCTGGCTGGCCTGCGCCCTGGCCCACCAGGCCTGCCGAGAGGGCTACAGCGTGCGCTATCTGCGCCTGCCACGTTTGCTGGAAGAACTGGGTCTGGCCCATGGCGACGGCCGCTTCGCCAAGCTGATGAGCAGCTACGCCAAGACCGACCTGCTGATCCTCGACGACTGGGGCCTAGCCCCGTTCACCGCCGAACAGCGGCGCGACATGCTGGAGCTACTGGACGACCGCTACGGCCAGCGCTCGACCATCGTTACCAGCCAGATGCCGGTGGACAACTGGCACGAGCTGATCGGCGACCCGACCCTGGCCGACGCCATCCTCGACCGCCTGGTGCACAACGCTTATCGGATCAATCTGAAGGGTGAATCAATGCGCAAACGGACGCAGAAATTGACGACGCCGGGCACCTCAGACTAACAATGCCACCCCTGCGTCGCTGCGCTCCGACTGCCTGTCCGAATGATCGTGGAACAGGTGTCCGGATCAGCGTGGGCTGAGTGTCCGAATGGCGTGGAATCCGCAGTGTGTACGAGTACCTGCGTTGATGTCCACCATGCGCAACTCAGCACCCGCATGGGCAGCATTGCCGGAGATGGCCGCGTGCTCAGACAGCGAGCGCTCGCCACTCGATAGCGCCAGCAAACGCCACGTAAGCTTGGGGCGGCCCTCTCGCTCACGGGTCATGGTGCCTTTACCTTGACCGTTGGCGAGGGAGTAGGCCATAGCCTGAACTTGCTTAGGATCGGCGCGCTTGATTTCATCCAGCGGCAGGATGGTGTCATTACGGTTTGAGGCCTCAATCTCAAGCCCGCCCTTGCTCATGTCCCAGCTAGCAGTAAACGTATTGGGATTACCCCATACCGATGATGCAATCAGCTGCGCCAATGACTTGCCGCTTGAGCTGTCACCTACTAGGTGAAAACCGCCACCAACCACGCCAACCAAACTCAGCAACGGCCCAGCAAGTGCGCAACCGATAGCCAGCGTGAGTACGGGATTGCCTGCGCACTTGGTAGCGACCTCAATTTTCCATTGATCAAGCGTACCGCTGGTGCTGTACAGGTTCAGACTGCGGCTGCCTGCCTGATAACGCACGGTGTCGCTGCCGATGGTGCGAAGAGGCAGTACGAACGCCCCCGAGGCATGCCAGCCAGGCCGCGCCGTTGTGATGATGCTTTGCTCTGGGCGCTGCTCTAACAGGTACTCCATAAACTGGCCGCGTTTGCGTGGTGCGATGATGGCACCCATGCTGAACAAGGCGCGGCGGGCATCCTCCCCACTGCCGCCAAACATTTCCATGGGGATGATCCATTCCTTGGGGCCGCTGTCAGTCAACAGGCGCAGCAGCCGACCTTCGGTGCCATCGTCGCTGTTGGTGGTGCGTGCCAGCACGATCACGGGCGAAGACAGCCAGTCGTCGGTGATGGAGCGAGTGGTTTCCTCACTGTCATCATCAGATGATGCTCGCCTGAAGCCGTGCCAATACACACCAGGGCGAAGCTTGCGACCTACCTCATTCGTTACCCAGTGGGGATACACCCCCCAGCATGGCCGCACGGGCGCAATGGTCGGCGAAGTGGGGCTAGGCACAAGTGCCAAGGTCTTTTCGATGGCACTCACTGGGCGGCCCTCCAGTTGGCGAGGTCGTTAAAGTCGCTTAGCTCCAAAGGCTCAATCGCA
Organism: Pseudomonas spirodelae; assembly: GCF_034653255.1. NCBI lineage: Bacteria > Pseudomonadati > Pseudomonadota > Gammaproteobacteria > Pseudomonadales > Pseudomonadaceae > Pseudomonas > Pseudomonas spirodelae. The sequence goes on along the minus strand of NZ_JAYEET010000011.1, from coordinate 1,798 downwards.
GACCAGGGCGGCATTACCAGATCACAGCCAAGCGCTACGGCAGCCTTATTGGCCTTGGTACGACCAGGGTTGCCGTCGGTCAAGCGGTCGTCGTCGCCGGCCACAATCAGTTCGGTGTTGAGATGACGGTATTGCAGGTACTGGCCAACAGGCAGCAAGTTGCCGGCATTCATTGCGCAGGCCACAGCGGCCCCGGTTTCGGTATGGATCGTCACCCCGGTTGCCCAACCCTCGCAGATATACAGGCGCTTGCCTGGCGTGATGGCCCCGAGGATTGAATAGCAGCCCTTCACCATGCCACCACTCAAAAAGCGCTTACTTCCGTCCGGATAAATGCGTTGCAGGTTCATCAGAGCGTCGCCACGATAGAGCGGCACCAACAGCACATCACCCTGTTGGCGAAGGTTGTACGGGCCTACTGCTTTGCGGAGCAAATAGGGGTGGTCAGGATCTGCGGAGTAGGCCCTAAGCCAAAGGCACTTGGCATTTTCAGCGGTCGCCTGCTGGCGCTGGTGCTGTTCGGCTTCCCGTTGGCGGCGCGCCTGCTCGATACGTTGGCGTACCTGCTCGGCTTCCATCAGGTTGGCAGGTTCGCGACTGTGCCAGGTATTCGAACTACCCACCTTCCAACTGCCGTAACAGCCCGAAGCGATCCCATCAGCGAAGAGCACGTACCAGCCATTTAGGGTGCCAGCTTTGTCGCCTGGTACGTGAAAGCGATAAATGTTGCCGTCGGCAATGGGCGGCCAATCCAGTGCCCCGAAAGCATCCTGCAAGACTTCATGGAATTGGATTACACAGTCCATAGAAACACTCCAAGACCAAACAACAGTGCCAGGTCAGTGCAAGCTGGTGCCAGATAAAACAAATAAAACTTGGCAGTATTCACGACACCACCCCCGAGCTTTTCTTGACGTGTTTGAACATGCGCTCGATTACCTGATCAGCGCGTTCATACTCACTGGTTGGCATGCGGTAGCGCGTGCAGTCGCAAGGCTCACCCCAGTGGTTCGGTGACTTCTCAGGAATGTGCTCATACGCCAAACCGTAATTGGTTTCGAGTGCTGGGATGGTCGAATTGAGACAGGTATCGCCGACTATGCGCGCGGCTTCAAAACGGTTGAGATCGCCAAAATAGCGGGTGTGAACCAAGACACGGGCAATTTTGGTTGGGGCGGTACGCAGTAACTCGGCAGGGCTTGTGAGGACGCTGGCATTAAATTGGCTATCTGCAGGACTGGTTTCTGCATGCGTTGAGGGGATAGTCATTTTCATCTTAGGCTTCCCCACCCAGTTGCTCAGCTACCCACGCGTCGATCTCTAGAGAGTCCCAGCCCACTACATTCGAACCGGCAATGCGGCGGGATTTTGGAAAGCGCCCATCCTTCATCAACTCATAGATTTTCGTGCGGCCAATACCAGAAGCAGCTTTCACCGCTGGCAAACGCTTTATGTGACGGGATTGTTGAACAGTGGTAGCCATCGTCGTTTTCCTATCGACTCACAGCGGAATGCTGTGTATGACCACGTATTCAGAACAGAGAGTGCGCCTAGGGAAATTCTGAAGAAGACTTCCTGATTTTGGCAAAATACCCGGATTCCACCCGCTGAGTTTTCCGATGAAGCAGATGACCTTCGCCGACGCCGAGTACGCCAGCAAGCGCAAGCAGACCCGCAAAGAATTATTCCTGATCGAAATGGATCGGGTGGTTCCGTGGAAGGGGTTGATTGCCTTGATCGAACCCCATTACCCCAAGGGTGATGGTGGTCGTCCGGCCTATCCGCTGATGGCGATGCT
>NZ_JAYEET010000010.1:0-1969 GCF_034653255.1 Pseudomonas spirodelae | reverse complement strand
GATCCGCTGGGCCGAGCAGACCGGGCCGAGCACCGCCGGCGTGATCCGGCACATCCTCGAACGGCGCATCCATCCGCAGCAGGGCTACCGGGCCTGCCTGGGCATCCTGCGCCTGGGCAAGACCCATGGCGAAGTGCGCTTGGAGTTGGCCTGCCGTCGCGCCATCAGCCTCGGTGCGTGCAGTTACAAGAGCCTCGAATCGATCCTGCGCCAGGGGCTGGAAAACCTGCCGCTGGCCCAGCAGCACCTGCCCCTGCTGCCGGACGACCACGCCAACCTGCGCGGCCCCGGCTACTACCACTGAACACAAGGAAACTCACCATGCTGCCCCATCCGACCCTGGACAAGCTGCAAACCCTGCGCCTGCACGGCATGCTCAAGGCGCTGAATGAACAACTGAAAACCCCGGAAATCGACAGCCTGAGCTTCGAGGAACGCCTCGGCCTGCTGGTCGACCGCGAGCTGACCGAACGCGATGACAAGCGCCTGAGCAGCCGCCTGCGCCAGGCCCGGCTCAAGCACAACGCCTGCCTCGAAGACATCGACTACCGTAGCCCGCGCGGGCTGGATAAGGCGCTGATCCTGCAACTGAGCGGCGGCCAGTGGCTACGCGACGGCCTCAACCTGATCATCGGCGGCCCCACCGGTGTCGGTAAAACCTGGCTGGCCTGCGCCCTGGCCCACCAGGCCTGCCGAGAAGGCTACAGCGTGCGTTACCTGCGCTTGCCGCGTTTGCTGGAAGAACTGGGTCTGGCCCATGGCGACGGGCGCTTCGCCAAGCTGATGAGCAGCTACGCCAAGACCGACCTGCTGATCCTCGATGACTGGGGCTTGGCCCCGTTCACCGCCGAACAGCGGCGCGACATGCTGGAGCTACTGGACGACCGCTACGGCCAGCGCTCGACCATCGTTACCAGCCAGATGCCGGTGGACAACTGGCACGAACTGATCGGCGATCCGACCCTGGCCGACGCTATCCTCGACCGCCTGGTGCACAACGCTTACCGGATCAATCTGAAGGGTGAATCAATGCGCAAACGGACGCAGAAATTGACGACGCCAGCCAACCCGGACTAACAATGCCACCCCTGCGTCGCTGCGCTCCGACTGCCCGGCCGGATGGCCGTGGAACAGGTGGCCAGATGGCCCTGGAATGCCTGGCCAGATGAGAGCGGACTGGGTGGCCGGATGGCGTGGAATCCGCATTCAGCTCGTACCAGGCCGTCGCTACATTCTGAAATGTGTGCTCAGTTTCAGCTTTCTTGGCTTGCCCTAAAGCTTCCCGGTGTTCTTTCGGATCAGTTCCCATGGCAAGCAGCTCTCTCGCCTCAACGGTCAGTTTTCTAGCTTGCGCCAGAGAGAGTTCTGGATAGGTACCAAGCCCCATGTTGATGCGTTTCTTGGTTATGGGGTGGTGATAGTTGAGGTTCCATAGCTTTGAGCCATTGATTCTCACTCGCATCTGAAGGCCATTACCATCACTCAGAACGTAATCCTTATCCTTAGGCTTGGCGGCTTTGATTTTGAGTTCAGAGAGGGTGGTAGCTTTGGCGCCCATTGGTATTCCAGGAAGAGATTCTGTATTCCAAAAATTAGCATCTGAGTGCTTGGAATACAATTTGGAATACAGATTGGCGTGGCTTTGAGTGGATGCTCGTGGACGCTGGTGGCGCTGAAAGCCCCTTATTTGCTGGATTTCAGGATCGGGTAGGAGGCGGCCTCACGGCCGCCGTCCTCCCACACCACCGTGCGTACGGTTCCGTACACGGCGGTTCAGGCCATGCGGTTAAGCCGATTGATCGTATCCAGTATCGAGACCAGTCCAAGTCTGTCCCATAGCTTCTTCGGCAGCGCCTGATTCATATGCGGCGCTCCTGAGTTCCACCACGGGCCTCGGCCATTGAAGGCCGACTTGCAGGCACGCTCCTCGCTCAATCCCAGGCGCATCAGGTTGCGCGCCCTCGWAGAG
>NZ_JAYEET010000009.1:0-150293 GCF_034653255.1 Pseudomonas spirodelae | reverse complement strand
GAAGACTGTCACCCCGAGTCCCGGCCAGAGGCCTAGGATGACGCCTGACAGCGCAGAGGTATCGGCGGCGTCGGTGACGTGGATGAACGCGGAGCCGGACACGCTGATGGAGCGGGTGCTTGCACCGGCGAATCTCAAGCGTGCGTATCAGCGCGTGGTCAGCAACAAGGGGGCGCCGGGTGCCGATGGCATGACGGTCGCCGACTTGGCAGGCTACGTGAAACAGTATTGGCCCATCCTGAAGGTCAGGCTGCTGGCAGGTGAATACCATCCCCAGGCAGTGCGGGCGGTCGAAATTCCCAAACCGCAGGGCGGTATGCGGCAACTGGGCATTCCCAGTGTCGTGGATCGCCTGATCCAGCAAGCCCTGCTGCAACAGCTCACGCCGATCTTCGATCCGCTGTTCTCGGACTATAGCTACGGCTTCCGTCCGGGCAGAAGCGCTCACCAGGCTGTCGAGATGGCCCGCACCCATGTGGCGGCGGGTCATAGGTGTTGCGTGGAACTCGATCTGGAGAAGTTCTTTGATCGGGTCAACCACGACATCCTGATGTTCTGTGTTGAGCGCCATGTCGAAGACAAACAGGTGCTCAGACTCATCCGCCGTTACCTCGAAGCGGGCGTCATGTCGGGCGGGGTTGTCAGCCATCGGCAGGAGGGGGCGCCGCAAGGCGGCCCGCTTTCGCCGCTGCTGTCGAACATCCTGCTCGATGAACTCGACCGTGAGTTGGAGCGGCGAGGCCATCGCTTCGTGCGCTATGCCGATGACGCGAACATTTATGTCCGTAGTCCGCGTGCTGGCGAACGAGTGCTGGCCAGTGTCGAGCGGTTCCTGAATCACCGTCTGAAACTGAGACTGAATCGGGACAAGAGTCGCGTGGCTGGGTCGTGGAAATGCGACTACCTGGGGTATGGGATGAGTTGGCACTCGCAGCCTAGACTGCGAGTGGCAACCATGAGCCTGCGCCGTGTGCGCGACCGTCTCAGGGAACTGCTGCGAGGGGTGCGGGGCCACAAGATGGCGAATGTCATCGAGCGGGTAAACCCGGTGCTGCGAGGCTGGGCAGGCTACTTCAAGCTCAGCCAGAGCAAGCGTCCACTGGAAGAGCTGGATGGCTGGGTCAGGCACAAACTTCGCTGTGTCATCTGGCGGCAATGGAAGCAGCCCTCTACGAGGGCGCGCAACCTGATGCGCCTGGGATTGAGCGAGGAGCGTGCCTGCAAGTCGGCCTTCAATGGCCGAGGCCCGTGGTGGAACTCAGGAGCGCCGCATATGAATCAGGCGCTGCCGAAGAAGCTATGGGACAGACTTGGACTGGTCTCGATACTGGATACGATCAATCGGCTTAACCGCATGGCCTGAACCGCCGTGTACGGAACCGTACGCACGGTGGTGTGGGAGGACGGCGGCCGTGAGGCCGCCTCCTACCCGATCGTGCCATCCATGGCTGGTCATCCTGCAAGCCGTCGACTGCGACGACGAAAAGGACCCTCGGCCACTTTTGGGTGCGCAGTTGTTACTCGATAAAACTGACCTGGCCATCTTTGAGCGAGCCGATGCGGGCCAGTGACTCAATGCGATAACCTTTTTCGTCCAGTTCGGCGCGGCCGCGCTGGAACGACTTTTCAATCACCACGCCAATCCCGGCGATGCTGGCGCCCGCCTGACCGATCAGGTCGATCAAGGCGTGGGCTGCATGGCCGTTGGCGAGAAAGTCGTCGATCAGCAGTACGTGATCATCGGCGCTCAGGTGCTTGGCCGAGATCGCCAGGGTGCTTTCGGTCTGCTTGGTGAAGGAAAACACCTTGGAGGTGTACAGGTTGTCTGTGAGCGTCAGTGACTGGTACTTGCGGGCAAAAATCACTGGCACGCCCAGTTCCAAACCAGCCATAACCGCCGGGGCAATGCCGGAGGCTTCGATGGTGACAATCTTGGTGATACCAAGGCCGGCGAAGCGCTTGGCAAATTCGTGACCGATCTGTTGCATCAATGCCGGATCAATCTGGTGATTGAGAAAGGCATCGACCTTGAGTACGTGCTCCGAGAGCACGGTGCCTTCATCGCGAATCTTCTGTTTCAGCGCTTCCACGCGGTAACCCTCTTCAGTGATGTGGTGCCCGATGTGTCGAGCTGTATCGGTTGGCGTGAGCCGCGCCGTGGCGCCGCTCAGGCTAAAAATTGACAGGTCGGTTGGGCTTCGCGGTGCTGCGCGCCAACTGACCTGATGGTTTATTACTTGTTCAGCAGTGCGCGCATATTGGCCAACGCCGAGTTACCGGTAGCCGCTTTGACCTCCGGGGGTGCGTCTTCCAGGCCTTCCCAGACCAGGTCCTCGGGCGGCAGCTCATCGAGAAAACGGCTCGGTGAGCAGTCGATGATTTCGCCGTACTGCTTGCGCTTGGCAGCGAAGGTCATGGTCAGGTTACGCTTGGCGCGGGTGATGCCGACATAGGCCAGGCGACGTTCTTCTTCAACCGTATCGGCCTCAATGCTGGAGCGGTGCGGGAGGATTTCCTCTTCTACGCCGAGGATATACACCGACGGGTACTCCAGCCCCTTGGAGGCATGCAGGGTCATCATCTGCACGCCCTCGGCGCCGTCCTCTTCTTCCTGCTGGCGTTCGAGCATGTCGCGCAGCACCAGTTTGCCGATGGCGTCCTCGATGGTCATGTCACCGTCTTCGTCGCGCTCCAGGGTGTTCTTCAGCGCTTCGACGAGGAACCAGACGTTGCCCATCCGCGCGTCTGCGACCTTGTCGTTGGAGGCGTTCTGCCGTAGCCAGTTCTCGTAGTCGATATCCATGACCATGCTGCGAATCGCTGCAATGGGATCATTCTGAGCACACTCCTGGCGCACCCGGTCCATCCACTTGGTGAAACGTGCCAAGCGTTCGGTATAGCGCGCATCCAGGCTTTCGCCCAGGCCAATTTCACCGGCGGCGGCGTACATGCTGATTTTGCGCTCGGTGGCGTAGTTGCCGAGCTTTTCCAGGGTGGTGGAGCCGATTTCGCGGCGTGGCACGTTGATCACCCGCAGGAAGGCGTTGTCGTCATCCGGGTTGACCAGCAGGCGGAAGTAACTCATCAGGTCCTTCACTTCCTGGCGGGCGAAGAAGCTGGTGCCGCCCGAGAGGCGATAGGGGATTTGATGGTGCTGCAGTTTCAGCTCCATCAGCTTGGCCTGGTAGTTGCCGCGATAGAGGATGGCGTAGTCGCTGTAAGGGCGTTCGGTGCGCAGGTGTTCGGTGAGGATTTCCAGGGCGACCCGCTCGCATTCGGCGTCTTCGTTGCGGCAGCGGATCACACGGATCTCATCGCCCATGCCCATCTCGCTCCACAGCTGCTTTTCAAACTCATGCGGGTTGTTGGCGATGAGGATGTTGGCGCACTTGAGGATACGGCTGGTTGAGCGGTAGTTCTGCTCGAGCATCACCACCTTCAGCGAGGGGTAATCCTCTTTCAGCAGCATCAGGTTTTCCGGGCGCGCGCCGCGCCAGGCGTAGATCGACTGGTCGTCGTCGCCCACCACGGTGAACTGATTGCGCATGCCCACCAGCAGCTTTACCAGCAGGTATTGGCTGGCGTTGGTGTCCTGGTATTCATCGACCAGCAGGTAGCGAATGCGGTTTTGCCATTTTTCTAGAATGTCTGAGCGTTCCTGAAACAGCTTTACCGGCATCAAAATCAGGTCGTCGAAATCCACCGCGTTGTACGCCTTGAGCGTGCGTTGGTAGTGCAGGTAGACGATGGCCGCTGTTTGCTCTTTAGGGTTACGCGACTCGGCCAGGGCCTGTTCGGGCAGGACCAGGTCGTTTTTCCAGCTGCCGATGTAGTTCTTGATCTCATCGATGCCGTCGTCGCCGGCATATTCCTTTTGCATGATGTCCGACAGCAGCGCCTTGATATCGCCCTCGTCGAAAATCGAGAAACCCGGCTTGTAGCCCAGCGCCGCGTATTCCTTGCGGATGATGTTCATGCCCAGGTTGTGGAAGGTCGACACCGTTAGGCCACGCGCCTCAGGGCCTTTGAGCAGCGTGCCGACACGCTCCTTCATCTCGCGCGCCGCCTTGTTGGTAAAGGTCATGGCGACGATGTGGCGGGCCTGGATGCCGCAGTTCTGCACCAGGTGAGCAATCTTGCGGGTGATCACGCTGGTCTTGCCGGAGCCAGCACCGGCGAGCACCAAAAGAGGGCCGCCGACATAATTCACGGCTTCCTGCTGCCGGGGGTTCAGTCGGGACATCAAATCAATCGTCAGGGGAAATGGGCGGGCATTTTAACAGGCCTGAGGCTTTCTGCCGTGACCATCTGGAAGTGTGTTGCAGTGCACGTAATGGCCAACCGCCAGGCTTGGCTAATTTGTGCAATCCAGTACTCTGGTGCCACTTCTGGCACCTTGCCTGGCCGCAGGATGCGCCGCAGACACATGGATGTGCGTGATTAGACGTCGATTACGACGCATTCGAGCGTTATTGCTGCTCTTTATTTGTGCTGTGGGGGAAGTTGTTTGTCCGCGTTCGTCGAACCATTACGCCTACTCCTATTGGCGGAAACGCCCGCCTGGGCGCAGACCCTGCGCGAGCGCCTGAGTGCGCTGGGCAGTGGCTATGCGTTGATTACCGCGCCGTCCTGGGACGCGGCCAGCGCGCTGTTCGATAACCCCCATAACGCGTTGCTGCTGACCACCGCCGCCAACCTGCCGGCCACGGGCCACTGTGCCCTGCCGATTATCCTGCTGCTGGAGAGTGAACCCACAGCTGTGCCTGAGGATGTATGCGACTGGCTGGTGCACGACCAGCTCAGTGTCGAGGTGCTGCGCCGCTGCCTGCGCTATGGGCGCGAACGCGCTCGCCTTAACGCCGCTGTGCAGCGTCTGGCCGAACAGGATGCACTGACCGGGATTGCCAATCGTCAGGGCTTTCAGGCCCTGCTCGCCGCTCGCTTGAGTGAGCAAGGCGGGCAGGGGCTGACCCTCGGCCATCTCGATCTGGATAACTTCCGCCGCGCCAACGATGCGCTTGGCTATCAGGGCGGCGACAGTTTGATTCTGCAGGTGGTGGCGCGGATCAAGGCGCAGCTGCAAGACAGCGACCGGGTGGCGCGCCTGGGCAGTGATGAATTTGCCTTGTTGCTCGACAGTCGCCGCGACCCGCAGCGCGCCGAGCGCCTGGCCATGCAGTTGAGTGAAGCCCTTGGCGAGCCTTACTGGATCAATGGTGAAAGCCTGCTGATTGGTTGCAGCCTGGGGCTGGCCCATTCGCGTCCCGGCAGCAGTGCGGACACATTGATGTGGCATGCGCACATCGCCATGCAACAGGCCAAAAGTCAGCAAGGCTGCAGCTTTTATTTATACGACGAGCGGGTCAACCGCAGTGCGCGCAACCAGGCCGACCTGGAAAGCGAGCTGCGCCGTGCTCTGCGTCGCGACGAATTGGAGCTGCATTACCAGCCGCGTTTGTGTTTGCAGAGTGGACGCATCGTCGGCCTAGAGGCGCTGGTGCGCTGGCAGCACAGCGAGCACGGCCTGTTGGCGCCTAACGAATTTATCCCGCTGGCCGAGGAAAGCGGGCTGATTGTGCCGCTCGGTTACTGGGTTATTTCGCGTGCCTTGCGTGACATGCAATGGCTGCTCGGGCGGGGTGTGCCGCCGCTGCACATGGCGATCAACCTATCGTTCCATCAGTTTCAGGACAGCCAGCTGCTGCCCACGCTTAGCCGGCTGATCGAAGAGCGTGGCGTCGACGCACAATGGTTGGAGTTCGAGCTGACGGAAACTGCCGTGATGCGCCGCAGTGATCAGGTGCGGCAGACCATGCTGGCCCTCGGGCGCCTCGGTGTGCGGTTTTCGCTCGACGATTTTGGCACCGGCTTCTCCTCCTTCGTGCACCTCAACAACCTGCCAATCACCTTGCTGAAAATCGACAAGAGTTTTGTTGGCGGCATGGATGAACGCGCAGAGAACCGTCAGCTGGTGCGGGCGATGATCAACCTGGCGCACAACCTTAATCTGCAGGTGGTCGGTGAAGGCGTGGAAAACGCCGAGCAGCTGGCGCTGTTGCGTGAGTACGGCTGTGATCAGGCGCAGGGGTATCTGATAAGTAAGGCCCTACCGCTCAGCGAGCTGGCGCGGTTTTTGGTGTTTGGCATGCGTCAGACGCTGCTGGGGATGAGCAACAGCTGAGCGACTCGCTGATGGAAAAAGGCCCGCACGTGCTGCGGGCCTTTTTGTTTTAAGGCTTTACTGCGCCGCCTTGGCCTGGCGTTGCGCCAGTTTCTGTTGGCGGTAGCTGATGGCGGCCGGTGGTACGGCGGTGACTTTGCCAGTTTCCAGCCAGCGCTTGAGCCGGTTGGCGTCGGCCATGTGGGTGTACTTGCCGAAGGCATCCAGCACCACGAACGCCACTGGGCGGTTATTCATTACGGTGTTCATCACCAAGCAGCGGCCGGCTTCACCGGTGTAGCCGGTCTTGCTCAGCTGCACGCTCCAGCCGGGCTTGCGCACCAGGTTGTTGGTGTTACGAAAACCCAAGGTGTAGTTGGGTTTGCGGAAAGCCTGAGTTTTTTCCGAGGTGGTGCTGAACTGGTTGATCAGTGGGTACTGCCGGGCAGCCTTGAGCATCAGCACCAGGTCGCGGGCACTCGACACGTTGTGTTCTGACAGGCCGGTGGGCTCGACAAAGCGCGAATGCTTCATGCCCAGGGCACGGGCCTTGGCATTCATCGCCGCGACAAAGGCACTGTGGCCGCCTGGATAGTGGTGCGCCAGGCTGGCGGCGGCACGGTTCTCCGAGGCCATCAGGGCCAGCAGCAACATGTCGCGGCGGCTCAGCTCGCTGCCAATGCGCACGCGGGAGAACACCCCGCGCATTTCCTGGGTGTCGCGAATCATGATCGGCAGTTGCTGATCCAGTGGCAGCTTGGCGTCGAGGGTGACCATGGCCGTCATCAGTTTGCTGACTGAGGCAATCGGCACCACGCTGTCGGCGTTACGCTCGTAGAGCACCTGATTGGTTTGCAGGTCGACCAGCAGGGCGCTGCCGGCGGCTAGGTCTTGCTGTTTTGGCGTGGCGGCCTGGGTATTCGATGCAACTACAACGCTGCTGCAGATCAGCAGCAGGCTTACGAGCGAATGGCGGATTTTCACGGCGGGCTTCACGGGCAGTTTGAGGGAGCGTAGCGCTGCCAAGTATACGGACATCCGTGCCGGCGCTTGAATGGTCGCCGCGTTAAATTGTCATCCGTGCGCGTTATAGTGCGCGCGCTTTTATGCGTGTGAGTTGCCCCATGTCGGAATTATCAGCCCCCATCCAGCCCCCTGCGGTCAGCCTGCGTGAAGCCTTCTGGTTTTGGTTGAAGCTCGGCCTGATCAGCTTCGGCGGGCCGGCTGGGCAGATCGCGATCATGCATCAGGAATTGGTCGAGAAGCGCCGCTGGTTGTCCGAGCGGCGTTTTCTGCATGCGCTGAATTACTGCATGTTGCTGCCGGGGCCGGAGGCGCAGCAGCTGGCCACCTATATCGGCTGGCTGCTGCACCGCACCTGGGGCGGTGTGATGGCTGGGGTGCTGTTCGTGCTGCCGTCGCTGTTTATCCTGATCGGCCTGTCGTGGCTGTATATCGCTTATGGCGATGTGCCGCTGGTGGCGGGGATTTTCTACGGGATCAAGCCGGCGGTCACCGCGATTGTCATGCAGGCGGCCTGGCGCATCGGCTCGCGGGCACTGCAGAACAACTGGCTGTGGGGGATTGCCGGGGCGTCCTTTGTTGCGATTTTTGCCTTCAACCTGCCGTTCCCGTTGATCGTGCTGGGCGCGGCGCTACTCGGCTACCTCGGTGGTCGTCTGCTGCCGCAGCAGTTCAGCCTGGGCGGTGGGCATGCGCCGCAAAACACCTCATACGGCCCAGCGCTGATCGATGACAACAGCCCGCCGGCGGCGCATACGCGCTTTCGTGCCTCGCGCCTGGCGCTGTTGTTGCTCAGTGGTGCGCTGCTCTGGCTGCTGCCGATGGTCCTGCTGACGGCGTTGTATGGCTGGGACGGTACGCTGACGCAGATGGCCTGGTTCTTTACCAAGGCGGCCTTGCTGACCTTCGGTGGTGCCTATGCAGTGCTGCCGTATGTCTACCAGGGCGCTATCGGCCATTACGGCTGGTTGACACCGACGCAGATGATCGACGGTCTGGCGCTGGGGGAAACCACGCCGGGGCCGCTGATTATGGTGGTGGCGTTCGTGGCCTTTGTCGGGGCGTATTTGCAGCCGGTATTCGGCGGTGATTCGGGCTTTGTCAGCGGCGCAGTGGCGGCGGCGCTGGTTACCTGGTTTACCTTTCTGCCGTCTTTTCTGTTCATCCTCGCCGGTGGGCCGTTGGTGGAGTCGACCCACGGTGAGCTGAAGTTCACCGCGCCACTGACCGCGATTACCGCGGCCGTGGTGGGGGTGATCCTTAATTTGGCGCTGTTCTTTGCCTACCACGTGCTGTGGCCGCAGGGCTTTGCCGGCGTTTTTGACTGGCCTTCGGCGCTGATCGCCTTGGCGGCGGCGCTGGCGCTGCTGCGCTTCAAACGTGGGGTGATGGAGGTGCTGCTGGTGTCGGCCCTGGCTGGGCTGGCGGTGTATCTGCTGCGGTGAGGTCGCACAGGCATGCACGACCCGTAGGGTGGGTTAGGCGCTTGTTGCGATTGGGGTTGTCTTGGGCTTTACGCTGCGCCGTAACCCACCATGGCTGCACGCCAGCTAACGCCTGGTGGGTTACGCGACGCATCTAGAGTCGCAGCGCCTGAGGGTGCGGAGCAGGGCGTCGCGAACCCACCCTACGCATCTGCACCCTTATGGCTCACATAAACCAGCGGTATTCGCGTGCGCTGACTTCCTGCATAAAGGCCAGATGATCCTGGCGTTTGTTCTCGCAATAAACCATCACAAACTCCTCGCCCAGTCCCTGATTGACCACCGGATGGTCGCGCATGGCGCTGACTGCTCCGAGCATATCCTGAGGAAAGTCGATGCCGCTTTGGCGGTTCTCGTTGAGCGGGGCAATCGGCTCCTGGCCGGCATCCAGGCCGTGTTCCATGCCGGTGAGAATCGCCGCCAGTACCAGATAAGGGTTGGCGTCGGCGCCGGCCAGGCGGTGTTCGATGCGCAGGTTCTTGCCGTCCGATTCGGGGATGCGGATGCACGCGTCGCGGTCCTCATAACCCCAGCTGGCGCGGCTGGCGGCGTTGACCATGGCGCCGTAGCGGCGGAAGGCATTGTGGTTGGCGGCGAAGATCGGCATGCAGTGCGGCAGCAGTTCCAGGCATCCGGCCACGGCGTGGCGCAGCGGGCGCTGCTCGTCGGCGGCTAGCAGGTTGTTGCCGGCAGCGTCATACAGGCTGACGTGCACATGCATGCCGCTGCCTGGCGCGTGCAGGTAGGGCTTGCTCATAAAGCTGGCACGCTGGCCGTGCTTGAGCGCCACGCCACGGGTACTGCGGCAGAACAAGGCGGCCCAGTCAGCGGCGCGCAGGCCGTCGTCACAGTGGCCGAAGTTGATCTCGAACTGGCCGGGGCCGAGTTCGGCGGTGATTACGTTGGCGTCCACGCCCTGTTCATTGGCGGCGTCGACGATCTCGTGCAGCACATCGCTAAAGCGCGACAGGCGCTCGATGTGCATGTTCGGCTGGTCGTCGGCATCGTCGCACAGCGGGTCGCGGGGGAACTGCGGCAGGCCGTCTTGCAGCTTGCGATCAAACAGGTAGAACTCCAGCTCAAACGCCACCACCGGACGAATGCCGCGTGCTTCGAGGCGCTTGAGCACACGGGCGAGTACTTCACGCGGCTCGAATTCGATCGGTGCTTGCGTGCCATCGGAGCTGATCAGCATTTGCCCCAGCGGCTGGCTTTCCCAGCGTACCGGCTTGAGGGTGCCGGGGATCAGTCGGCGCGGCGCATCCGGGTCGCCATCGTTGAAGCAGTAATCGCCAATCGGGTGCAGGCCGCCCTGTACGCCGAGCAGCACGCAGTTTTGCGGGATTTTCAGCGGGCTGCCGGCGGCAACCTTCTCCAGCATGTCTATGGGGTAACGCTTGCCGTAGAAATGCCCGGGAATATCCAGGCTGATCAGGTCGACATAACGCACGTCTGGGTGAGCGGCGCGGAAGGCGCGAACTTCGCTAAGCAGGTCGGGGAATGCGGTTGTTATTGTCATGGCGGTATCTGCGCGGGTCAGTTGAAGACCCAGAGCACTCTGGTGAGGGAATCGGTTAGGTTGGCGTAGCGGAACTGCGCATGCGGCGGTAGTTGGAAGCTGTCGTTGGGGCCGAGGGTGACCGGCTCGGCGTCGTCGCCGTACCAGATCGTCAGTTCGCCCTCTAGGACAAAGCCGCCTTGCTCGTCGCTGTCGTTGAGGTGGCCTTCGCCGCTGCTCGCCCCCGGTTGCAGGAAGCTTTCGAGCATGGAGAACCCGGCCGAGATGCTGGGGGAGGCCAGCACGTCGGTGATGCCGCCGGCGTAGTAGAGCGTGCGGCGCTCATCTGGACGGGTTACCCAGGGCACGGCGCGCGGCTTGCTCAGGCTATAGAAATAGGTGGTCGGCACGCCCAGGGTTTCGCTGATGGCGGTGAGGTCCGCCACGGTTGGGCGCGACAGGCCGCGCTCAACCTGCGACAAAAAACCTACTGAACGGTCGATGCGCGCGGCCAACTCACCGAGGGTGAGATTTTTATGCTTGCGCAGGTCGCGGATCAGGATCGCCAGACCTTCGACTTCTTCCTGCATGTCCATGGTCAACTTCCTTAAATGACATCGCGCAGGCGATACCAGGCCTTGCCGACGGCTTCGATCGGCGCCGCGAGTAGATTGCCGCCGGGAAAGCGCGGATTGCTCAGGCCTTGGTACAGCTCTAGCAGGTCGGCGTCACCAAGGATCGCATCGCTTACCGCGCGGGCGGCCGCCAAGGTCGGCAGGATGCCGTGGCCGGAGAAGCCTTGTAGCCAGTACTTCTGCCCACTGCGGCCGACATCCGGGGTACGGTGCATGGTGCAGTCGATATGCCCGCCCCAGCCGTAGTCGATCTGCACGCCGCGCAGTTGCGGGAATACCCGCTCCAGATACGGCCGTGTGGCCGCCGGCACATCCTTGGGGATGCCGCCGAGGTAGGTGCAGCCGCCGCCGAACAGCAGGCGGTTGTCTGGGGTGACGCGGAAGTAGTCCGGCACGAACTGGTTATCGATGGCGCAGGTGCCTCGCGGGAACAGCGAGCGGGCCAGTTCCGGGTCGAGCGGCGCGGTGGCCACTTGGTAGGAGCCCACCGGCAGCAGGCGTTTCGCCAGCGGCGGGTCGAGGCGGTCGATATAGGCGTTGCAGGCCAGTACCAGCAGGTCGCTGCGCACCTCGCCTGCTTCAGTGCGCGCCACATAACCTTCTGCGGTTTCGCGGTAGTCCAGCGCTTTGCTCTGCTCGAAAATCTGTCCGCCGGCTTTTTCGATGGCATCGGCCAGGCCCTGGGCCAGTTTCAGCGGGTTAAGGTGGGCGGCGCCGCTGTCGTGCAGGGCGGCCAGGTAGCGTGGGCTGGCGATCCACTCGGGCAGTTCGTGCTTGGGGATAAAGCTCAGCTGTGAGTAGCCATATTTCTGTTCGGCTTCTTCCAGGCTCTCTTGCAACTGCTTTACGCGGCGCGGCAACACGGCGGTGTAGATCGCGCCGGTGCGGTAATCGATACCGAAGTTGTGGCGCTCGGGCAGCTCGCGCATTTCTTCGGCGGCCCAGACCATGCTGTCCCACAGGCGGCGGGCGCGTTCCAGGCCTAGGGCCTTCTCGAACGGCGGCATATCGCAGGACCAGCCAGGCAGGGCCTGACCGCCGTTGCGTCCAGAAGCCGCCCAGGCCAGGCGACTGGCTTCCAGCACCACTACCTTCTTGCCGGCGAGGGCTAGGCGCAACGCCGTGTGCAGGCCGCTGAAACCACCGCCGATAATCAGCACATCGCACTGCAGCGCTTCCTGCAGGCGCGGCCGCAGCGGGATCGACCCGGGGTAGGTGGCGGCGTAGTAAGTGCCGATATGCTGGGCGGATTGCTTGAACATGGCGCGCCTCGTGAAATTTTATTTAAATAATTTCATGAAAACTTACGCTATAAATTTCACAAAGCCAAGCTTGAGTGGCGCTCAGTGTTCATTCAATAAAAAAGCCGCCCCTAAAAAGGGGCGGCCTTCGTGTGTTTCGCGGATGGCGAAGCCCGCTGTTACTTGGGCAGCACCACCGAGTCGATGACGTGAATCACGCCGTTGCTGGTCTCGATGTCTGCCGCGACGACCGAGGCGCCATCGACGCTGACGCCATTGCTGGTATCCAGCATCAGTTCACCGCCTTGTACAGTTTTTAGCGCGGACTTACCGGTCAGGTCAGCCGCCATCAGCTTGCCCGGGACGACGTGGTAAGTGAGCACGGCCGTGAGCTTTTCCTTGTCGGCCAGCAAGGCGTCGAGGTCAGCCTTGGGGATTTTGGCGAATGCCGCATCATTGGGTGCGAAGACGGTGAACGGCCCCTCGCCTTTGAGGGTTTCAACCAGGCCGGCGGCGGTCACTGCGGTGACCAGCGTGTTGAACTGGCCGGCGGCGACAGCGGTGTCGACGATATCTTTCTTATCGCCGTGCATGTCGGCAAAGGCCGGCATTGCCGCAACGGTCAGGGTGGCTGTGGCCAGCATCAGCGTGCGCTTAAGGCGTTGGGTGGTCGAGCTGAGTTGAGCAAACATAAAAATCTCCTGATACAGGGTTATTTGTTTTGCACAACGTTTGTACAACAATTGCGCGCTGAGTTCCGGCTTTGACATGATTTGTAAAGCTTGATTGGCGCGCGCAGATGCCGGCAAACAGCTTGCCGGCAGTCTTAGACGGTTGCGGGTTTGTACTCGGTAGGCCGTTGGCGACAGGCCTAACGCACCTGATTACGCCCGCCATGTTTGGCGGCGTAAAGCGCTTGGTCGGCCTTTTCCAGCAGTTCGCTGGCACTCAAGGGTGCAGCTTCGGTGGAGGCGATGCCGGCACTCAGGGTGACCGAGAATTCACTGCCGGCGGCGATAAATTTCAACTCGGCGAAGCGCTGGCGAATTTCATCGAGCACGCGCAGGGCTTGCTCGGCCGTGCAGTCAGGCAGCACCACGAGAAATTCCTCGCCGCCATAGCGGCCCAGGCTGTCGATGCGACGTAGGCGTTGGCGCAGCAGGTTGGCCAGGGCGCGGATGACGTTGTCGCCGGCGGCATGGCCGTGGCTGTCGTTAACCTTCTTGAAGAAGTCGATATCCAGCATGGCCACGCTGGCCGGTTTGCCGCTGCGCTGTGCGCGCTCCAGCTCGACCGCTGCCTGCTCTTTGATGTCGGCGTGTTTGAGCAAGCCGGTCAGGCTGTCGCGCGACAGGGCGTTGCTCAGCAGCCGTGCGCGTTGTGCGCGGGAGAATACGGCAGCGACCAGGGCGTTATCGGAAATCGGTTTGGTGACGAAGTCATCGCCGGCTTTGATCAGGGCATTCATCTGTCGGTTGATATCGGTTTCCGCCGACAGGTAGATGATCGGTACGCGCAGCCAGTCGTCATACATGCGGATGATCTGCGCCAGCTCGGGGCCGGTGCAGTTGGGCATGTTGACGTCCAGCAGGATCACTTCAGGGTTGAAGTTGCGCATATGGGTGAAGATTTCCGCGGGGTCATGCTGCATCTCCACCAGCATGTTGGCGCCACGCAGAATCAGGCTGAAACGGCTGGCCAGCTCGCGGTCATCGTCGATGATCAGCACCCGATAGGGTTCGCCTTGCTGCTGGGCGAAGCAGCGCTCCAGGCGATTTTCCAGCTGCGGGATGTCCACCGGTTTGGTGAAAAACCCCATGGCGCCGACCCGTACGGCCTCTAAATGGGTGGCAAAGTCGTCTTGGGTGGTGGTTACCAGCAGAGGGAGCGGTTCGTCCAGGCGTTCTTGCAGGCTGGCGGCGTAGGCCAGGCCAGTGACATTTTCGTCGGGCAGGTTAACGTCGAGGATCAGGGCGTCTGGTCGTTGCTGTTGCAAGGCATGATCGAGCTCGGCAATGCGGGTGAAGTGTTCGGCCTGGTAACCAAAGTTATTCAGGGTCAGGCGCATCGTTTCGCCGACAGCGTATTGATCTTCGAGGATGTAGATACGCCGCTCACGCTGGGGGGATTTGCTCGGTGATGCGCTGGCCGGCGCCGGGCTTGGCTCCGGTTCAGGCTGATACACCTGATTGGCCAGTTGCTGCAGGCTCTGGCTGAAGTCCTGCAGGCTCTGTTGCTCCTGTTGCAGGGTGGTCAGCCAGTGCTCGGCCTCCTGCTCCAGCTCGCGGGCGCGTTGGCCAAGGCGGCTGAAACCGAAAGTGCCAGCGGCTCCGGCGAGCTTGTGCAGCTGCTCACGTATGGTCTGCAGGCAGCGCAGCTGTTCGTGCGGGTCAGCGGCGTTTAGCAGCTGTTCGGCGTCCTGCCCGAGTGCGGGCAAGTCTTCCTGCAGGCGCAAGGCGAAGGCATCACTGAGTTGCTGCAGGTGCTTTTGTAGCTCTTGCGCTGGGGTTTTGGTGTTACTCATGGGCCCGATTCCAGATAGTGCGCACCTGCGAAGCCAGTTGCATGGGGTCGAAGGGTTTGATGATTACGTCACGGGCGCCAAGGCTGCAGTAATAGGCGATTTCTGCGGGCTGTACTTTGGCGGTCATAAAGGCCACTGGCACCTGGTTAATGTCGATCAGCCGGGCGATTTGCGCCAGGGTTTGTGGGCCGTCCATGCCCGGCATCATCACGTCCAGCAGGATAAAGTCCGGGGCAAAGCCTTGCAGTTGGTCCAGGGCGTCCTGGCCGGAGGCGCAGCTGAGCACCTGAAAGCCGCCTACGACCTCAAGGGCCAGCTTGGTTACGGCCAGGATCGAGGGGTCGTCTTCCACATGCAGGATGCGTCGTAGGTCAGGCATGTGGGGCGTCCTCGGGTTGGGGCGGTAAGTCGAGTGTGGTTGCCAGCGGCAGGGTAGTCAGTTCAAACCAGAACGTCGCGCCATGACCAGGGCTTGAGTCGAAGCCAATCTGCCCGCCCATGCGCTCGATGATTTCCTTGCTGATCGCCAGCCCCAGGCCTGTACCGCCTTTTTGCCGGGTGTCGGTGGCGTCGGCTTGGGAGAACTTGCTGAAGATCCGCGCCTGGAAGTTCTCCGGCACACCGGGGCCATGGTCGGTCACGCTGATGCGCACACGGTTGTCGTGTTGCTGCACGCGCACGTCCACTGTCTGCCCTTCGGGCGAGAACTTGGCGGCGTTCGATAGCAGGTTGGCCAGCACTTGGGCCAGGCGCAGTTTGTCGACCTTTACCCGGGCCTGAGTGGATGGGCCATGGAGCTGCAGCTGCACGTGGTAATGGTTGGCGTATGGCTGGTTTTCTTTGATGGCCTGGTCAAGCAGGGGTTGCAAGGCAGCATCGTGCAGCTCGAAGAGCATCTTGCCGGCGACCAGTTTTTCCATGTCGAGCAGGTCATTGATCAGCAGGTTGAGGCGCTGGCTGTTGTCTTGGGCGATCTGCAGCATCTGCTGCATGCTGGCGGGCACTGCGCCCAGGGCGCCGCCGTTAACCAGGCCAAGGGAACCGGCGATGGCCGTCAGTGGGGTGCGCAGCTCATGGCTGACGGTGGAGACGAACTCGTCTTTCATCCGCTCAATGCGTTTGCGTTCTTCGATATCGCGGATCACCGCAATAAAGCGCCGTTCGCCCTGGTGGCTGATCTGCGAGACGGCCAGTTCGATGGTGAAGGTTTCGCCGTTGTTACGCTGTGCGGTGAGCTCGATCTCCTTGCCGAGCATCTGCTGGATGCCGGTTTTCAGGAAATGGCTGAGGTAGCGGGCGCGCATCGAGCGTTGCGGTTCCGGCAGCAGTACGGTGGCGCGGTGCCCCGAGACTTCCAGATGGCTGTAGCCGAAGATGCGTTCGGCGGCATGGTTGAAGGTTTCGATATAGCCCTGCTGGTCGATGGTGATAATCGCATCGAGCACGTTGTCGAGCAGGGTGCTCAGGTAATCCTCGCGTTCGCGGATGGCCATTTCGCTGGCGATACGCTCACTGAAGTCCTGGATCTGTACCACGAAGTGCACGGGTTGGTCGTCGCTGTCGCGAACCAGTGCCACGCTGAGCAACACCCAGATGATCCGGCCCTGGCTGTCGAAGTAGCGTTTTTCCATTTGATAGCTGTTGATCTCCCCGGCGACGAGCTCCTCGAGACTTCGCAGGTCGGCATCCAGGTCATCGGGGTGGGTGATCTGCTGAAAGTCGCAGCACAGCAGCTGTTCGCGGCTATAGCCGAGCATCTCGCAGAGCTGATCGTTAACTTCCAGCCACTGGCCTTGCAGGGACACCAACGCCATCCCCTGGGGGGCGAGGCTAAAGGCGTTGCTGAAGCGTTGTTGGCTGAGCCGCAGTTGGTCTTCCACCGCCTTGCGGTCGCTGATGTCCCAGATAAACCCGGAAATCCACTGCAGTTTGCCGTCGCTGTCGTATTCGCCACGGCCCTTCTCGCGCACCCAGACACTGTGGCCGTTGGCGTGTTGCAGGCGGTAGGTCAGCTCGAAGGACTCTTGATGCTCAACGGCGCGCACCGCCTGGTAGGTGATGGCCAGGTCATCGGGGTGGATCACGCTGGAGAAACTGCGTACGCGGTTGTTGATAAAGTCGCTGGCCGGATAGCCGCTGAGGGCCAGAATTTCTTCGCTGAGGTAGCTCATGCACCAGTCGGCATCGTTGCGGCAGCGGTAGACGGCGCCGGGCAGGTTGGCCACCAGGCCGCGAAAGCGGCTCTCGCTCTTTTGCAGGGCACGGGTGGCGTTCTGTAGGTCGTTGATGTCGCTGGCGATACCCAGGTAGCCGTTGATGGCGCCCAGGCTGTCACGCATGGCGCTGACGGTGAGGTTGACGGTGTGCCGTTCGCCGTTCTTGCACACATAGGTCCACTGGCGGGTTTCGGGTTCGCCTTTGCTCGGTATCCATGTGAATACACTAAAACCGCTGATCTCGTGGCCTTCCTCGCGGCTGAGCTGCGCGCCGCGGGCCTGGATTTCATCGGCCCGGTGGAACAGGGCAGGGTTGGATTGACCGATCACTTCAGCACTGCGGTAGCCCAGCAAACGCTCTGCCCCGGAGTTGAACAGGGTGATCAAACCACCGGTGTCACTGGTGATGATCGACACCCCGGTCGCGGAGTCGAGTACGGCCTGCAGAAAGCGCCGCGCCTCAAGGGTTTGTTCTTCGTGTTGCAGGCGCTCCAGGGTGGCGCCGACCCAGCGGGCGAACAGCCGCAGGAATTCTTCATCGGCCTCATCGAAGGCGCTCGGGCGTGCCTCGCTGGAGGCATAGCACAGGGTGCCGAAACGCCGGCCGGCGACCCAGATGCTGGTGCCGATATAGCTTTCCAGGGCAAACAGCGGGTAGCAGGGGTGTGCGGCATGGTCACTCTCGGCCATGTGCGCAATGGCGAGTACATCGTTGCCGCGTAGGGCGATGCTGCAGTAGGTGTCACCCAGGGCAAAGCACTGGTCGTCCTGCAGGCTATCAGGCGGTGATACCTGGACCATCACCCGGTAATTCTGCGCCTCGATCTGGCTGATGATGCCGATCGGCATGCCATAGAACTGGGCGCCCAGTTGCAGGGCCTGACGTAGCTGCTCTTTGGTGCTCAGTTTAGGCAGCGCGGCGATTTCGTTGAGCGCGCGCAGGGCCGCCTGTTGGCGCTGCATGCGTTGTTGGGTGAGCTCCCGCTGGCTGTCACGGCGCAGCGCGTCAAGCACTTGGCCCAGGGTAGTCAGCAGCGGTTGCAGCTGGGTGAAGAAATCGGCGCTGTAACCGCCCTCGCGGTTGGCCAAACCGAGCATGCCGAGCAACTCCGGCATCCAGCTCGTGGTCCAGCTGTTGCAAGTTCTTCAGCACGTCGAGGCTGACTTCCAGCGCGCCGACGTTGATCGGGCCCTCAAGGCTGTCTACGCGCAGTGGCACGATGGCGCGCATGCTCAGGCTTTGCTCATTGCTCACCAGGCCTGCGGTCGTGGCGGATTGGCGCAGGCTGTCGAGCAGCATGGGCCGCTGCGTTGCGGGGCGGTCGCCAAACCATTGCGGCTTGTGCACCCGCAGCAGCACCTCGGCAGCCGGGGCAAGATGCACATACAGGCTAAACGCGCGTGTGCCCTGCAGGCTGCGCCAGCGTGGGGCAAGGCGGGTGTAGAGCTGGTTGCGAATGGCGTTAAGGCTCTGTATGTCGGGCTGCTCACGGCTTTGCAGTGCATAGGCCTGGCGCACCAGTTCGACCAGCCAGGCGTCGGCGGCGATGGTCTCGGCGAGCAATTGCGCCTGTTGCTGCAGCTCTTGCTGGCTGTTGCGCAGGGTCAGGCTTTGCAGCTCATGCTGCTTGGCAATTTGCAGGGTCCACAGGGTTTGCTGCTGGTTTAACGCAAGGCCGCCCAGCACACTGAAAAAGATCGCCAAACCGAGGCTGCCGAGGCCGACCACCCAGTTGATTGCGCTGGGTTTGCTCTGCTTATCCATTTATCAGCACCCTTGCGCGCTTACGCCTCAATACAGGCATTTAGGCGAGGCCTGCCAATCTGCGCAAGCGGGCCAGCTCGGGGCTGTCGTCGGCGCTGTTGAGCTCGCAAGCGGCTAAGCGCATGAGGATATTCTCGCGTTTGACGTTACTGCTGGGCAGGCTGTAGCACGCGCCGATCAGCTCACGCAGGTGCATCGGCAGATGCCATTGGGCCTTGATGCTGATGGCAAAGGGACCGCTGAACTGGTCGAGTGCCTGCATAAGCTGGTCTTCGCTGAAGCTCTGGCCGCTGTCCTGCCACACCTGTGCCTGGTACAGCACACACAGCTCACCCATACGGTGCAGCAGGGCGGCACAGTGGAAGGGCGCCGGGTCCATGGCGCATTGCCGGGCGAGGCTGGTGCTGCGCTCGATCAGTTGTTCGGTGCTGTCCAGGTGCGCCTGGGCAAACAGGCTCAGCATGGGGTTCTCCAGTGCACTGGATTGGCGCAGCGCCAGGCCCATGGCCAGGTTGAGGCTGTTGTTCGCCCCCAGTTTGTGCAGCGCTTCAAGCAAGTTGGAGCAGGGTTTGCCGCCGGGGTTGTAAGCGCTGCTGTTGGCGACGCCAAGCAGGCGGCCGCTGAGCGCCGGGTCGTGCTGCCATTCACTGGCCAGCTTGCGTAGATCAATCGGCTCGCCTTTGAAGCTTTGCAGGAGGCGGTCACGCACATGCGCCTTGAGCGGTAATTGCAGTTCGCTACCGGACAGACTGTGCAGGTGGGCAAGCAAGTCATCCTGCGCGTCGCTTACCCGCAGCGGTTGTCCGTCAATATCGGGCGGCAGCAGGGTTTCCAGGCTGGCGGCAACGTGCGCGGCCTGGAAGGGCTTGCTGATAAAAGCGCTGATCTTCAAGGCCCGCACGGCCAGTACGCTGGCGCGATCGGAGCGCCCGGTGATGACCACCAGCGGGGTGCTGCTGTTGTCGCGGCGCACTTGCTCAAGCAACCGGGTGCCGGGCCCGTCGGGCAGGTTCCAGTCACTGATGACCACGTCAGCCGGGCGCTGCTGCCATTCTTGTAAGGCGGCGCTAACACTGTCCAGGCAGACCACTTGGCAGCCGGGGCGCAAACTGAGAACGATCTGTTTGAGTAGATCGGCAATCCAGCTGTCGTCTTCAAGAATCATTACAAGCATGCGTTAGGCCTAGGTGTGTGGCGTGTCAGAGCGGGCTGCTAAACGTGCGGCCAGTTGGTCTGCAGGTTGAGGACGCCCGAAATAATAGCCCTGGGCATGGTCGCAGCCGAGTTGTTGCAGTAATTCGACTTGTTCGACCTGCTCAATGCCCTCGGCCAACACCTTAAGCCCAAGGCTATGGCCGAGGGCGATTACCGTGCGGGTGATCGCGACATCGCTGGGGTCGTGCGGCAGGCCGCTGATAAAACTCTGGTCGATTTTCAGCTTGTGCACCGGTAGGCGCTTGAGCCGTGCCAGGGAACTGTAGCCGGTGCCAAAGTCATCGATGGCCAGGCGTATACCGAGTGCGCGTAAACGCTGGAGCAAGGCCAGCGCTGCATCGGGGTTGTCCATTACTGCGCTTTCGGTGACTTCCAGCTCCAGGCAGGCGGGGTCGAGGCCGGTGGCGCGCAGCACCTCGGCCACCCGATGGTCCAATTCCCCACGGCTGAACAGCCTGCTGGAGACATTCACCGCGACAAACTTCAGCGCGTAACCGGCGGCTTGCCAGGCCACCATCTGCCGGCAACTGTGCTCCAGCACCCAGGCATCGATGGCGCTGATCAGCCCTGTTTCTTCGGCCACTGGAATAAATTCACCCGGCGCAACCAGCCCGCGCTGCGGATGCTGCCAGCGCACCAGGGCTTCGACGCCGATGACGTGCTGGTTGCGCAGGCAGATCAGAGGTTGGTAATAGACGCGCAGCTCTTGGTGATCCAAGGCATGGCGCAGGGCGCTGGCCAGCTCAACCCGCTGATGCGCGTGAGCGGTCAGTTCCTGGCTGTAAAATGCATAGCTTTCTCGGCCGCTGTTCTTGGCCTTGAACAGGGCCGAATCGGCATTGCGCAGTATCTGTCCCACATCGTCGGCGTCGTCGGGGTACAGGCTGATGCCGATGCTGGCGGTGATAAACAGCTCTTGCTGATTGATCTGGAAGACCGAACTCATGCACGTCTGCAGACGCTGCGCCAGCACTGCCGCCTGCTCGGGGCTGCCGCAGCTTTCGTCGAGCAGGCCGAATTCGTCACCGCCTAGGCGCGCCAAGGTCATGCGTTTACCGAGTTGCTGGCTAAGGCGCTCACCAACATCCTTGAGCAGCAGGTCACCGATGTTGTGGCCGAGGCTTTCATTGATGTGCTTGAAGTGATCAAGGTCGATCAGCATCACCGCCCCCGAATAGCCGTCAATGCGCCCACGTTCCAGGGCATGCTCGACGCGTTCGGTAAACAGTAAGCGGTTGGGCAGGTTGCTCAGCGGGTCGTGGTGCGCCAGGTAGTCCAGCTCTTGTTGCGAACGCTTCAGGGCGGTGATGTCGGAGAACACAGCCACGTAGTGGCTGACCTCGCCCTGTCCGTCGCGAATCTCGCGGATGCATTGCCACTGCGGGTAGATTTCGCCGCTCTTACGCCGGTTCCACACCTCACCGCTCCAGGCGCCACGGTTTTTCAGGGCCTGCCAGAGGCTGTTGTAGAAGTCTTTATCGTGGCGTCCGGATTTAAGGATGCTCGGCGATTGGCCCAGAATTTCTTTTTCGCTATAGCCGGTGATGCGCGTGAACGCCGGGTTGCAGTGCACGACATGCTGCTGGGCATCGGTTACCAGGACGCCTTCCTGAGTGGCATCAAACACCACGGCGGCCTGGCGCAGGCTGTCTTCATCCTTGCGCCGCTGAGTGATGTCGCTGGCTGTGCCGATCAGGCGCTCAGGCTGACCGTGTTTGTCGAGCAGCAAACGCCCGCGCGATTGAATCCAGCGGTAGCTGCCGTCCTGGTGTTGCAGCCGGTAGCTGACCTCGTACGGCGCTGTGCTGAGCGTGCTCATGCGTCGCTGAATATTGCGCTCAAAGGCAACACGGTCATCGGGATGCAAGTGTTGCTGCCACTGCAGCGGATCAACCCCCAGGGTCTCAGGGCGAATACCCAGCAGGGCGGCATAGCCGGGAGAAAAGTACACCTGCTGGTGTTGCAGATCCCAGTCCCAAATCCCACCCCCAGCGGCCTCCAGCGCTTGGTGCAGGCGTTTTTCACTGCGCAGCAGGGCGCGATGCCCTTGCTGCTGGTGCTGCTGATGGCTACGCAAGATTGAATACAGCAGAGCCGAAGTCAGCAGCACAAACCCCAATCCTTTGAGCAGCTGCACGCGCTCCTGTTGCGCCACTGAAAGTTCCAGGGCCATCAGGAGTCCATCGCTGAACAGCACCCAAAGGGCTGCGCCAAACGCATAGCTGAGGGTCAGGCGCCAAGCGCCTTGTGGGGCATTCATGGGATATCAGTCAGTCCTTTTCCTGGGGCCGGCATTATAGATGCCCAAAAGGGGCGCGCATTCTTATGCAAAAGACCAACTGGTTTTCTGATCCTGGTCAGGGATAATGCGAGTCGACGTGTGCTAATAATCAGCGGCGTCTTTCCTTCTGCACGAGGCACACGGTCCATGTGGTACAACGGTTTTCTTGATCTGTCGGTCTGGCAGTTGGTCGCAGTCACCCTGCTGATGACGCACGTTACCATCGTTAGCGTCACGGTCTATCTGCATCGTTACTCGGCGCACCGCGCGCTGGAGTTGCATCCGGCATTGAAACACTTCTTCCGTTTCTGGCTGTGGCTAACCACCGCGCAGAACACCCGCGAATGGACGGCCATTCACCGCAAACACCACGCCAAGTGCGAAACCGTCGATGACCCGCACAGCCCGGTGATTAAAGGCTTGGGCACCGTGCTGCGTAAAGGTGCCGAGCTGTACGCCGAAGAGGCGAAGAACACGGAAACCCTGCGCATTTATGGCAAAAACTGCCCGGAAGATTGGATCGAGCGCAACCTCTATTCGCGCTTCCCGGTTGCCGGCGTGATGCTGATGGGCGTTATCGACCTGGCCTTGTTTGGTGCGGCGGGTATCACCATCTGGGCGATCCAGATGATGTGGATCCCGGTCTGGGCCGCGGGCGTAATCAACGGCCTCGGCCATGCGGTCGGTTACCGCAACTTCGAATGCCGCGATGCCGCGACCAATCTGGTGCCGTGGGGCATCTTGATTGGCGGCGAAGAGCTGCATAACAACCACCACACCTACCCGAACAGCGCCAAGTTGTCGGTGAAGAAGTGGGAGTTCGATATGGGCTGGTTCTGGATCAAGCTGTTCAGCCTGCTCGGTTTGGCCAAGGTGCAGCGTGTTGCGCCCATCGCCCACCGGGTGGCTGGCAAGCGCAGCCTGGATATGGACACAGCCATGGCCATCCTTAACAACCGTTTCCAGATCATGGCGCAGTACCGCAAGTTGGTGATCGCACCGCTGGTGCAGCAAGAGCTGGCCAAGGCCGACGCCTCCGTGCGCCACCACTTCCATCGCGCCAAGCGGCTGTTGTCGCGTGAGCCGAGCCTGCTCGATGACGGCCACCATGCGCGTATTCAGCGCGTGCTGGAGCAGAGCCACGCGCTTAAGGTGATCTACGAGAAGCGCCTGGCCCTACAGCAGATCTGGGTCAAAACCAGCAGCAATGGCCACGATATGCTGGAGGCCATCAAACATTGGGTTAGCGATGCCGAGGCCAGCGGTATTCAGTCGCTGCGCGAATTCGCCGAGCAGCTGAAAACCTATTCACTGCGCCCCGCTAACGCCGTTTAATCCAGTATCAGGCTGCTCAAACCCACTTGGTGGGTATGAGCAGTCTGGCATTCAGTTGCTAACCCACCGCTGACTGCTGGCGGCAATCCGCCTTTTTGCATGTTGCGATAGGCAAAAAACCGCTTATTACGGCCTCTGCGGCCCTTTCTGCATCACCTTGGTCGCCCGCAGCGCTCAGTTATATGGGCTTCGCGCGCGGCTTTAAGTAGCTGGCACAGTATCTGCCTAGGACTCAGCGCATAACGGCTGGGACCACCGGCTGATAATAAAAATGAAGAGACCTGCACAATGATCTGCACCTGCCTGTTGTTCTGTCCTCATTCCCCGGCTCGCGCCGAGTGCCTTCACGCGCTCACCTAATTTTGGTTATTGCACGATCGGCCCTTGGCCGCAGCGCGGCTGCGCCTGCCTGTCGCCGAGTCTGCAATAACCCCCGAATTCGGTGCGCGCCTGCCGCTTCACGGGTTGAAGTTTGTTCGCGCACCGATATGCAACCCACACACCACTGGAGAAATATAATGAGAAAGACCTCCCTGGCACTGGCTGTTGCGGCCAGCACCTTGGGCTTGTCCCTGAGCCAAGCTGCGTTTGCCGACTTTATCGGTGACAGCAAAGCGACAATTGAAGTGCGTAACTTCTACTTCAATCGCGATTTCCGTCAGGGCAATAGCAATACCCCGACCCCGAGCCAGTCTAAGAGCGAAGAGTGGGCCCAAGGTTTTATCCTGCGTGCTAA
The DNA here is from genome assembly GCF_034653255.1 of Pseudomonas spirodelae. Lineage (NCBI taxonomy): Bacteria > Pseudomonadati > Pseudomonadota > Gammaproteobacteria > Pseudomonadales > Pseudomonadaceae > Pseudomonas > Pseudomonas spirodelae. Next base: position 126,180 of record NZ_JAYEET010000009.1, on the reverse strand, counting down.
CTCGGGCTTCACCGAAGGCACGGTAGGCTTTGGCGCCGATGCCATTGGCATGTTCGGTTTCAAGCTGGACTCCGGTGCTGGCACTGACGGCAGCGGTTTGCTGGTTCCTGATAAATCCTCTGGTGGTTCGCAGGACAATAATTCTGATTTGGCAGTTGCAGCCAAGGTGAAAGTTTCCAACAGCACCCTGCGTGTTGGTCAAATGCAGTTCAAGAACGCTGCAATCGCTTCCAGCGACGGTCGCTTGCTGCCGCAGGTGTTTGAGGCAGGGCACCTGGTCTCCCAGGAGATCGATGGCCTGATGCTTGAGGCTGCGCACATCCGCGAAGTGAACAACCGTAACTCTAACGATTACGAAGACATCTCTATCGCCAATAGCTTCAAAAGCGATAAGACGGGTGGTTCTGTCGGCGCTCGCGGTATTCGCCTGAGCGGCGGCGCCACCAGCGACTCGTTCGACTTTATCGGTGGCACCTACAAGGTCAGCAAAGACCTGACCGCCGGCTACTACTATTCCAACCTGGACGAGCTGTACAAGCAGCACTCCTTCAACGCTGTGCATGTACTGCCGCTGGGCGACAAGCAAAGCCTGAAGACCGATCTGCGCTACGCTCGCTCCACTGACGATGGCCGCCGCAGCAACGTCGACAACACCGCCATCGGTGCCATGGTCACCTACGGCCTGGGTGGCCACGCCTTCGGTCTGGGTTACCAGAAGATGAGCGGCGACACCGGCTTTGCCTATCTCAACAACACCGATCCGTTCCTGGTTAACTACGTTCAGATCAGTGACTTTGGTAACAAGGACGAGAAGTCCTACCAGGCTCGCTACGACTACAACTTCGCCTCTATCGGGATTCCGGGTCTGACCTTTATGACCCGTTACCTGACCGGCGACAACGTTGATCGCGGGCGTAACCTGTCCGAAGGCAAAGAGTGGGAACGCAACACCGAGCTGATGTATGTGTTCCAGGAAGGCGCGTTGAAGAACCTCGGCGTGCGCTGGCGTAACGCGTCTGTGCGCTCGAACTTCGCTAATGACCTCGACGAAAACCGCCTGATCGTCAGCTACACCCTGCCGCTGCTTTGATCGCGCGGTAACAGGCTACGCGGTTATCCCCGCGCGGCCTAAGCAGAACAAAAAACCCGGACCGTGTTCCGGGTTTTTTGTGCGCGCCATTCAGCCCTGAGCAGGCGCTGTAACGGCGCGGCTCAAGGTTAGGTGGGTCTACATAGGCTGAACGGTGGTGCTTGTCATTCAATATATAAAAGAATAGATTGTATTTATCTTAATTGAGTCGCAGCCTATGAACACAGACGAAATGCCATTCGATATTCAGCAGTTGCGTGCCAATGCAGAGGCTGCAGGGCAATTACTCAAAGCCCTGGGCAATCCGGATCGGCTGTTGTTGCTGTGTCAGCTGTCCCAGGGCGAGCGCAATGTCAGCGAGTTGGAGGCGCTGCTCGGTATTCAGCAGCCCACCTTGTCGCAGCAGTTAGCCGTGCTGCGCCGTGAGGGCCTCGTGGAGACCCGTCGTGAGGGCAAGCTAATCTATTACTGCATCAGCAGCCCGGCGGCGTTAGCGGTGATCAATACCCTTTATCAAGTGTTCTGCGCAGGTACCGAATAATGACGATTGACTGGTACAACTTCACACCCTGGAGCGCTTTGGCCGGCGGTGCGCTGATCGGCCTTGCGGCGAGTCTGTTTGCCGTGATGAATGGCCGGGTGGCGGGTATTAGCGGTCTGCTCGGTAGCCTGCTGAGCGCCGGTGAGGGGCGCGGCGAAAAGGCCCTGTTTCTACTCGGCATCCTGCTTGCGCCGTTGCTCTGGCAGCTGTTTAGCGAGCTGCCTGTCATTGAAATTCATACAGGCTGGTTGGCGCTGATAGCCGCCGGTTTGCTGGTCGGCATCGGCACCCGCTATGGCTCGGGTTGCACCAGTGGCCATGGCGTCTGCGGCTTGTCGCGGTTATCGCCACGCTCATTGGCGGCCACTCTGAGTTTTATGGCGGCGGGCTTTGCCACCGTGTTTGTCTTACGTCACCTGTTGGGAGCCTGAGCATGCGCAAATTGATGGCGTTTCTCGCCGGAGTGATTTTCGGCATCGGCCTGCTGACGGCGGGTATGGCTAACCCAACCAAAGTACTGGCCTTTCTCGACTTGGCGGGTGCTTGGGATCCTTCGCTGGCGCTGGTCATGGCAGCGGCCATTGGCGTGGCGTTTTTACCCTTCAGTTGGGCGCGCGTGCAGCGCACCAGCCTGCTTGGCGCGCCGATACAGTTACCCGGCAAGCGCGAGTTGGACCGCCGGTTGATCGGCGGCAGCCTGTTGTTTGGCGTGGGCTGGGGGATTGCCGGGATCTGCCCAGGCCCCGCAGTGGCGTTGCTGTTGACCGGACAGTGGCAGGTGCTGGTGTTCGTGGCCGCGATGCTGGCGGGGATGATTGTGTTTGCTGCGCTGGAACGCCAGCGCAGCTGAGTGAGGATCGGGAGATCACGATGAAAGCAAATATTGGCACCTTCGACCGCGCCCTACGCATTGCCGTAGGCCTTATTCTGATCGGCTTGAGCCTGAGCGGCGTGATTGGCTGGTGGGGCCTGATTGGCCTCGTACCACTGGCCACAGGGCTGTTTCGAACGTGCCCGGCGTATTCGCTGTTAGGCATTAACACCTGCACGATCAAGCGTTAACCCACCGCAATACTGACCGGCTTTGCCGGTCGGGCTGGAGTTGTCATGTCACCGCTCATCCAGGCTTTTTTCGACCCCAGTACATCTACTTACAGCTATATCGTCAGCGATCCGGCCACCGCGCAGTGCGCGATTATCGACTCAGTGCTCGACTATGACGCGGCGGCCGGCCGCACCAACTACGCCAGTGCCGATAAGCTGATCAGCGTCGTGCGCGAGCAGGGCCTCAGTGTGCAGTGGCTGCTGGAAACCCACGTGCATGCCGATCACCTGTCGGCCGCGCCCTATCTCAAGGCGGCTCTTGGCGGTCGCTTGGCGATTGGCGAAGAGATCCGCACCGTGCAAAACACCTTCGGTACGTTGTTCAACGCCGGCAGTGAGTTTGCCGTTGATGGCCGCCAATTTGACCAGCTGTTACAGGATGACCAGGCCTTTCAAATCGGCACACTGCAGGCCCGCGCTCTGCATACGCCTGGGCACACGCCAGCCTGCATGACCTACTTGATCGGCGATGCGGCATTCGTCGGTGACACCCTGTTTATGCCGGATTACGGCACCGCCCGGTGTGATTTCCCCGGTGGTGATGCGCGCACGCTGTACCGCTCGATAGCCAAGCTGTTTGCCCTGCCGGGCAGCACTCGGCTGTTTATGTGCCACGATTACCTGGCCCCCGGACGGGAGCAGCACTGTTATCAAACCACCGTGGCTGAGCAGCGCGCGCACAACGTGCATGTGCATCAAGGTATCGATGAAGAGGCTTTTGTCGCCATGCGCCTGGCGCGCGATGCCACCCTGGGGATGCCGGCGCTGATGTTGCCGGCGGTGCAGGTGAATATGCGCGCCGGCCATTTACCGCCTGCCGAAGACAATGGCGTGCGTTACCTCAAGGTGCCGTTGAATGTTTTATAAATGGCCGCTGCTGAAAACTCTGCGTGAATACGATCGCAGCCAGGCGGTCCGCGATCTATTGGCGGCCTGCCTCGTTTGCCTGTTATTGGTGCCGCAAGCGTTGGCCTATGCGCAACTGGCCGGTTTGCCGGCTGTGGTGGGGATGTACGCGAGTATTTTGCCGTTGGTGGTGTATGCGCTGATTGGCGCAAGCCCTGGGGTGGCCCTGTCATTCGGGCCGGTGGCCGTCTTGGCATTGATGACCGCGGCAGCGCTGGCACCCATCGCGGTCGCTGGTAGTGCCGCCTACAGCGCCGCCGCCGTGGGCCTAACCCTGTTGGTCGGCGTACTGCTGCTGTTGATGGGGCTGTTGCGCCTGGGCTTTGTGGCCAACTTTCTCAGCCATCCGGTGATCTCCGGGTTTGTCAGTGGTGCTGCGGTGCTCATCGCTGTGAGCCAGCTGCGCTATATCCTGGGGGTATCAGCCGATGGTCTGACCCTGCCGCAGGTGCTGCCGGCGTTGTATGCCCAGCTGCCAGCCGTTCATCGTCCGACCTTGCTGTTGGGGGGGGCGAGCCTGGTGCTGCTGGTGCTGCTGCGCAACCTCAGTGTGTTAGGCGTGCCGACCGCTTGGGCGTTGCGGGTGAAACAACTGAGCGCCTTGCTGGTGATGCTGTTAGCGATGGCCTTGGGTGCGCTGCTGCAGCTGGAAGCGTACGGGGTCAAAGTGGTGGGGCAGGTGCCGGTCGGGTTGCCGACCTTGGGCCTGCCAAACATGGAACTGGGCTTGCTGCGTGAACTGCTGCCCGCCGCGCTGCTGATTGCTCTGGTGGGGTTTGTGGAGTCGATCTCGATTGCCCAGAGTTTAGCCATGCGCAAGCGTCAGCTGATCAGCCCTGATCTGGAGTTGCTCGGCCAGGGCGCAGCTAACGTGGCCTCGGCGTTCAGTGGCGGGATGCCGGTGGCGGCGAGCTTTTCCCGTTCGGCGGTGGCGCGGCAGAGCAATATGGCCACGCCGCTGGTGGGGATTTTTGCTGCGGGCTTGATGCTGGCAGCAGTGTTGGGCCTGGCTCCGGTATTGCGCCACCTGCCGCAGGCGGTCTTGGCGGCCAGCATTCTGGTGGCGGTGATCGGCCTGGTGGATGTATCGACCCTGCGCCACACCTGGCGTTACTCAAAAGCCGAGGGCGGGGCGCAGTTAGCCACCTTTTTCGGCGTTCTGCTGCAAGGGGTCGAGGCCGGCATCATGCTCGGCGTTTGCCTGTCGCTGTTGTTGTTTCTGTGGCGCACCAGCCGGCCGCACATGGCGGTGGTTGGGCAGGTGCCGGGGAGCCAGCATTTTCGCAATATTCAGCGTTATGACACGGTGCAGAGCCCGAGCGTGTTGTCGTTGCGGGTTGATGAAAGCCTGTACTTCCCGAATGCCCGTTACCTGGAAGCGCGCATCGGTGAGCTGATTGCCGTGAGCCCTGAGGTGCGCCATTTGGTGTTGATCTGCTCCGGGGTCAACCAGATTGATGCCAGTGCGCTGGACGCGCTGGAGGCGATCGCCGAGCAGCTGAAGAGTGCCGAGGTGCAACTGCATCTGTCTGAAGTCAAAGGTCCGGTGATGGACCGCTTGCAGCGTTCGGACTTTCTAGAACGCTTTGGTGGGCAAGTGTTCCTCAGTCAATACCAAGCGCTCTGTACCCTTGATCCGGAAAGCGTCCTGCGCGCCCTAGAGTCTTAGTGAAACTGGGCTACATATTATCTGTGGCCAGTCGATAGCTTGATCAACTGCAGGCTGTGACCGAGCGCCACCTTGCCCTGCAGATTCTTTGCTTTCCTAGAGGTCGATATGTTCGGATCGCGTCTTCGCGGTGAATTACAGCAGTGCCAACAGGACTTGGTAGTGAGCAAAGAGGTAATAGGTGCGATCCGCCGCACCTTTGCGATGATCGAACTCACCGTTCACGGTGAGATTATCGATGCCAATGAGCCTTTTCTTGCCGTCATGGGCTATCGCCTGGAGGAGCTGCGCGGCCAGCATCATCGTTTGTTCTGTTCCAAAGAACAGCTGGGCAGCCCGGCCTACACGCAGTTCTGGCGGCGTTTGGCCAATGGTGAGAGTTTCAGTGATCGCTATCTGCGAATTGCCAAGGATGGGCGCGAAGTCTGGCTGGAGGCCAGCTACCTACCCGTGCGCAATGCTCAGGGGCAGGTGAGCAAAGTGATCAAGCTGGCCGCCGATATCACCGCGCGCATGCACGCCGAGCATCAGCACGAAAGCTATCTGAATGCGATCAACCGCTCCACCGCCGTGGTCGAGTTCAACCTGGCCGGTGAGGTGCAGCATGCCAATGATAATTTCCTCGCCACCATGGGCTATCGCCTCGAGGAGGTCCGTGGCAAGCACCATCGCCAGTTTTGCGACCGTGAAGAGGCCGGCAGCGAGGGCTATAAACGCTTCTGGCAACGCCTGAATCGCGGTGAGTTTATCTCTGACCTCTTTAAGCGGGTGTCCAAGAGCGGGCGGGTGGTGTGGTTACGCGCGACCTACAACCCGCTGTATGACGCCGCTGGCCGGCTCTATGGGGTGGTCAAGTTTGCCAGTGATGTCACCACTCAGATTGAGCACCGGGAGGCGGAATCGGCAGCAGCCCAGTTGGCTTTCGATATTGCCCAGGAAACCGATGCGAGTGCGATCAAAGGCTCGGAAACGGTCGAGCAAACCGTACAGATGGTGCGCGGGATTGCCGATGAGCTGGCGCGGGTTGCCAGCAACATCGAAGCCTTGAGTACGCAGTCAGAACGCATCGGCAGTATCGTTCAGGTGATCCGCGGAATTGCCGAGCAAACCAATTTGCTGGCGCTGAATGCGGCCATCGAAGCGGCGCGCGCGGGTGAGCAGGGTCGTGGTTTTGCGGTGGTGGCCGATGAGGTGCGTAACCTGGCGGCGCGAACCAGCCAGGCCACTGTCGAGATCAATGAGGTTGTGCGCCTGAACCATGAGCTGGCCCTGCAGGCAGTTGAGGGCATGGATGGCAGCAAGCAGAGGGCGGAACAAGGGGTACTGCTGGCCAGCAAAGCCGGTGAGGTGATGCTGGAAATCCGCGATGAGGCGCAGCGTGTGGTTGACGCCATCGGCCAGTTTACCCAGGCCATGAAGGACTAAAGAAAACGCCCAGCATAAGCTGGGCGTTTTCTTGTGGGGGCGTTACTGGTCATGGCGGCGTCTGGCTAGAGCAGCAACACCGTGGCCAGGCCGAGAAAGGCGAAGAAGCCGACAACATCAGTCACCGTGGTCAGTATCACGCTGCCGGCCAAGGCGGGGTCGATGCCCATGCGATCCAGCAACAGCGGTATGGCCCAGCCCGCGAGGGCGGCGCACAGCAGGTTGAGCAGAATAGCCGCGCCGAGTACGGCGCCAATCCCCCAATTACCGAACCACCACACCGACAGCAGGGCGATGACGACCGACCACAAGATGCCGTTGAGTATCGAGATGCCCAGTTCGCGGTTGAGCAGGATGCGGATATTGCCTTTCTGCACTTGGCCGAGGGCCAGGCCGCGGATGACCAGGGTCAAGGTCTGGCTGCCGGCAATGCCGCCCATGCTGGCGACAATCGGCATCAGCACGGCCAGGGCCACCAGTTGTTCAAGGGTGGCCTGAAACAAGCCAATCACCCAGGCGGCACTGAACGCGGTGAGCAGGTTGATACCCAACCACACGGCGCGGCGGCGTGAGCTGACCAGCACCGGGGCGAAGATGTCGGCTTCATCGTTCAAACCGGCCATGTGCATCAGGGCGCGGTCGGAGTCTTCGCGGATCAAGTCGATGACATCGTCCACGGTGATGCGCCCGAGTAAGCGGTTGTGTTCATCCACCACGGGCGCAGAAAGCAGGTCATGGTCCTGGAACAGCTGGGCCACCTCATTGCCGCTGGTGGTCACGGCAATGCCGGCGATGTCGTGGTGCATCAGCTCGCTGACCCGTTGCTCAAGATCGGCCGTGACCAGTTCGCTGAGGCGCAAGGCGCCTTGGTAATGGCCCTTGCGGTCGACCACCATCAACAGGTCAGTTTGCGGCGGTAAGCGTTCGAGCAGGCGTAAGTAGCGCAGCACTGCGCTGGCAGTGACATCGGCGCGCACCTGAATCGGGTCGGCGTTCATCAGGCCGCCGGCCGAGTCCTCAGGGTAGGACAGCATCGACTCAAGCTGCTGGCGCTGCGCCGTGCTACTGGCATGCAGCAACTGGTTACCCAGATCGGCAGGCAAGGCCTGGATCAGGTCGACGCGGTCATCCAGCTCAAGCTCAGCGGTGGCGGCGATCAGGTCTTCCGGGTCGAGTTCCCGGGCCAGTGCGGTGCGGATCTCGTCATGCAGGTAGGTGAGGACTTTGCCCGCCCGCTCGGTCTCTACCATGCTCCAGGCGTGATGGCGCTCTACCGGGGGCAAGGCTTCCAGCAAGCCGGCGACTTTGGCGGGGTGCATGCGGTGCAGCACTTTGCCCAGGCGTTTGAGTTTGCCCTGTGCCAGCGCCTGGCGCACCGCTTCCAGTTGGCTGCTCGCGGCGCTGTCAGTTTCGTCGTGGGGGTTCATGGCCTCAGCCGAGTCGCCGGCTAACTGCGCCCGCAGGCTGGGGCTCAGGTGCTGCAGGGTGCGCTCTTCCAGCTCGGGGCCGGTCTGCTGCCAGAGCTTCTGGCGCTGCTCAGTATCAAGCAGCTCCAACAGCGCCGCGATTTTGCCGGGGTGCATACGCGCCAGCAGTTTACGCACGCGTTTATTCTTGCCGCTGGCCAGCGCCTGAATGATGGCGTTGGAGTCTGTGAGGCTGGAGTGGGACGCGTTGTCACTGGAAGGGGGCGAGGGTGATTTCATGCGTGTGAGAATAACACTCGTATTGTGACGCGGGCATTTGCTTGCGCAGTGGCTGCCCGCCGGCTGTTAGCAAGCGCCCGGCCTAGGCCGGGCGTTTACCCTTAGCCGTGTTGCGGCGCTGGTTGCTGCTGGGTAATGCAGTGGATATTGCCGCCGCCCAAGAGGATCTCCCGGCCCGGCACCATGACGATGCGGTGCTGCGGGAACAAGCGCTGCAGGATGGCTTCGGCTTCGGCGTCCATCGGGTCGTCAAAGCTTGGCGCGATGATGCCGCCATTGACGATCAGGAAGTTGACGTAGGAACCCGCCAGGCGGATTGATGGGTCGCGTTCCTGGCTGCCCGCCACCAGATCGACGCCCGCGCATTCTTCGGCGCTCGCATGCAGCGGGCCCGGAATCGGCATCTTGTGCACGATCAGCTGGCGGCCTTTGGCATCACGGACACTCTCCAGCACGCGCATGGCGGCCTGACAGCGTGGGTAGTTAGGGTCGTTGGCATCGTCAGTCCATGCCAGCAGCACTTCGCCGGGGCGCACGTAGCAGCAGAAGTTGTCGACGTGGCCGTCGGTTTCGTCGTTGAACAGGCCGTCTGGCAGCCAGATCACCGTGTCGATGGCCAGATGGTCGGCCAGGTACTGTTCAACCTGTTCGCGGCTCAGGTGCGGGTTACGGTTCGGGTTGAGCAGGCATTCCTCGGTGGTGATCAGGGTGCCTTCACCGTCCACATGGATGGAGCCGCCTTCAAGGATCAGCTCATCGGTGCGGTAGCGCGCGCAGCCTTCGAGCTGCAGGATCTTGCGCGCCACCTGGTCATCGCGCACCCAGTTGGCGTACAGGCCACCGTTGAGACCACCCCAGGCGTTGAACACCCAGTCCACGCCACGGACTTCGCCGCTGTTGTTGGTCACAAAGGTTGGTCCGGTGTCGCGCACCCAGGCGTCGTCGGTGGTGATTTCCACCACGCGAATGTTGCGGTGGCTCAGGCGCTCGCAGGCGTTTTCGTACTGCCCGGCGGATACCCCAACGGTCACTGGCTCGAATTCGGCAATCGCTCTGGCCACGGCGGTAAACGCGGCTTGCGCCGGCTTACCGCCCAGGCGCCAGTTGTCCGGGCGTTCGGGCCAGACCATCCATGTCTGGCTATGGGGTTCCCATTCGGCAGGCATGCGGAAACCGTCGGCGCGTGGGGTGCTGTTGAGGGTTGTCATTGGTTCACCAAAACATTGAGCGTAATCGGATGGGGTTAGCTTAGCGCTAGCCATCGTGGGTCATTATGGGTATCGCGCGCTGCGCGGCTGGGCCCATCCTACAGTGTGGTCTTAGTCGCAGGCCAGGTGGCCGTCGAGGGTCTTCAACGGGCCATAGAGGTTGGGGCGGCGGTCGCGGAAGCTGCCCCAGGCGCTGCGGATATGCTCCAGCTGATCCAGGTCAAAACTGTGCACGAGCACCGCCTCATCGGTTTCGTTGGCTTCCTGCACCTTGGCGCCGAACGAGTCGGTAATAAACGACGAACCGTAGAAGGTGATGTGTGAGTCGCTTTGCGCTTCGCGGCCGATACGGTTGCTGGCAATCACCGGCATCAGGTTCGCCCCGGCATGACCCTGCTGCACACGCTGCCAATGATCGCGCGAGCTGATGCTCGGGTCGTGTGGCTCACTGCCGATAGCGGTCGGGTAGAAGAGGATTTCCGCACCGAGGAGCGCCATGCTGCGCGCGCACTCGGGGAACCACTGGTCCCAGCAGATGCCCACGCCAATCTTGGCGTAGCGGGTATTCCACACCTTAAAACCGGTATCGCCGGGGTTGAAGTAATACTTCTCGTGGTAGCCCGGGCCATCGGGGATATGACTTTTCCGATAAATCCCGAGGTTGCTGCCGTCGGCATCGATGATTGCGATGCTGTTGAAGCGTGCGCGGCCGGCCAGTTCGTAGAAGCTGATCGGCAGCACCACCTGCAATTCCTTGGCGACTTTCTGGAAGTGCAGAATCGCCGGGTTGTGCTCGGTCGGGGTGGCCAGTTGTAGGTAGTCCGGGTTGGGCTTCTGGCAGAAGTACGGGGTTTCGAACAGTTCCTGCAGCAGGATGATCTGCGCGCCCTTGGCCGCGGCTTGGCGCACCAGCTGCTCGGCCTTGGCGAGATTCGCGGCGCTGTCCCAGGAGCAGGCCATTTGGGTGGCGGCGACGGTAACGATACGGGGCATTTCTTACACCTCAGGAGCCGTTGGGACTTTTATCTGACGCGAGCGCAGGCTGGCGGCGGCGAAATAGCGCGCGGCGAGGCACTGTGGCTGGCGAGCTATTTATAGCCGATAAAAATCGACTTTAAAAGTGTGATTAATGCAGCTGATCACTTTTTAAGGGTTTTATGCCGAATAAAAATCGAGATAAGCCAGTGCGGCAGCGCCGCTGAGCGTTCGTGTGATTGCGAAGGATTGCGGGCGCAGGGGCGGGCGTTGCGGGGCGTGTGAAGTGCGGGTGTGTGGTGGCGGGACGCTCAGGCGCTGTGGCGTTTATGCAGCTCGAACTGTTCGTGGCCGTCATCCCAGCCCGCTTCCCAGGCGGCGATCAGCACCTCGGCGGCGAGTGCGCGGGGGGCATTGGTTTGCCCGGTCAGCCCTGCCATATAGCCCTGTTGGTACGCCTTGTTGAGGCTTTCCAGGCTCCAGTGCTGGTCATCTTCCGTGTTGAGATCGGTGCAGCCCATGGTGGCAGCTCGCAGTGAATTGACCTGGCTAATGCTAGTCGTATCACGCCGGCGCGACTGTGCCGCCGATCCTGCTTTTGCCACCGCTGGCAGCTTATGTGATGCAGTTGGCGAAACGCTGGCGGCAGGCCGGTCAGCGTGTCGTCATGGCCGCGGGCTAGTTTGTCGGCGCGAGGATGCTGGCTTGATAGGCCGCGGCAAAACTGTCGAAGTCGCCTTCGTTCTGGGCTTCCAGCTCGGCTTGGTCCTGCAGTGATTGCGCGGCGCGGGCTTCGAAGGCCGCTTGCTGTTCAGCGCTCAGCGGCTGGCTGCGGAAGTACTCGGCGTGCTGCTTGCTTTGGCGCAAGGCAAACTCGCTAAAGCTCAGGCCCTGTTGCAGCTGCGCGAGCACCTGCGCAGACGGCGTCAGGCTGGGGTCGGCGACTTTGGCCTGTTGCGCTTGCAACGCTTGGCTGTGAGCGTTGCTGCCCAGATTTTGGTCGAGCAGCTCGGCCAGCGGCAGAATCTGCTCCAGCAGTTCGCTGGCCCAGCTCTGTAGCGCCACCGGCTGGCCGTTGCGCTGCAGTTGCAGGCCTGGGAGGCGGCCTTCCTTAACCACACTGAGGAAGTTGTCGGTGCAGGCATGGCACTCGTCACTTTCCAGCAACGGGCTGTCTTGCAGGGCACAGAACAACAAGAAGGCATCGAGGAAGCGCGACTCTGTCAGGTCGATACCCAACGGCAGGAAGGGGTTGATGTCCAGGCAGCGCACTTCGACATATTGCACGCCACGCGCCACCAGCGCCTGGATCGGCCGCTCGCCGCTATCGGTCACGCGCTTGGGGCGGATGTTCGAGTAGTACTCGTTTTCGATCTGCAGGATATGAGTGTTGAGTTGCAGCCACTCGCCATCCTGCTTCGCGCCGATCTCCACGTAGGGCGGGTAGGGTGTGCCGACGGCTTGCCGCAGGCTGTCGGTATAGCTGTGCAGGTCGTTGTAGCACGGCGTCAGGCCGGCCTGCGCACTGCTCTGGTAGCCCAGGTCGCTCATGCGCAGGCTGGTGGCATAGGGCAGGTACAGGGTTTCGTCATCCAGCTCCTGCAGCTGATGCGGGTTACCGCGCATAAAACCTTTGTGCAGGGCCGGTGAGGCGCCGAACAGGTACATCAATAACCAGCTGTAGCGGCGGAAATTACGGATTAACGCGATATAGCGGGCCGATTGGTAATCCTGCGCGCTGCGCGTATCGCCTTCGGCCTGTTGTAGCCGCTGCCACAGCGCATCCGGCAGGGAGAAGTTGTAATGGATGCCGGCGATGCACTGCATGGTCTTGCCATAACGCAGTGCCAAACCTTTGCGGTACACGTACTTCAGTTCGCCGATATTCGAGTGGCCGTAACGCGCGATGGGGATCGTTTCTTCGTCCGGCAGGGCGCAGGGCATCGACGCGCTCCACAGGTATTCGCCGTCGAGCTTGCTGTAGGCGAAGCGGTGGATCTGCTCCAGGTCTGCCAGGGTCGCCGCTGGGTCCGCTTCGGCCGGGGTAATGAACTCCAGCAACGATTCGGAATAGTCGGTGGTGATCTGTGTGTGCGTCAGCGCCGAGCCGAGCGTCGCTGGGTGCGGAGTCAGCGCGAGCTGGCCGTCGCCATCAATGCGCAGGCATTCGCGCTCGATACCGTGTAGGCACTTAGAGAGTAGGGAGAGATTGGCCGGCTCAGCCAGGAGGGTCATGCGGCGGGAAAGAAGATCGCTCAAGGTATTTTCCTAGCTGGCAGACGCCGCAAAAAATGGGGCAATCGCAACAATATGGGGTGCGGTTGCGCACTCTTCAAGTGGGTGATGTTCACGCCACCGTGTTCTGAGGCCGATTAGCCGGAGCGTCTGCGCCCCGGCCTTAGCGTTCCCGGCTGCCCAGCATAACCGTGGCGAACCGCCGCTATGCATCGTGCAGCGAGGGCTCAGATACAGGCGAAGGTGCCTTGCGCCTTGGCGATCAGCTTGTCTTCCTGCCAGACCTCGGCTTCGACCACCTGGGTGCGACGACCGGCGTGCAGCACTTTGGCATGGCACAGCACGCTGCCGTCGGCCACCGGGCGGATGTAGTTGATCTTGCACTCCAGCGTGACACTGCTGGGGCCACCGTCGCCCAGGCTATGGCTGGCTTGGCCCATTGCGGTATCAATCAGAGAGAACAGCGCGCCGCCATGCAGCTTGCCGTGCAGGTTACGCAGGTCATTGGTGAGGGTCAGGCGCACGCGCGCTTCGCCGCCACCGACCTGGAGAATATCCAGGCCGAGCAGGCGGGAGAAGGCGCTGCTGGCGCCGGTCGAAGTAGTTTCGTTCATTTCTTCAACTGCTTGGCATTGGCGAATAGGGCGGCCATACCGCCGCTGGCGGGGGCCGGTTTGTCCTGGCTGGAATGACGCTCGCTACGCGGCGCATTGCCGGCTGGCTTGCCGCCACGAGCGCCGCCACGCGGGCCTTCGACTTTCTCGCCGGGGGTGTCGCCCATGCGCATGGACAGGGCGATGCGGTTGCGCGGAATGTCGACTTCCATCACCTTGACCTTGACCACGTCGCCGGCTTTGACCGCTTCGTGTGGGTCTTTGATGAACTTCTCCGACAGCGCGCTGATGTGCACCAGGCCGTCCTGGTGCACGCCGATATCGACGAAGGCGCCGAAGTTGGTCACGTTGGTGACTACGCCTTCGAGCATCATCCCCAGTTTGAGGTCGTTGAGGGTTTCCACGCCTTCCTGAAACTCAGCGGTTTTGAACTCCGGACGCGGGTCGCGACCGGGTTTTTCCAGCTCGCTCAAGATATCGCCGATGGTCACCAGGCCGAACTTATCGTCAGTAAACGACTTCGGGTCGAGGCGCTTGAGGAAGCCCGCGTCGCCGATCAGCGAGCGGATATCGCGGCCGGTGTCGGCAGCGATGCGCTGCACCAGCGGGTAGGTTTCTGGGTGTACGGCGGACGCATCCAGCGGGTTGCTGCCGTTCATTACACGCAGGAAGCCCGCGGCCTGTTCGAAGGTCTTGTCGCCCAGGCGCGGCACCTTGAGCAGCTCGGCGCGGCTGTTGAACGCGCCGTTGGCGTCGCGGAAGGCGACGATATTCTGCGCCAGCGTGGTGTTGAGGCCGGAGATGCGTGCCAGCAGGGCGGCGGAGGCGGTGTTCACATCCACTCCGACGGCGTTTACGCAGTCCTCCACCACCGCATCCAGCGAGCGGGCCAGCTTGAGCTGCGATACGTCGTGCTGGTATTGGCCAACACCAATGGATTTCGGGTCGATCTTCACCAATTCCGCCAGCGGGTCTTGCAGGCGGCGGGCGATGGACACGGCGCCGCGCAGCGACACGTCCATGTCCGGAAATTCTTTGGCGGCCAACTCGGACGCCGAGTACACCGAGGCGCCGGCTTCACTGACCATGACCTTGGTCAGGTTCAGGCCCGGCAGTTTCTTGATCAGGTCGGTCGCCAGCTTGTCGGTCTCGCGGCTGGCGGTGCCGTTGCCGATGGAAATCAGGTCGACGGCGTGTTTGGCGCACAGCTTGGCGAGGATCGCCAGGGTGCCATCCCAGTCATTACGTGGCGCGTGCGGGTACACCGTGGAGGTTTCCAGCACTTTGCCGGTGGCGTCGACCACCGCCACCTTGCAGCCGGTGCGCAGGCCCGGATCGAGCGCCAGGGTGGCGCGCGGGCCAGCCGGGGCGGCCAGCAGCAGGTCGTGCAGGTTGCGGGCGAAAACGTTGATCGCCTCGTCCTCGGCACCTTCGCGCAGTTCGCCGAACAGGTCAGTTTCCAGGTGGGTGTAGAGCTTGACCTTCCAGGTCCAGCGCACCACTTCGCCCAGCCACTTGTCCGCGGCGCGGCCACGGGCGCTGATGCCGAAGCGCTCGCCGATCATGCCTTCGCACGGGTGCATGCTGCCGGGCAGCTCGTCGCCGACTTTCAGGCTGGCGCTCAAAATGCCTTCATTACGGCCACGGAAAATCGCCAGGGCGCGGTGTGACGGTGCGCCCTTGAGCTTCTCGTCGTGCTCGAAGTAATCGCGGAACTTGGCGCCTTCGTTCTCTTTACCGGCGACTACGCGGGCGCTGAGGATGGCGTTGTCCTTGAGGTAGCTGCGCAGGCTGGCCAGCAGGTTGGCATCCTCGGCGAAGCGCTCCATGAGGATGTATTTGGCGCCTTCGAGCACGGCCTTGATGTCGGCAAAGCCTTTTTCCGCATCGATAAAACGTTCGGCTTCGCTTTCCGGCGTCAGCGTCGGGTCGTTGAACAGTGCGTCGGCCAGTTCGCCGAGGCCGGCTTCCAGGGCGATCTGGCCCTTGGTGCGGCGCTTCTGCTTGAACGGCAGGTACAAGTCTTCCAGGCGGGTCTTGGTTTCGGCCAGGTTGATTTCTCGGGTCAATTCCGGGGTCAGCTTGCCCTGTTCCTCGATGCTGGCGAGGATGCTGGCGCGGCGGTCGTCGAGTTCACGCAGGTAGCGCAGGCGCTCTTCCAGGTTGCGCAACTGGGTGTCATCCAGGCTGCCGGTGACCTCTTTACGGTAGCGCGCGATAAACGGCACGGTGGAGCCTTCATCGAGCAGCGCCACGGCGGCGGCGACCTGTTGTGGGCGTACGCCCAGTTCTTCGGCGATGCGGTTGTTGATGCTGAGCATATAAAAAGCTACCCACACTGAAACGAAAAACCGGCCACGCAGACCACGGGCCAGGCACGAAAGCCGCGCATTATAAACACTGCCCAGCAGCGCGCCGGGAACCGCACGGGGAAAAATCTGCTAACAATGGGCTACACGTCGGCTGCGGCTCCTGAGCCATAATGCTGGCACTTGCAAACTGCCAGCGCGTCCGCGCCCGGCGGAAGCCTGGTCAAGGAGCCCTGAATGAGCAGCACTGCACTTCCTGTTGAAGGCGAAAAAATCCTTATCGTCGATGACGACGCCCGCCTGCGCCGCTTGCTTGAGCGTTTCTTCGACGAGCAGGGCTACCGTGTGCGCGCGGTGGAGAACGTCGAGCAGATGGATCGTCTGCTGGCCCGCGAACTGTTCCAGCTGGTGGTGCTGGACCTGATGCTGCCGGGTGAGGATGGTTTGTCCGCCTGCAAGCGCCTGCGCGAAGCGAATAATCAGGTGCCGATCATCATGCTCACCGCCAAGGGCGATGAAGCCAGCCGGATTCAGGGGCTGGAGCTGGGCGCTGATGACTACTTGGCCAAGCCGTTCAACCCGCGCGAGCTGCTGGCGCGGATCAAGGCCGTGCTGCGTCGTCAGGCCCCGGTAGTACCGGGCGCACCGGGCAGCGAAGACGAAAGTGTGAGCTTCGGCGAGTACGAGCTGTCCCTGGCCACCCGCGAGCTGAAAAAGGGCGACGAGGTGCACATGCTCACCACTGGTGAGTTCGCCGTGCTCAAAGCACTGGTGCAGCACGCCCGTGAGCCGCTGACCCGCGACAAGCTGATGAACCTGGCCCGTGGCCGCGAATGGGATGCACTGGAGCGCTCCATCGACGTGCAGATTTCCCGTCTGCGCCGCTTGATCGAACCCGATCCGTCCAAGCCGCGCTATATCCAGACGGTCTGGGGTGTGGGGTATGTATTCGTTCCAGACGGCAACAAGTAACCAGCCAGCTGGGTGAATGACTTTTCATTCACCTAGCATGACTTCTGCCCGGCGGATCGATAAGGCGCGATCCGCCCCGCAGTCTCTCTCGCCACATTGGCGATCGGTACACGGCATTTAAATGAAAACCCCTCTCTGGTTCCCGCAAAGCTTCTTCGCCCGCACGTTGTGGCTGGTGCTGATCGTGGTGCTGTTCTCCAAGGCGCTGACCCTGGTTTATCTGATGATGAACGAGGACGTGCTGGTGGACCGTCAGTACAGCCACGGCGCGGCGCTGACCCTGCGCGCCTACTGGGCGGCAGACCCGGAAGACCGCGCCACCATCGCCGAGGCGGCCGGGCTCAAACGGGTGCCGCACGAGCAGGTGCCGGCCAACGAGCAGCATTGGCCCTACAGCGAGATTTTTCAGCGCCAGATGCAGACCGAGCTGGGGCCGGAGACCGAGGTGCATGTTAGCGCCAAGAGCCCGCCGGCGCTGTGGGTGCACGCCCCGGCGCTGGGGGACGACTGGCTGCGTGTGCCGTTGTATCCGCACCCGTTGCGCGGCCAGCGGATCTGGAGCGTGCTCGGCTGGTTCCTGGCCATTGGTTTGCTGTCGACGGCAGCGGCCTGGATTTTCGTGCGCCAGCTCAGTGCGCCGCTCAAGCGCCTGGTATTTGCCGCCCGGCAGATCGGTAAGGGCCGCAGCGTACGCCTGCCCGTCAGTGATACGCCGAGCGAGATGACCGAGGTCTACCGCGCCTTTAACCAGATGGCTGAAGACGTCGAGCAGGCGGCCCGCGAGCGTGAGCTTATGCTCGCCGGGGTGTCGCATGACCTGCGTACGCCACTGACCCGCCTGCGCCTGTCCATGGAGTTTTTGCACACCGACTCGGAGCTGACCGAGGACATGGTGCGCGACATCGAGGACATGGACGCGATTCTCGACCAGTTCCTCGCCTTTATCCGCGACGGCCGTGACGAGCCGCTGGAACAACTCGACTTGCTTGAGCTGATCCGTGAAGTCGTCGCGCCATATAACCAGAAGCAGCAACGCGTGCGCCTGTGTCTGGAACCGGTGCCGGCCTTCCCGTTGCGCCGGGTGTCGCTCAAGCGCCTGCTGGTCAACCTGATCGAAAACGCCCTGCGCTACGGTGGTAATGCGGTGGAGGTGGCGGTTTCCCTGTCGGGCGACCACAGCGCGCCCTATGTGGTGCTCAGTGTGCTCGATCGCGGCCAGGGGATTGATCCGGCCGAGCTGGGTAACATCATCAACCCCTTTATCCGTGGCGACCGCGCCCGTGGCGGCCAAGGTGCGGGGTTGGGGCTGGCCATCGTCAAACGCATCGCCGCGCTGCATGGCGGCAGTGTTGAACTGCGTAACCGCTCAGGCGGCGGGCTGGAGGCGCGGGTCTGCCTGCCCCTGGGGCTATTGCTGCCGCGCGATGCGGTGTAATCACCGGTTTACGCCACGCGGCCTGGCGGCGTAGTGGCGTAAGCGGTGGGTTAAACCACGCGAAAGGTTAAAGCGTTCCGACGAAAACCCCTTGGCATGCTGACCCTGTTAGGCTGAGCTCTGTTTTATCAGCGTCATGACTTGAGGTCAGCATGCCTGCAGTTCCACACCGACTTCCCCTCTGGACTTGGTTGCTGCCGCTGCCACTGCTCCATCTGGCCACCTGGCTGTCCCTGGCGACTCAGTTCACTGAAGGCGCGGCATTTTGGTATCCGCCGTTTGCCCTGGCCCTGGTCTTCGCCCTGTGGTGGGGTCCGCGGGTGTTGCTGGCGGTGTACCTCAATGCCATGTTGTCCATTCCGCTCTGGGACTTGGAATGGCAATGGGCCCCCTTGTATGCCTTGCCGGAAACCCTCGGCGTGGCGTTGGCGTGGGCATTGTTACGCCTGCGACCGTTTGATCCGGCGTTGCCTGACCTCAGCCATCTGCTGCGGTTTGTCGCGCTTGGCGTCCTGTTGCCCGTTCTGCCCATGGTGCTCGGCGTGCAAGGCAACCTCTGGCTGCACGGCTATGTAGCCTGGGCGGACGTGCCGAGGGGCATTGTGACCTTGTGGTTGGCCGATAGCCTGAATGCGTTAGCCATCAGCATTCCGTTGCTGGCTTATCTAACGCCGTGGGTGCGCCGCCGCGGTTGGTTGGCCGCGCCTGTGTTGAACGGTTGCCAGCAGGTGCCTGAGGTGCTGCGCCATTTGCCGCCTTGGCCTTTGTTGTTAGTGCTTTTGGCCGGCATGCCCTGGTTGCTCGGGTTGCTGCCACTGACTCTGAATTTGCCGCTGGTTGGCGTGATGATGCTGGCGCTAGCGCTGGTCTGGGGCTTTGCTGGCAGCATCTGCGGCGCGGTGCTCAGCGTGTTGATGATCTTGATCCTACCGTTGCTGCGCGGCTTTGCTGATGCGGCCGCCTGGCTTGATCCGCAGCGCCTGGAACTGCACATCAGTGTGTTGCTGTTTATGCTCGCCACGCTGTTGGTGGGGCGCAGCCTGAGTGATCTGCGCCAAGCATTGGCGCGCAGCGCGCAGATGCAGCAACAGTTGGCGCTGGCCAATTTGGCGCTGGAGGCCAGCCCGCTGGGCGTAATCATTGCCGATGCCCGTCAGCCTGAGCTGCCGTTGATCTACTGCAACCCCGCCTTTACGCAGATTACCGGCTACAGCCGCGATGAGACGCTGGGCAATAGTTGGCATTTCCTGCTCCGTGATGACCAGCAGCAACAAGGTTTCAATCGCTTGCAGCAGGCAGTACGCGAGGGCGTCGGCTGCGATGTGGTGCTGCGCAACTACCGCAAAAATGGCCAGTTGTTCTGCAATGAAATTACCCTCTCGCCGATGCGTGATGAGCAGGGCATCAGCCACTTTGTCGCCCTGCAAAGCGATGTCACAGCCCGCGAGCACCTGGCCACCCAGGTCCGCGTGCAGAGTGATGAGCTGCTCAAACAGAGTCATCTGTTCAGCCAGACCGAGCACATTGCCAACCTCGGCGGCTGGGTACTGAATGTGGCCGACAAAAGCATGGATTGGAGTGCCGGTTGCTTTCGGATCTATGAGCTTGACCCCAAAAACGGTACCCCGGACTTGGACGGTGCCTTGAGCTATCTGGATGCCAGTGGACGCTTGCTGGCCGAGCAGACACTGCAGCAATTAATTGGCGGGCTTGAGCTGTTTGACTTCGAAGCACGGCTGTTAACGGCCACGGGTAAAACCCGCTGGCTGCGTATTCGGGGCATATCCGAGCGCGACGGCGCCGAGCTGGTGAGGGTCTATGGCGCTCTGCAAGACGTCAGCGCGCGCAAATACGCCGAACAGCAGCTGCACGAACGTGATGAGCGTCTGCAGCTGTTCTTTGAGGCGCCGCTAATCGGCATGGCATTGGCCGGGCCGAGCCTTGCCTGGGAAGAGGTCAATCACAAGCTCTGCAGCATTCTTGGGCGCAGTCGTGAGCAAGTGTTGGCGTGTAGCTGGCGCGAGCTGTCACTGGAAGACGATCTGCTGGTCGAGCAACCGCTGCTCGATCAGGTGCTCAGCGGCAGCCGTGAAGGCTTCGAGCTGGAAAAACGCTTCCGTCGCGCCGACGACAGCCTGGTGCACACACGGGTGAGCCTGCGTGCGGTGCGCCACAGTAATGGCCGGGTGCGCATGTTCCTGCTGCTGGTCGAGGACATCAGCCAGCGCCTGCAGGCCGAGGCGCGCTACCGCACCATCGTCGAAAATGCGCCAGAGGCGATCATGCTGTACGACCTGAGTGGCAGCTTTGTCGAGTGCAACGACAATGCCCTGCGTCTGTTGCGTTACTCCCGCACCGAGATCGCCAGCAAACACGTGTTTGACCTGAGCCCGAATAAACAGGCGAATGGCCAGATGAGCGCTGAACTCGGCCAGGTTTACCTGCAGCGAGCGATGGCGGGCGAGACCCCGGTATTCGATTGGCTGCACCGCGACAGCAAGGGCCGGCAAATCCCCTGCGAGGTCCGCCTGGTGCAGATGCCCGGTGATCCGCCAATGATTCGCTGCAGCATCAGCGATATTTCCGACCGCCAGCGCTATCAGCGTGAGATCGAGCGGCTGGCCTTCAGTGACGAACTGACCGGTCTGCCCAACCGGCGCTTGCTGCTTGATCGGTTGCAGCACGCGATGGACCGCGAGCAGCGTGAGGGGACGTTGGGCGCGCTGCTGTTTATCGACCTCGACCACTTCAAAACCGTTAACGACAGCCTGGGGCATCTGGTGGGTGATGGCCTGTTACGTGAGGTTTCGGTGCGCCTGGCCAGTGGTTTACGTACCGAAGACACCTTGGCGCGGATGGGCGGCGACGAGTTTGTGGTGTTGCTTGAAGGGCTCGACAGCAACCCACGATTGGCCGCCGAAGCGGCGGCGAGCACAGCGGAAAAGCTGCTGAAAAGCCTGGTCGGCGCCTGTTGGATTGACGGCCATGAGCTGTCGATCAGCGCCAGTATCGGTATTGCTCTGCATCCTTTTGGTCGCCAGGCGGCCGCCGATGTGCTGAAGCAGGCGGATACCGCCATGTACCAAGCGAAGCAGGGCGGGCGCAATGCCTTGCACTTCTTTGCTCCTGAGATGCAGGCCGCCATCGATCAGCGCCTACAACTGCAGAGCGATCTGCGCCAAGCGGTGCAGCGTGACCAACTGTTCCTGGTGTTTCAGCCCCAGCTCAGCCTGGCCACCGGGCAGATTACCGGCGCCGAAGTGCTGCTGCGCTGGGTGCATCCGGAGCGTGGCGAAATTCTGCCCGGCGACTTTATCCCGCTGGCGGAAGAAACCGGGTTGATCGAGGAATTGGGCGACTGGGTCCTTGAACAGGCGTGCGCCGCCCTGGCGCGCTGGCTACCGCAGTGGCCGCAGCTGGTGTTGGCAGTCAACCTCAGCCCGCGCGAGTTGCGCCAGCGCAGTTGCGTGGCACGCGTCAGTGAGTGTTTACAGCGGCACAAGGTGCCGGCTGCGGCACTGGAACTGGAGATCACCGAAGGCGTGTTGCTGGAAGAGGTTGAGCAGTGCATCAGCAATATGCAGGCGCTCAAGGCATTGGGGGTGCGGTTTGCCATTGATGACTTCGGCACCGGCTATTCCTCGCTGACGTACCTCAAGCGGTTGCCGCTGGACCGTCTAAAAATCGACCGCAGCTTTACTTGGGACATGGACGGCGAAGATGGTAGCGGCCTCATGCTGGTGCAGACCATTCTGGTGATCGCCCGCAACCTGGGTCTGGAATGTATCGCCGAAGGCATCGAAAGCCAGGCTCAGCTCGACTGCCTGCGCGAGCTTGGCTGCGCGCTGGGGCAGGGTTATTACTTTAGCCGGCCGTTGCGGGAGGCGGATTTTCTGGCTTGGGTGGCGCGGCACCCACTATCGGCTTGAGTATGCGTTTCGGCCTCCCAGCCGCGTCCAGTAGTGATCTGTAATACCGGCCCGGCCATCCTTGGCCGGGCTTCGCCTATATCCGGCTCACCCCTTGCCCTTGGTGCGGGTTAGGTGCGGGCCACCGTTCTTCTCGATGTACTGAATGATGATGCCGGCCACGTCTTTGCCGGTGATGGTTTCAATGCCTTCCATACCGGGCGACGAGTTCACCTCCATCACCAGCGGCCCGTGGTTGGAGCGCAGAATATCCACACCGGCCACGCTCAAACCCATGACCTTGGCCGCACGGATCGCGGTCATGCGCTCTTCCGGGGTGATTTTGATCAAGCTCGCGCTGCCGCCGCGGTGCAGGTTGGAGCGGAACTCGCCGGGCTTGGCCTGGCGCTTCATCGCCGCGATGACCTTGTCGCCAACGACGAAACAGCGGATGTCGGCGCCGCCGGCTTCCTTGATGTACTCCTGCACCATGATGTCCTGCTTCAGGCCCATAAAGGCCTCGATCACCGACTCGGCAGCGGTGGCCGTTTCACACAGCACCACGCCGATGCCCTGGGTGCCTTCCAGCACCTTGATCACCAACGGCGCGCCGTTAACCATGTCGATCAAGTCGGCGATGTCATCCGGTGAGTGAGCGAAACCCGTCACCGGCAGGCCAATACCACGGCGTGACAGCAGCTGCAGTGAGCGCAACTTGTCGCGCGAGCGGGCGATGGCCACCGATTCATTGAGCGGGAATACCCCCATCATCTCGAACTGGCGCAACACCGCGCAGCCATAGAAGGTGACCGATGCGCCGATGCGCGGAATCACCGCATCGAAGCCTTCCAGCGGCTTGCCACGGTAGTGGATCTGCGGCTTGTGGCTGGCGATGTTCATGTAGGCGCGTAGGGTGTCGATCACTACCATCTCGTGCCCCCGTGCTTGCCCGGCTTCGACCAGGCGGCGGGTGGAATACAAGCGCGGGTTGCGCGACAGCACAGCGATCTTCATTGGGCACCAGGGGAGTCAGCAAGGGTGGGTTTGTTTTGTACGTAGGTCAGCGCCGGATTGACCAGCAACTGCCCGTCTATCAGGGCTTTGGAACCGAGCAGCACGCGGTAGCGCATGGTTTTGCGGCAAGTCAGGGTGAATTCTACCGGCCATTCACGCTCGCCCAGGGTCAGGTGGGTGCGGATCACGTAGCGTGATTGGCTGTGGCCGTTGGAGCTTTTGATGGTCTTCACCGATACCAGCTGCGCTTCGCAGCGGTGCCGACGTTGCACCAGGGTGCCAATGTGCGCGGTAAAACGCACCCAGGGTTCGCCACCCCGGTCGAATGGCTGGATATCGCTGGCATGCAGGCAAGAGGTGCTCGCGCCGGTGTCAATCTTGGCGCGCAGGCCGACCATGCCCAGTTGCGGCAGGTTGATCCATTCGCGCAGGCCGATCACCGCCAGTTGGTCAAATGTCTTCAAAGGGCCCATCCATCATATTTGCGGGCATTCTAGTTGGCCCTTATGACAACTGCATCAGGCAAAATGTCCGCCTGCACCGGGTGAACAGTGAGGATTCGATGAGCGATAAACATGACGACAAGGTGCGCCTGGATAAATGGCTTTGGGCCGCGCGCTTCTTCAAGACCCGCGCCTTGGCCAAGGCCGCCATCGAGGGCGGCAAGGTGCATCACCGCGGCGAGCGCTGCAAACCGGGTAAAGAGCCGAAAGTCGGTGATGTCTACGTGATTCGCAACGGTTTTGATGAGCGCAGCGTGGTCGTGCAGGCACTGTCGGTGGTGCGTCGCGGCGCGCCGGAAGCGCAAACCCTGTACGCCGAAACTCCTGACAGTATTGAGCGCCGCGAACAGGCGGCGGCGCAGCGCAAGGCCGGCGCCTTAGGCATGCAAACGGATGGTCGGCCGAGCAAGAAGCAGCGGCGGCAGCTGCATCAGTTTCACGATAATCAGGAGTAAGGCGCGGCGCAGGCTTAAAGCACGCCGCCGCGCCGTTCAGGCTAGCGTCCGCTGATAACGCTTAGGCGGCCGATCAACGGCAGCTGGCTGAGCACGCGTGTCAGCGGCAAGGTCGCCCGCTCCAGCCATTCGCTGGCTTTGTAAGCGAAGGGCGTAAAACAGGCCCAGGCCAAGCCCAGCAGTGCGAGAAAGACACCGCCCACCAGCGCGTCTGAGCCCCAATGTGCGCCGGCCACCAGGCGTGGCAGCATAAAGATCACGGCCATTGCCCAGATCAGTAGCAAGCGCCCGTTGCGCGCAAAAAAGCTCAGAAACATGGCCCAGATCAACAGCACCGAAGCGTGATCGCCAGGAAAGCTGCGGGTGGCACTGTCTTTCAGGTCCCAGCGCTCTTCCCATCCTGGGAACAGCTCGGTCAGCCGCGCGGCGCCTTCGACCACCAAAGATGCACTCGGGCGCTGCCAACCCATCAGTTTGACCAGTTCGGCGAAGCCAACGCGAAACAGCAGCATGAGGGTCAGTGTCGCCAGGAAGGCATACAGCGCTTTGCGCACTTGGGCGCCACTGAATACCAGGTCGGCCTTGAGCATCACGGCCAGCATCAGCACGCCAACTCCCATATCGACCGGACGCATGCTGCCGATCGCCCAGGTTTTTGCCCACAGGCCGGCTGCATGCACGGGCTGATTGAGCAGGGCAAACAGTTGCAGATCAAACTGATCCCACAGCGCACGGCTGGGTGCCCAGACCCAGCTGGCGAGCAGGAGCAGGGCGACAATATGGCAGGCGATTAATGGCCGCGTGCGCCATTGATCATTTAAAAAGGTGGGGTTCATGCAGTGGCATCCTTGTCATCTGAAGGGCTTTAAGGCGGCGCGCATGCTAGGGATTCAACCCATTAATTGCAAAGCTTCAGGCCGTTTTTGGCCGCTAACTGTGATGCGCGTGGCTATCGATAGCCTTTACCCGCCAGGCTGATAGATAAGAGGCGCTTGGTCGGGCGGGCGTTTGCGCCTAAAATTGCCGGCCGAGTCACATTCAGTGAAATTGGCATGTCTGATTTTTCCCAACGCTTCTTGTTCGACGACAGCGATATCCGTGGTGAGCTGGTTGGCTTGACCGACAGCTACAGCCACGTCCTGGCCAAGCACGCCTACCCGCAACCGGTCGCCCAACTGCTGGGTGAGCTGCTTGCTGCCGCCTCCCTGCTGATTGGCACACTAAAATTTGAGGGGCTGCTGATTCTGCAGGCGCGTTCCTCCGGTGCGGTGCCGCTGTTGATGGTGGAGTGCTCCAGCGAGGGCGAGTTGCGCGGTATTGCGCGCTATAACGCTGAGCAGATCGGTGCCGATGCCAGCTTGCGTGAGTTGATGCCCGACGGTGTGTTGGCCATAACCGTCGACCCGAAGGCCGGACAGCGTTATCAGGGTATCGTCGATCTTGAGGGTGACACCCTGGCCGACTGCCTGACCAACTACTTCAACACCTCCGAGCAGTTATCCACGCGGTTTTGGCTCAGTGCCGATGGTCAGTGTGCGCGTGGTTTGCTGCTGCAGCAGCTGCCGGCCGACCGCCTGAAGGACGATGATGAGCGCGAAGCCAGCTGGCAGCACGCCCTGGCTTTGGCTGATACCGTGAAAACTGAAGAGCTGCTTGGCCTGGATAACGAAACCCTGCTGCACCGCCTGTATCACCAGGAAGCACTGCGCCTCTTTGACCCGCGCGCGCTGCAATTTCGCTGCAGCTGCTCGCGTGAGCGTTCCAGTCGTGCGCTGGTCAGCCTCGGCCAGGAAGATGCCGAAGCACTGGTGCAGGAGCATGGCGGCAGCGTGGAAATCGACTGCCAGTTCTGCAACGAGCGTTACCTGTTCGATGCCGCCGATGTGCTGCAGCTGTTTCTCGACGGCAGCAGTGAAGCACCGTCGGATACGCGCCACTAAACCCATGACTGCACACTGCGCCGCGGTGATCTGATCAGAGGCTGCACTTGCAACCTGCTTTTCTGGCATAATCCGGCGCACTTTTTTCGCTGTAGTAGTGCTCCACTTTCTACTACAAAACGTTTGGAAGACTCGGCCGCGTGGCCGACGGGGACCCACATGACGCAAGCCAACACCGCCGTGCACACCGACATCAGCGCCGCCCAACTGGTCGAAGAAGCCCTTCGTCGCGGTGAAGGCGAGCTGGCCGCTAATGGCTCGCTGGTTGTTCGCACTGGCCATCGCACTGGTCGTTCGCCGGCTGACCGCTTCATCGTGCAAGAGCCGAGCACCGAGGCGAAAATCGCCTGGGGCGCGATCAACCGTCCGTTCCCGGCCGACAAGTTCGACGCCCTGTGGGATCGCGTTCAGGCGTTCTCCGATGCCCAGGACAGTTTCGTCTCCCACGTGCATGTAGGTTCTGCCGAGGCACACTACTTGCCGGTCAAGATGACCACCGCGACGGCGTGGCAGAACCTGTTCGGCCGCTGCCTGTTCATCAACCCCGAGTCGTTCAACCCGGCGGGCAAAGATGAGTGGCAAGTGCTCAACGTGGCCAACTTCGAGTGCGTGCCAGAGCGTGACGGCACTAACTCCGATGGTTGCGTGATCATCAACTTTGCCGCCAAAAAAGTTCTGATCGCAGGCATGCGTTACGCCGGCGAGATGAAGAAGGCCATGTTCAGCGTGCAGAACTTCCTGCTGCCAGACGCCGACGTACTGCCGATGCATTGCGCCGCCAACATCGGTGAAGAAGGCGACGTGACCCTGTTCTTCGGCCTGTCCGGCACCGGCAAGACCACCCTGTCGGCTGACCCGAGCCGTTACCTGATCGGTGACGACGAGCACGGCTGGGGCGTGGGCGTGGTGTTCAACATCGAAGGCGGTTGCTATGCCAAGTGCATCGACCTGTCCGAGAAGAACGAGCCGGTTATCTGGAAAGCTATCCAGTTTGGCGCCGTACTGGAAAACGTCGTGCTCGACGAGAACCGCGTACCGAACTACGCCGACGACAGCTTGACGCAGAACAGCCGCGCCGCTTACCCGCTGACCCACGTTGAAAAGCGTAGCGAGAAGAACCTCGGTGGTGAGCCGAATGCGGTGATCTTCCTGACTTGCGACCTGACCGGCGTGCTTCCGCCCGTGTCGATCCTCAACGAAGAGCAAGCGGCTTATCACTTCCTCTCCGGTTACACCGCGCTGGTCGGTTCCACCGAAATGGGCAGCGGCAGCGGTATCAAGTCGACCTTCTCCACCTGCTTCGGCGCACCGTTCTTCCCGCGTCCAGCCGGCGAATACGCAGAATTGCTGATCAAGCGCATCCGCGGCTTTGGTTCCAAGGTCTATCTGGTCAACACCGGCTGGACCGGCGGTGGCTACGGGGTTGGCAAGCGTTTCAACATCCCGACCACCCGTGGCGTGATCGCCGCAATTCAAAGCGGTGCGCTGATCGGTACTGAAACCGAGCAGTTGCCGATCATCAACCTGAGCGTGCCGAAGTCGGTGCCAGGTGTTGAAACAAACCTGCTCAACCCACGCAACACCTGGGCAGACCAGAACGCCTACGACGAAGCCGCTAAAGGGCTGGCGGGCTTGTTCATCGAGAACTTTAAAAAGTTCGACGTGTCCGATGCCATCCGCAACGCGGGTCCACAGCTCTAAGCTGTTGCTCGTACGTTGAAAAAAACCGCCTTCACCGGCGGTTTTTTTATTTCGGGCAATCACAGCGATAACCTGTGGGAGGTGCTTTAGCGGCGAGCTTTCGATCTGAGGAGTCGTCGCGGCTAAAGCCCCTCCAATTTTTTGTCGCGGCAATAAAAACGGAAAAGCCACCTTGAGGTGGCTTTTTGTGCGTATCTGTAAGCAGATTAAGCACGTGGTCTAACGGTGCAGTGCATCTTGCTCGGGCGGCCGCTCTTCACGGCCTCAGTGTGGCTATGTAGTTGCTTCGGGCCTCAGGCTTAACGGGTTGGCAACTCAGGCCATTTCCAGTGCGTATACCCTGTGGCTGTCGACTTGTGCATGGCTGGCTAGCGCCAGATAGGTGTCGATGTGTCACAGGCAGCGCTGGGGCTTTCGAGTTGTATGGCAGCGTTAGCCTTCGGTCGGCACAGCTCACGGCGAACAGGCAGGCTACCAACCGTTGTTCCCATCAGCCCGCCATCTGCGGGCGCCACTCCGTGTTGGTGGAGTGATGTGTGCGGCCATTTGGTCCTGATGAGCGATCTAGTTGGTAACCGGCAAGCTGCCGTTGAAACCAGATACCTGCATACTCGTCCCCTTTCTTTGCCTATATGCATTCAATGTAACCCAGCAATGCCGGCGGCATTAGTTGGATTGGTAATAGCGCAATGTCCTGTAGGTCTTAATTGTTGTTTACCGCCGTTGCGGTCAATGGAGTAACCGCTATGAGTACCCTCGAACGCGTATTTGGCTTTCAACAGCTGCGCCCAGGCCAAGAACGGGTGGTGACTGCGGTGCTGGCGGGGCGTTCGGCGGCGGCGATTTTCCCCACCGGTTCAGGTAAATCGTTGTGCTACCAGCTGCCGGCGCTGCACCTGCCGCACCTGACCCTGGTGGTCTCGCCCTTGTTGGCGTTGATGCAGGACCAGCTGGCGTTTCTGCATGGCCGTGGCATCAGCGCCGCCAGTATCGACTCGGCGCAAAGCCGCGAGCAGGCCTCTGAGGTCATGGCTAAGGCGAAATCCGGCGAGCTGAAGATTCTGATGATCTCGGTTGAACGGCTGAAGAATGAGCGCTTCCGCAACTTTATCGCCCAGGTGCCGATTTCCCTTTTGGTGATCGACGAGGCTCACTGCATCTCCGAGTGGGGGCATAACTTCCGCCCGGATTACCTCAAGCTGCCGGACTACCAGCGCCAGTTCGGCATACCGCAGGTGCTACTGCTCACCGCCACGGCCACGCCACCGGTGATTGCCGATATGCAGAAGAAGTTCGCCATTGCGGCGGATGATGTGGTCACCACCGGTTTCTACCGCGCCAACCTCAATCTGCTGGTCGAGCCGGTCAGTGGTGCCGATAAACAGCAGCGTTTGCAGCAGTGGCTGGGGGTCAAGGCCGGGCAGCCGAGCATCGTCTACGTCACTCAGCAAAAAACTGCCGAGCAAGTGGCTGCGCGCCTGAGCCAGCGCGGCATTGCCGCCAGCGCCTACCACGCGGGCATGCCGCATGAGGCGCGTGAGGCGATACAACGCCAGTTTATGGCCGGGCAGATCAACTGCATCGTTGCCACCATCGCCTTCGGCATGGGCATCGACAAGAGTGACATCCGCAATGTGGTGCACTTTGACCTGCCCAAATCCATCGAGAACTACAGCCAGGAAATCGGCCGCGCCGGGCGTGACGGTCAGCCTTCGGATTGCCTGGTGCTGGCCAATCGAGACAGCCTCAACGTGCTGGAGAACTTTGTTTACGGTGATACGCCTGAGCTGGAGGGCATTCGTTGCGTGCTCGATGAGCTGCTGGGCAGTAGCCAGAACGGCGAATGGGAGCTGATGCTCAATCAGCTGTCCGAGCAGAGCAATATCCGCCAACTGCCGCTGAAAACCCTGCTGGTGCAGTTGGAGCTGCGTGGCATCATCGCGCCGCGCTACGCCTATTTCGCCGAATACCGCTTCAAATACCTGCTGGAGCCTGAGGCACTGCTGGAGAAGTTCGACGGCGAGCGGCGGCAGTTTGTTGAAGCGCTGATCAGCACCTCACAACGCGCGCGCACCTGGTGTACGGTGGATTTCGACCAGCTCTACGGGCAGCACCAAGCCGAGCGCGGCCGGGTGATCAAGGCGCTGGATTACTTTCAGGAAAAGGGCTGGATCGAGCTGGAAAGCAAGCAGATGACCGAGGTCTACGCCTTGCTTGACCCCGCGTTTGATCCGGCCTCACTGAGCGCCGAATTGCACGGTTATTTCAGCCAGCAGGAGGCCAGTGAGATTCGCCGGATTCACGCCATGCTCGCGCTGTTTGCCAGCGAGCAGTGCCTGAGCCAGCGTTTGGCGGCGTACTTTGGTGATGCCAATGCGCCGCAGCAGTGCGGGCATTGTTCGGTATGCCGTGGGCAGGTGGCCCACCTGCCCACGCCGCCGGCCTTGCCGCCTCTGGCTGAACAGGATGTACACGGGCTATGCGACAGTTTTGTGCGCAAATATCAGGAGCTCAAAGGCCGCGAGCCGAGCGCCGAGTGCCTGACGCGCTTTCTCTGCGGTATCAGCGTACCGCTGTTTACCAAGCTCAAGGCGCGCCAGCTGGGCGGCTTTGCGGCGCTGGAGAACTATCCCTATGCCGAGGTGCGCGCGTGGTTGGCTGAGCAGAATGGCTAACCGTTATTCGGCCGGCTAGCCCGCTCTATCCACATCTACGTTGCGGCAATTGCATTCATTTTTGCTGCGCCGCCTGTCCCTGAGTCAGGGTCCACTGCAGAACATCGCGCGCCAGTTGATCGCCTACCAGGCCAAAGGCGCTGACCACGGCCGGCACTGAGGTATCGCTGGCGGCCTGGTTGGCCTCGAAGCGCTGGCTGGCGAGGATGCGCCGGCTGCTGCTGTCCACCAGGCGCGCCTCGAACAGAATGCGCACGACGGGGCGGCCGTTTTGGTATTCGCTGTTAAAGGCGCGCAGGTCACCGTCCAGTTCCAGGTCAGCTTGCAGGCGGCTTTCATCGCTGCTCACTGCTTTAAGGCGGCCGTCATCGCGGAAGGCGTCGACCAGGCGGTCGCGCAGCAGCAGTGGCGCGCGGTCGCTCCAGCGTACACCCTGGTAAGCGCTGATCTGATCACCTGGCGGCACGACGGCAATCCGCGTGCTGTCGAGTAATTGGCTGCTATACGGCGTGTTCACCCGTAAGGCCCAGTCGGCGCTGGCGGGTTGGCTGGGCAGGCTCGTGGCAGGCAGGCGGTAGGTGCTCAACACCTGGCTTTTCGGTAACACCGAGCAGGCACTCAGGCTGCCAAGCAACAGCAGGGCTGCGAGCAGGCGAAGAGGACTCATGGTTGAAACTCCTTGATGGTGTCGCTGCGCAGCAGGTAGCCGGCCGGGTCTTCCTCCAGGCGGCGGGCGAAGGCGCGCAGGCTGCTGAGGGTTTCGCGCAGTTCGATAATGGTTGGGCCGAGTTCGGCAACCCCCTGCATGCCGCCGTCGAGGGCGCTGCGGTTGGTGCTCAGCAATTGCTCGACGGTTGTGCTGCTGCGCTCCAGTGAGGCCATCAGACGGCTGGCGCTGTCCATCGCTTCGCGGCCCTGGTCGCTGAGCAGCTGGTTGGCGTTGCGCATCAGGTCGACGGCTTCCTGGCTGGCGCTGGTCATCTGTTGCAGGGCCTGGCGCAGCTCGTCGCGCTGGTCGGCCACGCTGGCGCTGGTTTGCTCGATGTTTTCCAGGGTGCGCGAAATGCGCCCGACATTTTCACGGGAGAACAGTTGATTGGCGCGGTCGAGCAGGCGGGTGATGCTGATCAGCATGTCTTCACCGTTGGCCATCAGGCGCGACAACGGCGAGGGGTCGGCGATGATTTCCACGCGTTTGTTGCCCTGGCTTTCGAGTATCGGGCTGTCTGGGCTGCCGCCGTGCAGCTGGATCAGCGCCGCGCCGGTAATGCCAGTAATAGACAGGCGGGCGCGGGTGTCTTGTTTGATCGGGGTATTGGCGTCGACCCGGATATGTGCGCGGACCTTGCGCGGATCCTGCGGGTCAAGACGCAGGCTGATCACGTCGCCCACCTTGATGCCGCTGTATTGCACCACGCTGCCTTTAGACAGGCCGCTGACTGCCTCGTTGAAGATCACATCGTAGTCGCGCAGGTCCTGGTCCGAGTTGGCTTTGCTCAGCCACAGGGCAAAGCCCAGCGCAGCGGCAACCATCAGTACGGCAAACAGGCCAATTAACACGTGGTGGGCACGCGGTTCCATTCAGTTTCTCCCTGGCGCGCCGTTGGCCGCCTGTTCGGCTGCGCGTCCGCGCGGGCCGTGAAAATAGTCGTGAATCCAAGGGTTATCGGTGGCGGCCACTACGTCCAGGCGGTCGGCCACCAGTACGCGTTTTTCCGCCAGCACAGCCACCCGGTCACAGATGGTGTAGAGCGTGTCGAGGTCATGGGTGACCAGAAACACACTGAGACCCAGCGCATCACGCAGGGTCAGGATCAGTTGATCGAAGGCCGCCGCGCCAATCGGGTCGAGCCCGGCGGTGGGTTCATCGAGAAACAGGATGTCCGGCTCCAAGGCCAGTGCGCGGCCCAGCGCGGCGCGTTTGATCATGCCGCCGGACAGTTCGGTGGGGTATTTGCCGCCGGCCTCGCGCGGCAGGCCGACCAATGCCAGTTTGACCTGGGCCAGGCGTTCGGCCGCCGGTCGCGTGAGGCCGGCATGTTCAATCAGCGGCAGGGCGATGTTCTCGGTCACCGTCAGCGAGGAAAACAACGCGCCGCGCTGGTAGAGCACGCCGAAGCGCCGTTCCAGTTGCGAGCGGCGCTCGGGCGGCAGGCTCAGCAGTTCTTCACCAAATACTTTCACCGTGCCGGCGTTGGCGCGGCGCAGGCCGAGAATACTGCGCAGCAGCACTGACTTGCCGGTGCCGGAGCCGCCGACCACGCCCAGCACTTCGCCGCGATACAGATCCAGCGCCAGGTCCTGATGCACGGTCTGTGCGCCGAAGCGGTTGACCAGATTGCGTACCTCGATAATCGCTTCGCCCGTCACCAGCCCATCTCCATCAGAAACAGCGCGGCTAGGGCATCGAGCACGATCACCACGAAGATCGACTGGACCACGCTGGAGGTGGTGCGTTCGCCCACCGACTGCGCGCTGCCCGTGACCTTGAAGCCTTCCAGGCAGCCGATCACCGCAATCAAGAAGGCGAATAGCGGCGCTTTGGCCATACCGACCAAGAAATGTTTGAGGGCGATGTTTTCCTGCAGCATGGCCAGGTACATGGCCGGGGAAATGTCCAGGCTCAGGGCGCAGACCACCGCGCCACCGAGGATGCCGCTGAGCATGGCGATAAAGGTCAGAATCGGCAGGGCGATCAGCAGGGCAAACACCCGCGGCAGTACCAGCAGCTCCATGGGGCTCAAGCCCAGGGTGCGGATGGCGTCGATTTCCTCGTTGGCCTTCATCGAGCCGATTTGCGCGGTAAAGGCGCTGGCGGTGCGCCCGGCCATCAGGATGGCGGTGAGCAGCACGCCAAATTCACGCAGGAAGGAGAACGCCACCAGGTCGACCGTGTAGATGCTCGCACCAAAATCGGCGAGCACCGTGGCGCCGAGAAAGGCCACCACCGCACCGACCAGAAAGGTCAGCAGGGTGACGATGGGCACGGCATTCAGGCCGCTCTGCTGCAAGTGGGCGACCAGCGAGGTGATGCGCCAGCGGCCGGGGCGCAGGACGATGGAGGCCATCGCCGCCAGGGTCAGGCCGATAAAGCCCAGTAGCGCGACACCTTGCTGCCAGAGCTCTGCCAAGGCTTGGCCGATCTGCCCGAAAAACTCGCGCCAAGCGGGTATGTGTTTGCCCGGCACGGCATCACCGGCCTCGGCAATGGCGCTGCCCACCGCTTGCAGCAAGGCGCGGCGTTCGCTGGCCAGGCCCGGTGCATCCTTGGCCAGCTGGGCCAGGCGCTGGCTGCCGAGTAATTCCACCAGCAACGCGGCACCGGCGGTATCCAGCGCGCCCAGGTCTTGCAGGTCAATGCTGGCCGCGCTGTGCAGGGTGCCCTGCAGCTGCAGCACGTTAGCTTCCAGGTGGGCGTAATGTGCCAACGTCCAGTCGCCACCGATGCGCAAGCCTGAGGGCGCATCCGTGCGGTTGGGTTCAAGCGGGGTGATATAGGGGGCTGTGCTCATGGGCACAGCTTAACCTTGTCGCGGGTATTGCGCCCATATTCACGAGGGGCTTGCATGATCACGCGGGTTCGCCGGGGCCGATTGATCGGCGCCCCGCGAGATGGTTATCAGCGCACGGTGGATGAGGGGCCATTGCGGCCCAGGAGAAGTGCTGCAGCCGTTGGCTGCAGCGGCGGGATTCAGCGTTTGAAATCGCGGGCGTCTTTGGCCCAGGTATCCAGCGCCGGGGTGATGTCATCGAGGCGCAGCTGGGTGCTGTCGTTCTCCAGCTGCAGGCCATGGCCTTTGCGCACCACGCGGACCATCGGCTTGCTATTGCTGCCATCGATGGCTTCCAGCTCAACATAAACTTCCGTGTTCAGGTCGCGCGTGCCGGCTGCGGTGCTGGCGGCCGCAGCAACCAGGGCAACAGGGATCACTTCATAAACCTTGAGCCCTTCCGGTGAGAGGTTCACCGCGGTGATTGCGCTGCGCAGTACCAGGGTGTCCCGATCGGCCTGCTCGACAATTCGCATCCGCCCTGCCAATTCAAGGCGTATGGCTTGCTGCAGGTAGTTGGCGATGTCATTCAAGGTTTGCTGGCTGACCTGCGCGCTGGGTGTAGGGGCGGGGTAGAACAGCGGTTTTTCTACCAGTACCGAGCTGTAATTAGCGAGTTGGAAGTCGGGCGCAACCCAGCGCATCACCGTCGCGCCGCTGGGCGACTGCGTGGGTTGCAGTTGTGAGTAGTCGCTGAGAAAGCCTGAATATTGCGAGGGGGCTGGGGTGTTGCTGGCGCAACCGGCCAGTAACACGCTGGCGGACAAGGCAAGGCCGAGGGTTTTGAGCATCATTGCGGTGATCTCATAAGGGCGGGTTGCCTAACTGTAGACCAGCCCTCAGCCGTCTCCACTGCAGGCCCTAGGTTTTGTGGAACACCAAGGCCTTTAGCGCACTGTCCGGCTGACTGTCTGGGAACTCCGGTGGGTTACTCAGGCGCTCGTCAAAACGCAGCTCAGGGGCCTCGCTGGCCATGGCTTGGATCAGGTAGTCGGGGCCGATCTCCGGCTCGTTGCTGCAGGCCAGCACTTTGCCATGGGCGTTGAGCAGTTCGGGCAGACGGCGCAGGACTTTTGGGTAGTCTTTGCTGAGCACGAAGCTGCCGCGCTGAAACGACGGTGGGTCGATGATGATCAGGTCGTAGGGGCCGTATTTGGCCACCTTGCCCCAGGACTTGAACAGGTCATGCCCCAGAAACACTACCTGGCTGAGGTCATGCTGGTTCAGCCGGTGATTGTCGCGGCCACGGCTGAGCGCCGCCTTGGCCATGTCTAGGTTGACCACGTGTGCGGCACCACCGGCCAGCGCCGCAACGGAGAAACCGCAGGTGTAGGCGAACAGGTTGAGCACGCGTTTGCCCGCCGCGTGTGCCTGCACCCACTGGCGGCCGTAGCGCATGTCGAGAAACAGCCCGGTGTTCTGCTTGCGGCCCAGATCGAGGCGATATTTCAGGCCGTGCTCGCAGATATCCCAGTGTTCAACCGGCTCACCGAGCAGCCACTGGGTTGGGCTTTCGGGCAGGTAGCGCTGCTGGAGTAAGAGGCTGTGTGCGCCGCTCTGTTGCCAGGCCGGGCTCTGGCTGAGGTCTAGCAGCATGGCTTGCAGCGCCTGCAGTTCGGCATCGCCCAGCGGTTTGAACAGGGCGACCAGCAGCACGCCTTGCAGCCAATCCACCGTGACCTGCTCCAGCCCCGGCCAACAGCGCCCGCGGCCGTGAAACAGGCGGCGGGTTTCCTCGGGCGCAGGGTCCAGGGCGATGAGCAGGTGCTGGTGCAGGGTGGCTAGGGCGTCGGGAGTCATGGCGTGCGGTCGGTCTAAGAAGGCGACGATTTTACAGGCAGCCGACCTGCTCGTGCGTGGGGATCGTTGTTGTCGATGAATGTTATCGGTAAAGGCGTTTGGTATTCGCCATGACAGCTGCCTAGCATGAGCGCTTTCCGAGCCACGTTGAAGGTACTCCTCCATGCATATCGATGAAGCCATCCGCAGCCGCCGCGCCGTCAAAGGCTATGACCCGGCATTTACCCTCAGCAACGCCGAGAAGGACGAACTGCTGCAACTGGCGCTGCATGCGCCATCGGCGTTCAACCTGCAACATGTGCGCCTGGTCGAGGTCAGCGACCCGGCCCTGCGTCAGCAGCTGCGTGAAGTGGCCTGGGGTCAAGCGCAGGTGACCGATGCCTCGATGTTGGTGGTGGTCTGTGCCCAAGTTGATAGCTGGGAGCAAAATGTCGGCCGCGTCTGGGAAGGTGCACCCGAGGAGGTGCAGGCCTATATGAGCGGTGCTATCGACACCTATTACCGCGACAAACCGCAGGTGCAGCGTGACGAAACCATGCGCAGTTGTGGCTTGCTGGCACAAACACTGATGCTGGCCGCGCGTGGCAAGGGCCTGGACTCCTGCCCGATGGATGGTTTCGATTTCGATGCCGTGGCCAAGCTGATCAACCTGCCGGCCAATCATGTGATTGCCTTGATGGTCGCGGTCGGCAAGAAAACCATCGAGCCGAAACCACGCATCGGCAAGCTGCCGTTTAACGAGGTGGTGCTGCGTAACAGCTTCTAATCGCTATTGGCGCTCACGCTTCACTCATTAGCGGGCGCCGCCTCGGTTATGCACAGCCGAAAGATGGGGTGACAAAAGCGCTGCTTGAGGTGACTCTGGCAAGCACGACGGGCTGGCAGTGAGTGGCCCGTCGTGCATAAGAAGAAGCCCAAGGAGCCCCCATGTCTGTTGAACATCTGGACGTTTTGATCATTGGCGCTGGCCTGTCTGGCGTCGGTGCGGCCTACCACCTGATGAAGCATTGCCCAGGCAAGCGCTTCGCC
Organism: Pseudomonas spirodelae; assembly: GCF_034653255.1. Classification (NCBI taxonomy): domain Bacteria; kingdom Pseudomonadati; phylum Pseudomonadota; class Gammaproteobacteria; order Pseudomonadales; family Pseudomonadaceae; genus Pseudomonas; species Pseudomonas spirodelae. The sequence continues at coordinate 89,415 of NZ_JAYEET010000009.1, read as the reverse complement.
ATCCTCGAAGGCCGGTCAGCACTGGGCGGCACCTGGGACTTGTTTCGTTATCCGGGTATCCGTTCCGACTCGGACATGTTCACCCTCGGCTACAACTTCAAACCCTGGACCCACCCGCAGGCCATCGCTGACGGCCCGTCGATCCGCCGTTATATCGAGGAAACCGCTCGGGAAAATGGCATTCAGGAAAAGATCCGCTTTCAGCACCGGGTGCTCAAGGCCGACTGGTGCAGCGAGCGCGCCATCTGGACTCTGCAGGTGCAGCGTGGCGAGGACGCCGAACCGCTCAAATTCAGCTGCCAACACCTGCTGATGTGCACCGGTTATTACCGTTACGAGGCGGGCTACACCCCTGAATTCAAAGGCCGTGAACAGTTCCAGGGGGTGTTTATTCATCCGCAGTTATGGCCGGAGGATTTCGACTACAGCGGCAAAAATGTCGTGGTAATCGGCAGCGGTGCAACGGCCGTCACCCTGGTCCCGGCGATGACCGACAAGGCCAAGCACGTGACCATGCTGCAACGCTCGCCGAGCTATGTGGTGAGCTTGCCGCAGGGCGATCCGCTTGCCGCTTTCCTGCGCCGCTTTCTACCGCAAACCTGGGTGTACCGGCTGGCTCGCACGCGCAATGTGGCCATGCAGATGGCGTTTTACAGCCTCGCCAAAGTCTGGCCCAGCCTGGTGCGCAAGTTGCTGCTGGGGCTGGCTAAGCGCCAGCTCGGTGCGGATGTCGACATGCGCCATTTCAGCCCGCGCTACAAACCTTGGGATGAGCGGGTGTGTGTCGTACCCAATGGTGACTTGTTCACGGCGCTGCGCGAAGGCAAAGCCTCGGTAGTGACCGAGCTCATTGATGGCCTGACCGCCAAGGGCATCCGCCTGAAAACCGGTGAGGAACTGCCAGCGGATGTGATCATCAGTGCCACGGGGTTGGAGTTGCAGCTGTTTGGCGGCATGCAGGTGGCGGTGGATGGTGTGCCCTTTGAGGCAGCCGAGAGCATGGGCTATCGCGGCATCATGCTGCGCGATCTGCCGAATGTGGCGGTGGTACTGGGTTACACCAACGCCAGCTGGACGCTCAAGGCGGACCTTTCCAGCGAGTATTACTGCCGCCTGATCAACCATATGGACGCCACCGGTATGCGCCAGTGCACACCGCGCGACCCGGCGCGGCAAGTAAAGGAAGCGCCGTTTCTCGACCTGGCCTCGGGCTATATCCAGCGCGCGGCCGGTAAGATTCCCAGTCAGGGTGACCGCGCACCCTGGAAGCTCTACCAGAACTACCTGCTGGATTTGGCGCTGCTGCGCTATGGCAAGATGGAAGACGATTATCTGGCGTTTAGTTCACCGCAGGTCGATCCAGCCAATGCCAGCGCCACAGCGGTCTAGACTCTACAGCTGTGTAAGCCAGACGCCATAGTTTGGTGGTGCGATATGCCTACAAGGATGTGGCCTAACATCGCTTCTATTACTGGCATTAGGCCGCTATTGTTTCGACCGTGTTAATGGATAAATGGCCGGGCGTGCCGGGTTGTTGCAGATGACGCCTTTAGAGGATGAGTGGAATGGAATCGCTTCAACAAGAGCAGCGCTATCTACCTGAGCTGCGGGCCCATATAGACCAGCTGCTGGCCAAGGGCTGGGTGATTGCCGGGCGTAATCCGTTGACACTGCAGTCCGGCCGCAAGAGCTACAGGGTCATGCACGGCATGCTGATTGGTGATGGTACGTTCTAGATTTGGCCAAGGTTTCCCGGGCCGCTGTCGATCATCGTTGATCGGCAGCGGCCTTTTTTCTAGCCATTACTTTCCGTCGGCGTTATTACGCTACAGATAGCTCAGTGAGGCTGGGCAATGGCGCTGATCTGTTCGATCAACCAATGCAGCGCCGGGTCGCGCTGGCGTTGGGCCAGGCTGATGATCTCCAGGTGAAACGGGCCGAGGGCGAACGGCAGCTCGAACAACTGCAACGGCAGCAAGCGGGCAAAGTGGCGCGCCAGTTGCGTCGGCAGCACCGCCGCCAACTCGCTGCTGGCAACCACATGCGCGGCCTGCAGGTAGTTGGGCGTGCTGTAGAGGATCTCCCGACACAAGCCCTGTTCGCCCAACCACTGGTCCACCATACCGCGGGTCTGGCCGCCGTGGACCCACAGGTGGCGCAGTTGCAGAAAGGTCGGTAGATCCATGGGGCCGGCCGCCAACGGATGATCACGGCGCACCGCCAGTTGCAGGGTTTCGCTCATCCAGTGCTGGCGAGAAAAGCGCGCGGGAATCTCCTCGAAGCGTCCCACCACCACGTCCAGCTCACCTTTATCCAGCGCTTCGGCCGGTAGGTTTGGCGTCAGGTGGCGAATGTCGATGCGCATGCCGGGGGCTTGCTGGCTGAGCTGCTCCAGTAAGCGCGGCATGCAGATCAATTCGACGTAATCAGTGACCGCAATATTGAAGTGCTGACGGCTGCTGGCCGGGTCGAACACCTCGCCGGCGTTGAGGCTCTGCTCGATCTGCTGCAGCGCGGCGCGTATCGGGGTTTCCAGTGCCTGGGCGCGCGGTGTCGGTTGCATGCTGCGGCCAACCCGTACTAACAGCGGGTCATCGAGCAGTTCGCGCAGGCGACTCAGGGCATTACTTACCGCTGGCTGACTGAGCGACAGGCGTTCGGCGGCGCGGGAGACATTCTGCTCGCGCATCAAGGCATCGAACACGCGCAGCAGGTTGAGATCGAAGGTTGAGATATTCATCTACTGAATACGACTTATCACAAGACTAAATTTCAAAAATAGTAACGCCTTGCCTATGGTGGCAGACGAATTTATTTCGCCCGTGCGGGTTTTCTGTCACCGCCACTAAGAGGATTGGCCATGAGCAAGGTAGTCAGCATTCAGCAGGTCGCCGTGATCGGCGCCGGAACCATGGGCCGCGGTATTGTCATGAGCCTGGCCAACGCCGGTCTTCAGGTGCTGTGGCTGGACAACAACCCGCAGATGCTCGAACAGGCTATGGCCGTGGTGGCCGAGACCAATGCGCATAACCTCAAGCTCGGGCGGATCAGCGCCGAACAGTCGGCCGCGCGCCTGGCTTGCGTCACCCCGGTAGGCGACTACGCCGCGCTGGCCGATGCCGACCTGGTAATCGAGGCGGTGTACGAGAACCTCGAACTCAAGCAGCAAATCTTCCGCACCCTCGACGCCACCCTGAAGCCGGGCGCGATCCTCGCCAGCAACACCTCGGCGCTGGATATTGATGCGATTGCCGCTGTGACCAAACGTCCTGAACAGGTGCTGGGGCTGCACTTTTTCAGCCCGGCGCACATTATGAAATTGCTGGAAATCGTCCGGGGCGAGAAAACCGCCCAGGCGGTGCTGGAGGCTGCCGTCGAGCTGGGTCAGCGCATTGGCAAAGTGACTGTGGTGGCCGGTAACTGCGACGGTTTTATCGGCAACCGCATGCTGCACACCTATGTGCGCGAGGCGCGCATGCTGCTGCTCGAAGGCGCCTATCCGCATCAGGTGGACGCCGCGTTGCAGGGCTTCGGTTTCGCCATGGGCCCGTTCCGCATGTACGACGTGGTCGGCATCGACCTGGAATGGCGCGCCCGTGAACTGGCCGGCAAGGGCCAGGATGATCCGGCGGTGCAGGTGGATAACCGTCTGTGCGGCCTTGGCCGGTTCGGGCAGAAGGCGCGCATGGGTTATTACCGCTACGCCGAAGGCAGTCGCCAGGCCGAGCATGACCCTGAGGTGGATGCGCTGGTGCTGCAGGTGTCCGAGCAACTGGGCTTCGTCCGCCGCGAGATAGGCCCCGAGGAGATTCTCGAGCGCTGCCTGCTGGCGCTGGTCAACGAAGGCGCGAAAATCCTCGAAGAGAATATTGCGGCCAACAGCCACGACATCGATCTGGTCTACCTCAATGGCTACGGCTTCCCGGCCGACAAGGGCGGGCCAATGACGTGGGCCGACAGCCAGGGTGTGGCGGCTATTCATGACCGCTTGAAGACGCTACAGGCGGCGTTCGGTGAGCACTGGCAGCCGGCGACGCTGATTGAAAAACTGGCGGCCAGCGGCCAGCGTTTCGCCGACGTGCAGGAGGGCCGGGTATGAGCTATCAAGCCCCGCTGCGCGATATGCGCTTTGTGCTGCATGAACTGTTTGATATCAGCAGCCACTGCGAACTGCTCGGTAACGGTCTCGATCGCGAGCTGATCGACGGCGTGCTGGAGGAGGGCGCGCGTTACACCGCCGAGGTGGTGGCCCCGCTTAACCGCAACAGCGACGAGCAGGGTTGCCAACTGCGCGACGGCCAGGTGAGCACCCCGGATGGTTTTGCCGAGGCCTATCAGCAATATGTCGATAACGGCTGGGCGAGCATGACCGGGCCGAGCGAATACGGCGGTCAGGCGCTGCCGCAGATGCTCGCGTGTAACTTCCACGAGATGCTGATGAGCGCGTCGCTGTCGTTTCGCGTGTACTCCGGGCTGACAGAAGGCGCGGTGCTGGCGCTGTACAAACATGGCAGCGACGCGCTGAAAAGCGCCTATTTGGAGAAGCTGGTCAGCGGCCAATGGGCCGGCACCATGTGCCTGACCGAACCGCAGGCCGGTACCGACCTGGCGCTGCTGAGAACCCGCGCCGAGCCGCAGGCGGATGGCAGCTTTAAGGTTAGCGGCAGCAAGATCTTTATCAGCGGCGGCGAGCAGGACCTTTCGGAAAACATCGTTCATCTAGTGCTGGCGCGTCTGCCGGATGCACCGGCCGGGGTGAAGGGGATATCCCTGCTGCTGGTGCCAAAATTTATTGCCGCTGCCGACGGCTCGCCGGGTGAGCGTAATGCGCTGTCCTGTGGGGCCATCGAACACAAGATGGGCATCAAGGGCGCGTCCACCTGCGTGATGAACTTCGACGGCGCCACTGGCTGGCTGGTTGGCGAAGCCAACCAAGGCCTGGCCTGCATGTTCACCATGATGAACGACGCGCGCTTTCAGGTCGGTCTGCAGGGCCTCGGCATCGGCGAAGCCGCCTTCCAGGGGGCGCTGCGTTATGCCCGCGAGCGCTTGCAATCGCGCGGCTTGAGCGGCGCTGTGGCGCCTGGAAAAGCCGCCGACCCGATCATCGTGCACCCGGATGTGCGGCGCATGCTGCTGACCCAGAAGAGCCTGGTTGAGGGCAGCCGTATGCTCGCCGCTTACTGCGCGCGCGAGCTGGATCTGCAGCACGGCCATCCTGATGCGGTGCAACGTAAGGCCGCCGGCAAGCGTGCGGCGTTGCTGATCCCGATCGTTAAAGCCTTCTTCACCGATATGGGCCAGGAAGTCGCCAGCCATGCCGTGCAGGTGTATGGCGGCCACGGTTTTATCCGCGAGTGGGGCATCGAGCAACTGATGCGCGACAGCCGCATCACCCAGCTGTATGAAGGCACCAATGGCATTCAGGCGCTCGACTATATGCGCCGCAAGGTGCTCGGTGACGGCGGTGCCGAACTGTCGGCACTGCAGGCTGAGTTCAGTGAACTGTGTGATGCGCACGTCAGCCGGCCGGCCCTGGCCGCACTGGCTAAAACCGTGCAGGCGCGTCTGGGCGAATGGCGCGAGCTGAGCAGCGAAGTGATTGCCGCCAGCCAGCGCGATGTGCAGGAGATCGGCGCGATGTCGGTGGATTTCCTCCAGTATTCGGCCTATCTGCTGCTGGCCGGCTTTTGGCTGCAGGCCGCTGTGCGCGCGCAGGACGCACTGGAGGCGGGTAGCGGCGGGGCGGCGTTTTACCAGGCCAAGTTGCAGGCGGCTGATTTTTATTTGCGCAGAGTTCTGCCGCGTGCCAGCGCCCATCGCGAGGCGTTGCTCGGCGGTGCGGCCTGTTTGATGGCGATGGATGAGGCGAGCTTTGCGTTCTAAAGCGCGTAGGCTGAGTTCAAGACGCCCATAACCTAATTACAACAAGAGGACGCCCCATGCTGCCCTTTAGCTTTGCCACCACTGCGCAGATTCTCTGCGAAATCGGCGCGTCGCGGCGCTTGGCCGAACTGTGCCGGGAGCGCGGTGCGCAGCGGGTGCTGATCGTCACTGATCCCGGCATCAGCAAGCTGGGTTTGCTCGACGAGGTATTGCCCGGTTTTGCCGCAGCGGATGTAAATGTTGAGGTGTTCGATCAGGTGGTGGCCGACCCGCCGGAGTCCATCCTGCTGGCGGCGGTTGAACAGGCCAAGGGGCTCAAGGCGCAGCTGATCGTCGGCTTTGGCGGCGGCAGTTCGATGGATGTGGCCAAGCTGGTGGCGCTCTTGGCGCACCCTGAGTGCAGTCAGGCGTTGGCGCAGATGTACGGGGTTGGCAACGCTCGGGGCCCGCGCCTGCCGCTGATCCTGGTGCCGACCACTGCCGGCACCGGTTCGGAGGTCACGCCGATTTCCATCATCACCACCGGGGCAACCACCAAGATGGGCGTGGTTTCGCCGTTGCTATTGCCCGACGTGGCCGTGTTGGATGCTGAGCTGACCCTAGGCCTACCGCCGGCGGTTACAGCCGCCACCGGTATCGATGCCATGGTCCACGCCATCGAGGCCTATACCAGCGCGCTGAAGAAGAACCCGCTGTCCGATCTGCTGGCCCGCGAAGCATTGCGCCTGCTGGCGAGCAATCTGGATGAAGTGGTGCACAACGGCGCTAACCGCGAGGCGCGTCAGGCCATGCTGCTCGGCTCCTGCCTGGCCGGGCAGGCGTTTGCCAACGCGCCGGTGGCGGCGGTGCATGCGCTGGCGTATCCGCTGGGCGGGCACTTTCATATTCCCCACGGCCTGAGTAACGCATTGGTGTTGCCGCATGTGCTGGGCTTTAACGCCAGCGTGGCCGCGCCGCTGTATGCCGAGCTGGCGCCGCTGGTGTTGGGTGATGCCCTGCGTGCTGGCAGTGCGCTGCAGCAGACCGAGCAGTTGATTGCCGCCTTGGCCGACTTCAGCGTGCGCAGCGGCCTGCCCACCTGCCTGCGTGATGCCGGTGTGCCGCAGGATATGCTGCCGACCCTGGCCCGCGATGCGATGTTGCAGCAACGCCTGCTGGTGAATAACCCGCGCGAGATGACCGAGGCCCATGCACTGGCCATCTATCAGGTGGCCTATTAAGGCTGTCTGGTACCTGTAAGCGATCTCGACTTGTAGGAGCGGCCTTGGCCGCGATTGGCGGTCGAGGTGCCACGGAAAATCGCGGGCAAGCCGGAGTGCCGCCCAGCCGTTCCTACAAAAGCATGGGCGCTTGTGCTTCCCGCTAACTACAAGGATTCCCGATGAGCCAACCCCAACACCTGCGTAGTGATTACCGGCACTTCCAGCCGATCACCACGCGCTGGCACGACAATGATGTCTACGGCCATGTAAACAATGTCACCTACTACAGCTTCTTCGACAGTGCGGTGAACACCTACCTGATCGAGGTCGGCGGCCTGGATATTCATAACGGCGCTGTGGTTGGCTTTGTGGTCAGCTCCAGCTGCGACTACTTCGCTTCCATCGCCTTCCCCGAGCGCATCGAGATCGGCCTGCGCGTTGGCAAGCTGGGTAACAGTTCGGTGCAGTACGAGCTGGCGGTGTTCAAGGAAGGTGAGGATGAGGCCTGCGCGGCGGGGCGTTTCGTGCACGTTTTTGTCGATCGCAGCAGCAACCGCCCGCTGAGTATTCCCGAGACCCTGCGCGCGGCGCTGACGCTGTTGTTGATCGAGCCGGCTATCTAGGCAGCGCTTTTACACGGCCGCTGCGTTAAAGCAGGGTGGCGCTCGGCGCTTCCTGCACAACCAAAAAAGCCGCTGGTGAGCGGCTTTTTGCTGTCTACACGGGCGACTCAGTGGTGCCTGTGTTTTCTATGCTTTTTATGTTTCTTGTGTTTGTGGTCGTGGTAATGGCCACGATCGTGACGACGGTCACCATTACTGCCGCCGGCGTATTCATTGGCCAGCGCGCCACCGGCTGCGCCGCCCAGGCCTGCACCGATGAGTGAGCCGGTGCTACCGCCGACCGTATTACCCAGTACCGAGCCACCGGCGGCACCCAGCCCGCCGCCCAGTGCGGCTTCAGTCTTGTTGCCGTCGCGCGCGGTTACTACGCCGCCGGCTGCGCCACCCAGGCCCGCGCCAATCGCAGCGCCGGTGCTGCCGCCAACCTGTTGGCCAATTACATTACCTAAGACTCCGCCAAGGCCGCTGCCGATGGCGACCTTGCCGGTATCGCCAGCCACGGCCAGGGGGCAGACCAAGGCGCTGAATATCAGCGCAGAACATAATTTACGCATACGGCAGACCTTCTTGATGTCAGTAGGATGCGGATCTAAGCCTTTGGTTTTAAAGGGTGAAGTGTCCGCTCCCAGTCTTAGAGTCAATTGCAGGAAAAAATTCCCTGCCGTTGGTCGCCGCTGTGATCGCCGCCACACAAGCCGAGGTTAAACAATGCGCGCCTCGGCGTGATGGGCTTGCAAACGGATCGCCACGTACTTCGAGGTCGGGGTGAAACTGCCCGCGCCAAAGCTCTGCAGCGGCACCAATGGATTGGCCTCCGGGTAGTACGCCGCGGCCTGGCCGGCGGGAATGTCGAAGGCCAATAGGGTGAAACCAACGACCTTGCGCTCGATGCCGTCATCCCAGATGGACTGAATGTCGACCTTCTGCCCCGGCTGAAAGCCCAGGCGCAGGATGTCGGCTTCATTGACGAACAGCACCTGGCGCTGGCCTTTGACCCCACGGTAGCGATCATCCAGGCCATAAATGGTGGTGTTGTACTGGTCGTGGGAACGCAGGGTTTGCAGGATCAGGTCCGGCGTTTGCCCGGTGTTGCGTACCTGCGGTGGCAGCAGGTCGGTGGGCAGCGGGTTGGCCTTGAAGTTGGCCTTGTGGTTGGCGGTCAGCCAGCGGCGTTCGCCGGCCGCATTGCCCAGGTAGAAGCCGCCAGGGTGCTGCACGCGCTGGTTGAAGTCGCTAAAGCCGGGAATGGTGTCGGCAATCAGCTCGCGGATGCGGCTGTAATCGGCAATCAGCGCGTCCCACTCGACGGGATGGTTACCCAGCGTGGCCTTGGCGATACCGGCAATGATCGCCGGCTCCGAACGCATTTGTGGCGACAGCGGTTCAAGCTGGCCGTATGAGGCGTGGATCATGCTGAATGAGTCTTCCACGGTCACCGCCTGCGGGCCATCGGCCTGGTGGTCGATATCAGTACGACCGAGGCACGGCAGAATCAGCGCATCCGTACCGGTGGTTAGGTGGCTGCGGTTGAGCTTGGTGCTGATCTGCACGGTCAGTGCGCAGCGGCTCAGTGCGATATGGCTGCGCGGGCTGTCCGGGGTGGCTTGGGCGAAGTTGCCGCCCAGGCCGATAAACACCTTGGCGTGGCCATCGAGCATGGCGTTGATCGCCTCAACCGTGTTGTGGCCCTGCGCGCGCGGTACCTGGAACTGGAAGCGTTGCTCCAGCGCATCGAGAAAGGTCGCAGACGGCCGTTCGTTGATGCCCATGGTGCGGTCGCCCTGCACGTTGCTGTGGCCGCGCACGGGGCACAGGCCGGCGCCGGGCCGCCCGAGATTGCCGCGCAGCAGCTGCAGGTTGACGATTTCCTGGATGGTCGCCACCGAGTTGTGGTGCTGGGTGATGCCCATGGCCCAGCAGATGATCACCCGTTCGGCGCGGCGGTAGAGCAGGGCCGCGTGCTGCAAATCATCCAGGCTCAGGCCGGACTGCTCGACCAGCGACTCCCAGCTACTGGCATCCAGCAGCGCCAGGTAGTCATCCACGCCGTCGGTGTGTTCGGCAATAAACGCCAGGTCGAACACCGCCGGCTCGCCATTGGCCAGTGCTTCGCGGTGCCACTGCAGGAGGAATTTGGCCATGCCGCGCAGCGCGGCTAAATCACCGCCCAGGGCTGGGCGGAAGAATGCGGTGTTCAACGGCTCGGAGCCGTTGGTGAGCATTTCCAGGGCGTGTTGCGGGTGCTGGAAACGTTCCAGGCCGCGCTCTTTTAGCGGGTTGAAGCACACCACCTGGGCGCCACGTTTGACTGCCTCACGCAGTGGCTCAAGCATGCGCGGGTGGTTGGTGCCGGGGTTTTGCCCGAGCACGAAGATCGCATCACTGTGTTCAAAGTCGGCAAAGGTCACGCTGCCCTTACCTACACCGACGCTCTGGCCGAGGGCCACGCCGCTGGCTTCGTGGCACATGTTTGAGCAGTCAGGGAAGTTGTTGCTGCCAAAGGCGCGGACAAACAGTTGATACAGGTAGGCCGCTTCGTTGCTGGCCCGGCCCGAGGTGTAGAATTCAGCCTGGTTGGGGCTTTCCAGCTGTTTCAGGTGCTCGGCGATCAGGGCAAAGGCGGCGTCCCAACTAACCGGCAGGTAATGATCGCTGGCGGCGTCATAGCGCATCGGTTCGGTCAGGCGGCCCTGGTATTCAAGCCAGTAATCGCTCTGTTCACGCAGCTGGCTGACGCTGTAACGGGCGAAGAAGGCAGCATCCACCCGGCGTTTGGTGGCTTCCCAGTTGACCGCCTTGGCGCCGTTCTCACAAAACTTGATGTGGCCGTCTTCCGGCGAGTCGCCCCAGGCGCAGCCGGGGCAGTCGAAACCGCCGTGCTGATTGGTCTTGAGCAGGGCACGGAGATTTTTGAACGGCTGCTTACTGTCCAGCCAGAAGTGCGTGACGCTGCGTAGCGCGCCCCAGCCGGCAGCGGCGCCTTTGTAAGGTTGATAGCGTGGCTTGATCGGTTGCAGGCTCATGGCTGTTTGGCTCCGGGCGCTGCAGGGCTGTAAACCCGTGGTGCGCTCTGCTGGGGAATATGGATCAGGTTGAGGTTGTGCTGACGTGCCCACTGCACGCTCAGGCTGGTCGGTGCGGAAAGGCTGACCAGGGTGCCGATACCCGCGCGCAACGCCTTGTGGATCAGCTCCAGGCTGCAGCGGCTGGTGACCACGGCAAAGCCCAGGCGCAGGTCTTCACCGCCGCGGTGCAGTGCGCCGAGCAGCTTGTCGAGGGCGTTATGCCGGCCGATGTCTTCGCGGCACAGGCGGATCTGCCCCTGAGCATCGACAAACAATGCCGCGTGCACCGCGCCGCTGTGACGGGCCATGGTTTGTGCTGTTTGAATGCGCTGACGCAGGCCCTGCAGGTGAGCCGGGGCGGGCAGTGGGCTGGGCGGCAGGTTTTGCAGCTGCGGCAGCGCCTGTTCCAGTGCTTCGACCCCGCACAGGCCGCAGCCGCTGTTACCGGCCAAGGTACGGCGCTGCTGCTTGAGCGCCCAGAAGGCGCGGTTGCTGACCTGCACCTCGGCACTGATGGCGCTGTCATGCTGCTGAAGGCTGATGTCGTAGATCTCATCGAAGCTGTCGATCAGGCCGGCGCTCAGGCTGAAACCGTAGATAAAGTCCTCAAGGTCGCTGGGCGAAACCATCATCACGCTGTGGCTGATGCCGTTGTAGCTGATTGCCAGGGCCGTCTCACTGGCCAGCACGGCGGCGCCGTCCTGCTGGCTATCTGCCAGTTCGACATAGCTGTAAGTGGGCGCTGGCAGTAATGTCGGCGCGCTGGGTGGCGGGCTGGTGGGCGCGTGGCGTGGCATGGGCAAGACTTCCCGGCACGGAGTTGTTGCTCCAGCCTAGGCCGCTGCGTCAGGTGAGTCTAATTGCTGTTGCCGATCTAGTGATCGATGCGGTCTATCAAAGCTTCAAGTTCGGGCCTTTCAGCCCGCAGCTACGGGTAAAAGCTTGTGCGCTTCGGCAAAACAGGCTTCGGCTAGGGCCGAGCGGGGCGCGCTGCGGCGCATGATCAAGCCCAGTGGCGCGAGGGTGTGGGCGTCTTCGATGGGCGTCAGCGCCAAGTGTTCGGTGAACTCTGCCAGGCCGCTGTTGAGCGGCATGATCGCGCAGCACAGGCCAGCGCTAACGGCTTGCAGCAGCTGGTGCACGGCATCGGTTTCCAGTCGTGGGCTGGGCGTCAGGCCACGCGAGCGGAAGCTATGGTCGATCGACTGGCGAAAATGCATGCCCGCCGAGAGCAGGCCCAGCGGCAGTTCGATCAGGCTTTCCCAGCGCAGGGCCGGCCGGGTGAACTGGAAGTGCCGGCGGTCGTACAGCAGGCCCATGCGCGTTTCGGCCAGCTCCAGGCTGTCAAAGTGCTCGCGGTCCAAGCGGTCGAGGTAGGACAGGCCGAGGTCGAGCTGATTACGCCCGAGGCGTTCGAGGATCTGCTCGCTGCTCAGGGCAAACAGCTGGAAGCGCAGCCCAGGATGCTGCTCAGCGAAAAACTGCACCAGGCGCATCGGGTCGAAACCGGCCAGCGGCACCACACCCAGACGCAAGGTGCCGACCAGCTGACCACGGCAGGCCGCCGCTTCCGCATACAGGCCGTCATGCGCGGCCATCAGGCTGCGCGCCCAAGCCAGAATACGCTCGCCTTCGGCGCTGAACCCCTCGAAGCGCTGACCACGACGCACCAGTTCCAGGCCCAGCTCGTCTTCCAGCTGGCGCAGGCGCATCGACAGGGTCGGCTGGGTGATATGGCAACGGGCGGCTGCCTGGCCGAAGTGACGGGTTTCATCCAGGGCGATAAGGAACTTCAGCTGTTTGATATCCATGATGTGTCCTAAACCCTGAATTGCGCCGATTCTAGCAGGCGCCTGATGGATGTCTGGCGCTGAATCGGCCCTGCAACGCCAGCGCCGTTGTCACGAATCAGGGGCTAGACTTCGAGCTCCGGGCAGCGTTGCCCGGCCACTTTCCAAGGAACAAGAGGACGCCTTATGAGTCTGTTTGCCTTTGTCAAAGAAGCCGGTACGAAACTCTGGGAATCACTGGTTGGCCAGGAGGCCCAGGCGGCCGAATCGCTGACGGCGCACGTTGCCAAGGTGGGCTTGGGTAATCCAAATATTCAGGTCAGCGTCGAAGGTGAGAAGGTCATCGCCCGTGGTGAAGTGGCCAGCCAGGAGGAAAAAGAGAAAATACTCCTGGCCCTGGGCAACGTCGCTGGTGTGGCCGAAGTGGAAGACCATATCAGCGTGACCACGCCGGCACCGGCGGCGCGCTTTGTCACGGTGAAGAAGGGCGACACCCTGAGCGCGATTGCCAAGGCCGAATACGGCAATGCCAATGCTTACCCGAAAATCTTTGAAGCCAACAAGCCGATGCTCAGCCATCCGGACAAGATCTATCCGGGCCAGGTGTTGCGTATTCCCGAGGAATAAACGACGTGTTTGTCGGGCGGCTGCAATGGCCGCCCGATGCGGTTACAGCCCCTGCAACAACTCCCGGTAATCCTCCACGGCAGCAAATTCCTCGGTGTCCTTCGGTCCCGCCTGGCTATCGGGTTGGCGTACGGCGAGCAGGTGGCCGATGCCAAAGCGTCCGGCGCTGCGCAGGATTGGCAGGCTGTCATCTATAAACAGGCTGCGCGCCGGTGCAAAGTCGATGTCCTGCTGCAGGGCGTGCCAGAACTGCTGGTCTTCCTTAGGGAAGCCATAGTCGTGGGAGCTGATCAGCCGGTCGAAGTACGGTGCCAGTTCGATGCGTTCCAGCTTCAATGACAGTGAATCGCGGTGCGCGTTGGTGATCATCACCACCTGCTTGCCGGCTTGGCGCAGGGCCTGGATAAAGATGTCGGCGTCTGGGCGCAGAGCGATCAGGTGCGCCACTTCGCGCTTGAGGTCGCGGATCGACAGCTTGAGCTCGCGGCTCCAGAAATCCGTGCAGTACCAGTTCAACGTCCCGGCGTGCTCGCGAAACAGCGGCAGCAATTCGGCATCGGCCAGCGCGCGGCTGATGCCATGGTGCTCGGCATAACGCTGCGGCAGGTGGTGCAACCAGAAGTGGTTGTCGAAGTGCAGGTCGAGCAGGGTGCCGTCCATATCCAGCAAGACGGTATCGATGGTGTTCCAGAGCAAGGCGGGCATGCGAGGTCTTCGGGCTGATGCGCAGGGGCGCGATTTGCGCCTTGGGCGTCGAGATCACGCAATCTCCTACGCGGATAATAGGAAAAGCCGCGCTATGATAACCCGCTATGTCTCGCCCAGGAGCCGCCCCATGCGCCAGAAACCCACTGTACTCGCCCGCGAAATTGTCGCCAGCAGCCGCCTGTTCCGTGTTGAGGAGCTGCAGTTGCGCTTCAGCAACGGTGTGGAACGCACCTATGAACGGCTGGTGGGCAAGGGCGCAGGCTATGGCGCGGTGATGATCGTGGCGATGGCGGATGCCGAGCATGCCCTGTTGGTCGAAGAGTATTGCGGCGGCACCGATGACTATCAGCTGTCGTTGCCCAAAGGCTTGATTGAGCCGGGTGAGGATGTGCTAGACGCGGCCAACCGCGAGCTCAAGGAAGAAGCCGGTTTTGGCGCGCGACATCTGGAGCATCTGGCTGAGCTGAGCCTGTCGCCAGGTTATATGAGCCAGAAGATTCAGGTGGTACTGGCCTGGGACCTGTATGAAGAACGTTTGCCCGGTGATGAGCCGGAGCCGATGCGCGTCGATAAAGCCAATCTGCGTGAGCTGTCGAGCCTGATCCAGCAGCCGCAATTCACTGAGGGGCGTGCTTTGGCGGCGTTGTACCTGGCCCGCGATGTGTTGACCCAGCGTGGGAGCTTTAAACCATGAGCCACCCTCTGATTCCGGCGGTGATTGAGTTGGTGCGCCAGGCTGGCGCGGCGACGCTGCCATTCTGGCGCGCCGATGTCACGGTGAATGAGAAGGCCGATGCCTCGCCGGTCACCGCTGCCGATATGGCCGCGCACCACATCCTTAACGATGGCCTGCTGGCGCTGGCGCCGGATATTCCCGTGCTTTCCGAGGAGGCCGCGGATATTGCCTTGAGCGAACGCGGGCAATGGAGCCGCTGGTGGCTGGTCGATCCGCTGGATGGCACCAAGGAGTTTATTGCCGGCAGCGAGGAGTTCACCGTCAACGTCGCGCTGATTGAACAAGGCCGTGTGGTCTTCGGCGTGGTTGGCATTCCGGCCACCGGCCAGTGCTATTACGGCGGTGCGAGTCTCGGCGCCTGGCGAGAGGATAAAGCGGGCAAGGCTGAGCCGATCAGCGTACGCCTGGCGCCGCAGGAAGCCTTTACCCTGGTGGCCAGTCGCCGTCATTCCAGCCCGGCGCAGGAGGCGTTGCTGGCAGGCTTGAGTGAGCGTTTCGGTGACTTGCAACTGGCTAGCGTCGGCAGCTCGTTGAAGTTCTGCCAGTTGGCCGAGGGTAACGCCGATTGCTACCCGCGCCTGGCACCGACCTCGCAGTGGGACACGGCAGCGGCGCAGGGTGTGCTGGAAGGGGCGGGCGGCGAGGTGCTGACGCTCAAAGGCGAGGCGCTGACTTATGAAGCGCGCGAGTCCTTGCTCAATCCGTATTTTCTGGCCCTGCCAGCGGCCGCTGCCTGGCGCGCCGAGCTGATTCAGTTGGCCCGCGCGCTGGATTAAGCAGCGAATCTGCCGTTACGTGGCAGGTTGCAATCGCTGCTAAAGCCCCTCCTACAAATCGCGGCGCGACATGTGCAGCCCGTAGGATGGGTTAGCCGCAGGCGTAACCCATCACTGACGCTTAATCGAGCATATCGCCGTAGCGTTCGTCCTTCTTGAACACCAGTGGCTGGGCAAAGCCCGGCACCGTGATCTGCTGCGGATTGATGTCAATCTGCTGGTCGTCGATCAGGTCGTTGCCGAAGTTGTAGATGATCCCCAAATCGCCCAGCAGTGCTTGCGCATCATAGGCTTGGGCGGCCGCGCGAGTGGCCTCGCGGCGTTGCAGGTAGGCGCTAAACGCCGCCTCGCCATGACGCTTGCGCAACATCCGCTCGGCTACATGCGGTGCCAGCAGCAGGGCGCTGGCGTTGTTGCCGCCAAAACCCTTGGAGTTGATAAAGCACATGTCCAGCTGTTCGGGCGCACGCGTACGGTCGGTGGTGGCAAAGCTCAAATGCTGCTGGTGCACGTCCTCGGCCACTGCATCGATGGTCTTGATCCCCGGAATGATGCCGTACTTGAAGCTGCCCAGGGCGGAGATCACCTGATCGCCACTGGCGGTGGCCAGGGAGTGACCAACAAAGGCTTTAACGGCGGTGACTGGCCACTGCTCAATAGCAAAGGCGCTGGCAATGCGGTCGAGGATGACCGATTCGGTCACCCGGTTAGCCGGCGTGCTGGAACCGTGGGCATGCACAAAGCTGCGCTCACGCACCGCATCGATACCGAGCAGTTGCACGGCGCTGGCCACGGCCTTGGCCACGGTCAGGTAGTTGCCCGGACCGGGCGCAGAGATGGATTTTTTGAAGCCATCGGCGTTGATAAACACATCCGGCACGGCGCCATGGATGTCGGCGCCCAGCTCCAGAGCCAGCTCATCGTCCATCAGCACCACGAACTGGCAGGCTTCGGCCAGGGTGAAGCCGCAGTTCTCGCCAAACGGGCGGCTGGCGCGGCGGAAGTCGGCCTGATCTTTGCCCTCGATCTGGCGCAGGCCATCCTCGGTCGCCAGGGCGCCCATGGCGCCGTAACCCTCGATGCATTCCTGAGTGATCGGCGCTTCGCTGTTGCCGACGATGGCCACCCGCGCCTTGCCCGAACTGATCAGTTCGATGCCTTTTTGCAGGTTATAGAGGAAGGTGGCGCACGCGCCGGTGACGCTGCCGGTGCTGCCGACGCTGCCCAATACATAGGCGTTGATAAAGTCCGCCGGCATGGTGTTGAGGCCCAGCGCCAGCTGTTTAGCGGTAACCCGGCCGCCCTTGAGGCGTGACTGCATCAGGCCGCCGAAACCGTTTTCATCGAGCTGGCTCATGACGCTGCCGGCAAACACGGCAACTTCGTCTGGCGCCACGCGCTGCATGATGGTCTGCCACTCAATACCGGTGGCGCGCAGGGCATCGGTAACGCCGACGATGGTCATGGCCAGGCCACGCGGGTGGAAGCGCGCGTTGTACAGCTCGCTCGGCTCGAAGCCGGTGGGCAGCTGGCCGGCGGATTTCACCGGCAGGGCGCGGTAACTGTCGACCTTGAACTCGCAGTTGTCATGCAGAGTGACCAGCACTTCAGTGGCGTTCAATTCGTCCACCGCCCAATCCGACGGCAGCGGGTCCGGCAGGTGTTTACGCAGGGTGATAAAGCTCAGCGGCTGGCCCGCGGTGGCGCTGATGTCGATGGTCTTTTGCCAGTGCGCGGCGTCGGGGTCCAGGTGCTGCTTCTCGATGCGTCGCACCAGGGTCGAGGCGAGAATCTGCTCGGCGAAGCGCTTGTCGATTTCGGCCAGGCTGAGTGGGTTGCCGGCGTCATCCTGATAGCCGCCGTCGACTACCTTGACCAGTTTCATCATCACCGCCAGGCCAGCCAGGGTTTGCTGGCGTGCTGGCGTGTCCATGCATTCCAGCACGGTGCGGCGGAAACCATGGTGGAAGGAGCTGCGCCCGGCCGCGTTATAGCCACCAAAACCAACGATCACAGGTAAACGTGAGGTCACTCGATAACTCCTTGAAAAGATGACGGCGGACAAGCGGAGATAAGGCTATGGCTGCTTGTCATGCTGCTGGCACGCTCTGCGACGGGGATTGCTCCGCGCTTTAGCGCCCAGCATGGCTGAACGGGTGCCTATGGTGACGTGGTTACTGACTTGCAAGTCACGGTTTCGACCAAGGTAGCGCATCCTTAAAACCTTACCGCTGCTATGGTTTCTCCAGCCCAAGGTCCTGCTGGAGAACAACAATGCACAGCGTCAATCCTTACGAATACGGCATGCCGCGCGATGCGGCAAATTTTCAGGCGCTCAGCCCATTGGGCTTTCTTGAGCGCGCCGCCAGCGTGTACCCGCAGCGCTTGGCGCTGATCAATGGCAGTCTGCGCCAAACCTGGGGTGAAACCTACACCCGCAGTATTCGTTTAGCCTCGGCCCTGGCCCAGCGCGGTATTGGCTTGGGCGATACCGTTGCCGTCATCGCGCCGAACGGCCCGGCGATGTTCGAAGCGCATTTTGGCGTGCCGATGTGCGGCGCTGTGCTGAATGCCATCAATACCCGTCTGGATGCCGAAGCCATCGCCTTTATCCTGCAGCACGGCGAGGCCAAGGTGCTGCTGGTGGACAAGGAGTTCGGCGAGCTGGCCCAGCGTGTGGTCGGCCATTTGCCGCAACCGCCGCTGGTGATTGGTATTGATGACCCGGAATACGCCGACGGCCTGCTTATCGGTCAGTTGGATTACGAGGCGCTGCTGGCCGAAGGCGACCCGGACTATGCCTGGCAAATGCCGGCAGACGAGTGGCAAGCGATCTCGCTCAACTACACCTCCGGCACCACCGGCAACCCGAAGGGCGTGGTGTATCACCACCGCGGTGCGCACCTCAATGCGCTGTCCAATGCCATGTGCTGGGACATGAGCCGCTTCCCGGTTTACCTGTGGACGCTGCCGATGTTCCACTGCAATGGCTGGTGCTTCCCCTGGGCGCTGGCCGCCTATGTTGGGGTCAATGTGTGCTTGCGCCATGTGCGCGCCGAAGCGATCTACCCGGCGATTGCAGAGCATGGCGTTGATCATTTCTGTGGCGCGCCCATCGTGCTGAATATGCTGGCCAACGCCTGCGATGAGCTGAAGGCGCTGAAGACCCAGCCGGTAAAAGTACTGACTGCCGGTGCTGCGCCACCCGCCGCCGTGATCGAAGCTATGGAAGCACTGGAGTTTCGTGTCACCCACGTTTATGGCCTGACCGAAACCTACGGCCCCAGCGTGGCGTGCGAGTGGAAGAGCGAGTGGGATGGCGAAACCCCGGAGCAGCGTGCCCGCCTGAAATCCCGCCAAGGCGTGCGTGCGCCATTACTTGATGGCCTGATGGTGGCGGATCCGGACACCCTGCAGCCGGTACCGAAGGATGGCCAGACCATCGGCGAAATCATGATGCGCGGCAATGTGGTGATGAAGGGTTACTTGAAGAACCCGTCGGCCACCGCCGAGGCCTTTGCCGGTGGCTGGTTCCACTCGGGGGACTTGGCGGTGTGGCATGCCGACGGCTATGTGGAGATCAAGGACCGGAGCAAAGACATCATCATCTCCGGTGGCGAGAACATCTCCTCCATCGAGGTGGAAGATGTGCTGTACCGTCATCCGCTGATCCTTGAGGCCGCCGTGGTGGCCATGGCTCATGCCAAGTGGGGCGAGACGCCCTGCGCCTTCATCACTCTCAAACCAGGTGCCGAACTGACGACCGAAGACGTGATCGCCTTCTGTCAGCAGCGTCTGGCGCGCTTCAAGGTGCCGGGTTGTGTGGTGTTTACCAGCCTGCCGAAAACCAGCACCGGCAAGGTGCAGAAGTTTGTGTTGCGTGAGCAGGCCAAGGCACTCGCCGAGCAACAAGCGGTGGCCTGAGAGCCTGTCACGGCTTCGCTGCGTCAAGCCCGGGTTCTGCCTCTGCGCTTCAAGCCCTCGTGATATGAGGAGGGCTTGAAGGCGCTTGTTACAGGTTTAAACGGATAACGAGTTGAGAAACTAAATGCCATTCACTACTATTTGGCAACTTAACTCGTCTATACCAAGAGGCAGTCTATATGCAGGTTAGTAAGCGTCTGTTAGCCGCACTTTCTCTCACGGCGTTAGCCGGCACTGTGCAGGCCGCTGATGAAGTGGTGGTTTACTCCTCGCGTATCGACGAGCTGATCAAGCCGGTTTTTGATGCCTACACGGCCAAGACTGGTGTGCCGGTCAAGTTCATCACCGACAAGGAAGCGCCGCTGATGGCGCGCCTGAAAGCGGAAGGTGAAAATACCCCAGCCGACATGCTGCTCACCGTGGATGCCGGTAACCTCTGGCAGGCCGAGCAGATGGGCATTCTGCAGCCGGTCACCTCGCCGCTGATCGACGCCAATATCCCACCGCAGTACCGCTCTTCCACGGGTGCCTGGACTGGCCTGTCGCTGCGTGCGCGGACAATCTTCTATTCCACCGAGCGGGTTCAACCAAGCGAGTTGTCGACCTACGAAGCCCTGGCCGACGCGAACTGGGAAGGCCGTCTGTGCCTGCGTACCAGCAAGAAGGTCTACAACCAGTCGCTGACGGCTACCCTCATCGAAACTCACGGTGCAGAGAAAACCGAAGCAATCGTCAAAGGCTGGGTCAATAACCTCGCCACCGACGTGTTCGCCGATGACACGGCGCTGCTGCAGGCTATTGATGCGGGCCAGTGCGATGTCGGCATCACCAACACCTATTACTACGGGCGTTTGCACCAGCAGCAGCCGGATCTGAAAGTGAAGCCATTCTGGCCTAACCAGAATGACCGTGGCGTGCACGTCAACCTCGCCGGTGCCGGTATAACCAAGTACGCACCGCATGCCGAAGCGGCGCAAAAACTGCTGGAGTGGATGACCACCGAAGAAGCGCAGGCACTGTTCGCTGGCCTCAATCAGGAATTCCCGGCAAACCCGAAAGTGCCCGCTTCCGAGGAAGTGCAGGCCTGGGGCAGTTTCAAGGCTGATGCGATCCCGGTTGAAGTCGCCGGTAAGCGCCAGGCAGAAGCCATCATGCTGATGGATCGTGCCGGCTGGAACTGATTCAGTTTCAGCGTAACGCTGCAGTTATACTCGACGCCCCGGCTTAGCCCGGGGCGTTGTGTTTTAGCTGTCGAGTAACCTGTTCGAGGATTTTGCGTGGCCCATCCCGCCCAGCGCCGTTGGTATCCCATCGCTTTTGCCGTTGCCTTGCTGGTACTGCTGCCGTTGAGCGTGCTGCTGTTCAGCTGGCATGAGATTGACCAGAAAATCTGGGCGCACTTGTGGCAAACCCAGCTGCCGCGCCTGCTCGGCAATACCTTGGTCTTGGTGCTGGGGGTGGGCGTTGGGGTGACGCTGCTCGGCGTCAGCCTGGCCTGGCTCACCAGCCTGTGCGAGTTTCCGGGGCGCCGCTGGCTGGACTGGGCGCTGATGTTGCCGTTTGCCATTCCCGCCTATGTGTTGGCGTTTGTGTTTGTCGGCTTGCTGGATTTTTCCGGCCCGCTGCAAAGCCTGCTGCGCGAGTGGTTTGGCAGCGCTGTGCGCTTCCCGCGGGTGCGTTCCACCGGCGGGGTGATCATCGTGCTGGTGCTGGTGTTCTATCCCTACGTTTACTTGCTGGCGCGCAATGCTTTCCTGGCTCAGGGCAAGGGGTTGATGGAGGCGGCGCGGGTGCTTGGCCTGAGCCCTTGGCGAGCCTTCTGGCGGGTTGCCTTGCCGATGGCGCGTCCTGCCATTGGTGCCGGTCTGGCCCTGGCGATTATGGAAACCCTGGCGGATTTCGGCGCGGTGTCGGTATTCAATTTCGATACCTTTACCACCGCCATCTATAAGACCTGGTATGGCTTTTACAGCCTGACCAGTGCCACTCAGCTGGCCAGCCTGCTGCTGCTGGCGGTGATGCTGGTGTTGTATGGCGAGCGCCGCGCACGCGGTGCCGTGCGGCCGACGAATGAGCGCCCGCGCGGCAAGGCGCTGTATCACCTGCGCGGCGGTAAGGCGCTGGCGGCCAGCGCCTGGTGTGGCTTGGTGTTCGCCTGCGGCTTTGTCATTCCGGTCATGCAGCTGGTTGTCTGGTTCTGGCAGCGCGGCCGCTTCGATCTGGATGAGCGCTACAGCGCCTTGATTCTGCACACGCTTTATTTAGGCGCGCTGGCGGCATTGATCACGGTCAGCGTGGCGCTGCTACTGGCCTTCGCCCGGCGTCTGGCGCCGACTCGGCTGATGCGCTCAACCGTTGGTTTGGCCAACCTGGGCTATGCCTTGCCCGGCTCGATGCTGGCGGTGGCGATCATGCTGGCCTTCAGTTACCTCGACCGCGAATTGGTGATTCCGCTGTCCAGCTGGCTCGGTGGTGCGGGCAAGCCGGTATTACTGGGCAGCCTCTCGGCCCTTTTGCTGGCCTACCTGATCCGCTTTATGGCGGTGGCCTATGGGCCGTTGGAGAACAGCCTGGCGCGCATTCGTCCGTCGCTGCCTGAGGCATCGCGCAGCCTGGGGGTTGGCGGCGTCGGGCTGTTCTTCAAGGTTTACCTGCCGTTGCTGGTGCCGGGGGCGTTGTCGGCTGCGCTGCTGGTGTTTGTTGATGTGCTTAAGGAAATGCCCGCCACGCTGCTGATGCGTCCCTTTGGCTGGGACACCCTGTCGGTACGGGTGTTTGAGATGACCAGTGAAGGCGAGTGGGCGCGGGCGGCGTTGCCGGCGCTGACCCTGGTTATGGTGGGCCTGCTGCCAGTAATTCTGCTGATCCGTCGCTCGGCGCGTCGCCTGGGCTAGTGCCTTGGGATGACCGCCCCCGGTGTTGCGGCTACAATGCGCGCCATTCGCAGCGGCCCAGCCTTTTATAGCCTGTGTTGGTGCCCTTTTTTAGGGGCCAGCCGGGTTGCCGCTGCACTGCCCAGCCCGCAAGGAGACACTTATGGGACAGCGCACACCGCTCTACGACTTGCACCTCGCGTTGGGTGCCAAGATGGTCGACTTCGGCGGTTGGGACATGCCGTTGCACTATGGCTCGCAGGTCGAGGAGCACCACGAGGTGCGTCGCGACTGCGGGGTCTTCGATGTGTCGCATATGACCGTGGTGGATGTCAGCGGCAGCCAGGCCAAGGCCTACCTGCAACACCTGCTGGCGAATGATATCGAGCGCCTGCAAAGCATCGGCAAGGCCCTTTACAGCCCCATGCTCAATGAGCAAGGCGGGGTGGTGGACGACTTGCTGGTCTACCTGATGGACGCCGGCTACCGCGTGGTGAGCAACGCCTCAACCCGGGACAAAGACCTGGCCTGGATGCGTCTGCAGAGCGTCGACTTCGATGTGCAGCTACAAGAACGCAGCGAGCTGGCCATGTTGGCGATCCAAGGGCCGCATGCGCGCAGCAAGACCGCCGAGCTGGTCACTTCATCCCGTGCCAACCTGATCCAGAGCCTCAAGCCTTTTGAAGGTCAGCCGGACGGCGACTGGTTTATCGCCCGCACCGGTTACACCGGCGAAGACGGGCTGGAAATCATCTTGCCGGCTGACCAAGTGGTGGCCTTTCTCAATGACCTGGTAGGGGCGGGTATTTCGCCGATTGGCCTCGGTGCGCGCGACACCCTACGCCTGGAAGCCGGGCTGAACTTGTATGGCCAGGACATGGACGAAAGTGTCACCCCGCTGGTCGCCAACATGGCCTGGACCATCGCCTGGGAGCCCGCCAGCCGTGGCTTTATCGGCCGTAGTGCGCTGCAAAAGCAAAAGGCCGAGGGTGTCAGCGCCAAGCTGGTTGGCCTGGTGCTGGAAGAGCGCGGCGTGCTGCGTGCTCATCAAGTGGTGCGGGTTGAAGGGATTGGCGACGGTGAAATCACCAGCGGCAGCTTCTCGCCAACCCTGGGTAAATCAATCGCCTTGGCCCGCGTGCCGGCGGCGACCAGTGAGCGTGCCGAGGTGGAAATTCGCGGTAAGTGGTACCCGGTGCGGGTGGTCAAGCCGAGCTTTGTGCGTAACGGTAAAGCCCTGATCTAACCCCTGATTTGGCCATGGATGGTCGAGAGCGTCTGCGCGGCTGCGGTTCGCTAGGTTTTTAAAGACTTTCTTTCGGTATGGCCAAGGCCTGCTAAATTTCCATGACGGCGTGGTCGCCGTCATGCCAGATGAGGAACGACACATGAGCACTATCCCCGCCGATCTGCGTTACGCCGCCAGCCATGAGTGGGCGCGCCTGGAAGCCGATGGCAGCGTTACCGTCGGTATTTCTGATCACGCTCAAGAAGCCTTGGGTGATGTGGTATTTATCGAGCTGCCGGAAGTCGGTAAAACCCTGAATGCCGGTCAGGAAGCGGGTGTGGTGGAATCGGTCAAGGCCGCCTCCGACATCTACGCGCCGGTTTCCGGTGAAGTCATCGCGATTAACGATGGCCTGTCCGACAGCCCGGAAAGCGTTAACAGCGACCCTTATGGCAGCTGGTTCTTCAAGCTCAAACCAAGCGATGCTGGCGAGTTGGATAAGCTGCTGGATGCCGCGGCCTATAAAGCAACGGCTGACAGCGACGCTTAAGCCCCAGCGCTTAGCTGCAAACAAAGCCCCGCCTAGAGCGGGGCTTTGTCGTTTCTGGAACCAACCTGAGTGGGCGCCTCAGGCGGTTACAGCAGTTCTTTCTTCCGGCTTGTGCGGCTGAGTCGAAAGTTAGCGTTTTTACTCAAGCTGACTAGTCTGATGACTCATGTCACAAAATGTGTAATTGCCAAGTTCATAGTAGAGGCTTGGCTGTACACCTGTGTTTCAGCTTCTGTACGCAGGGCTCTGCCATCTTGGGTGGTTTCTAGGGTGTATTGAGGGTATTGCTGCTGCGTTTCTGGCAAAGGATGGTGGAGGCGGCTTGATGATTGGACGCACGAATAAACAACTGAAAATGCGCGTGCTGATGGTCGATGACGACCTGGGCAGCCCCAACAGCATGCGCGGCCGGGTGCTGACGGCGTTGGTGGACGAGTTCCACAGCCGCAACACCGAACTGGTCAAGGCCACGTCCTACGAGGATGGACTGGCTGCGGTTATCTCCGATGCGGCCCTGCATTGCATTTGTGTCGATTGGACCCTGGGTAAGAACGACGCCACAACTCACGCCCAGGCGCTTGAGCTGCTCCGTAGCATTCGCCAGCGTAACGAAAATGTACCGGTGTTTCTGATGGCCGACCGTGATGCGAAAAAAAGCATCACCGTGGAGGCTATGGAGCTGGCAGATGAATTCGTCTGGATGCTTGAGGACACGGCGCCCTTTATCGTTGGACGGGTTGTTGCGGCGATCCAGCGTTATCTGGAACACCTGCTGCCGCCTTTCACCGATGCGCTGATCCGCTACACCCTGAAAGAAGAACATTCATGGGCCGCTCCAGGTCATCAGGGGGGGATCGCCTTTACCAAGTCGCCAGTGGGGCGGGTGTTCTTCGATTTCTTCGGGGAGAACCTGTTCCGCTCTGACAGTGGTATCGAGCGCGGTAATCTCGGTTCGGTGCTCGACCATAGCGGCCCTGTGGGCGACTCCGAGGCTTATGTGGCTAGGATATTCGGCTCCCACGCCAGCTATTCGGTACTCAACGGCACCTCGGGTTCCAACCGCGCAATCTTTATGGCGTGTGTGGGCGAAAACCAGTACGCCTTGTGTGATCGCAACTGCCACAAATCGATCGAGCAAGGCTTGGTGCTCACCGGCGGCCTGCCGCTGTATATGACGCCGACGCGTAACCGCTACGGCATTATCGGGCCCTTGCTGCCGAGCCAGTTCGATCCGCAACGCATCGCCGCGGCTATCGCCAACTATCCCTTGAAGGCCCAGGCCAAAAGCAGCAAACCGGTATATGCGGTGGTCACCAACTGCACCTACGACGGCATGTGCCTGCACGCCGAGCGCGCTGAAGGGCTGCTGGCGCAGAGCAGTGATCGCATCCATTTCGACGAGGCCTGGTACGGTTACGCACGTTTCAATCCGCTGTACCAAGGGCGCTACGCCATGCGCGGCGACCCTGCGCAGCATCAGTCCGACGCCCCCACGGTGTTTGCCACCCACTCCACTCACAAACTGTTGGCGGCGTTGTCGCAGGCGTCATTTATCCATATTCGCAACGGTCGCAACCCGGTCGAGCACAGTCGTTTCAACGAGTCCTTTGTGATCCAGGCCAGTACGTCGCCGATGTATGCGCTGTTTGCTTCTAACGAGGTGGGCGCGGCGATGATGGAGGGCAAGGGTGGCCTTAGCCTGACCCAGGACTCGATTCGCGAAGCGGTGGATTTCCGTCAAGCCTTGGCCCGCGCACACCGCGAATTTGCCAGCCGTGG
The DNA here is from genome assembly GCF_034653255.1 of Pseudomonas spirodelae. Taxonomy (NCBI): domain Bacteria; kingdom Pseudomonadati; phylum Pseudomonadota; class Gammaproteobacteria; order Pseudomonadales; family Pseudomonadaceae; genus Pseudomonas; species Pseudomonas spirodelae. The sequence continues at coordinate 63,648 of NZ_JAYEET010000009.1, read as the reverse complement.
CGAGTGGTTCTTTCAGCCGTGGAACGCACCACAGGTCACCGAGAGGCAGACAGGCAAACGGGTCGATTTTGCCGACGCCGACGCCGAGCAACTGGCCTCAGACCCCAGCTGTTGGGAGCTCGAGCCGGGCGCCGAATGGCACGGTTTCGCCGGGCTGGAAAAAGGCTGGTGCCTGCTCGACCCGATCAAGGTCGGCATCATGGTGCCGGGCATGGGCACGGATGGTCATTTGCTGGCGGAGGGCATTCCGGCGCCCGTTCTCGGCGCCTTCCTCTATCGCAACAATATTGTGCCGTCACGCATCACTGACTTCATGGTGCTGTGCCTGTTCAGCATTGGTGTGACCAAGGGCAAGTGGGGCACGTTGATCAATGTGCTGCTGGCCTTCAAACGCCACTACGACAACAACGCTGCGCTGGAGCGGGTGCTGCCCGATCTAGTGGCCCAGGCGCCTGAGCGTTATCGCGGCATGGGCTTGCGTGACCTCAGCAGCGAGATGTTCGAGTACATGCGCAGCAGTCGTATGGACGCCCTGCAGGCTGACGCCTTCGGCAATCTGCCGCTGATCGAGAAAACCCCGCGCGCGGCGTTTCAGGCCCTGCAGGCCGGCGAGGCGGAGTTGTTGCCGCTCAGCCAGGCCGCCGGTCGGGTCACCGGGGTTGGCATCATGCCCTATCCGCCGGGCATTCCGATTGTGATGCCGGGCGAGAACCTCGGTCCGGTGGATGGTCCTTGGGTTCGTTATATCCAGGCGCTGCAGGACTGGGGCAATAACTTTCCCGGTTTTGAGAAAGAAGTGGAGGGCGCCGTGCACAAGGACGGCGATTACCATTTCTGGTGCCTTAAATAGGGATTCAGCCGTGAGGCATGGCGCGCCATGCTTCGCCTCGCTGAGTGAGGCAGTCGTTTTATTACAAGGAGTACATCATGACTCAGGCAAAAGTGCCTTTGCCGGCGTTCTTGGCGCAGCGCTACCCCGTGTTGATTGTGGTCAACACCCAGCAGCACCCAGACAGCATCGTCTTGCGCAGCGCCGAGGCTGTTGCTCAGGCGCTACAGCAGCATGGCCTTGACGTGGAGCGCGTCAGTTCGCTGAGTGACGCTGAAATCGCCTTCCGGGCTAACCCGGCCTACTGCTGTGTAATCCTTGGCTGGGGTGCCTGCGAAGCCAACCCGAGTCAGGCGTCTAGTCTGATCCAGCTGATTCGTCAGCGCACCGCGCAACTGCCCATCATGCTGGGTATGAGCCAGGCCCATCACAGCCAGGTACCGTTGGAGATCGTCGAGCACATCGACGGTTTTATCTGGCAGCCGGAAGACAGCCCAGCGTTTGTCGCGGGGCGCATTGAAGCGGCTGCACGGCGTTATTTGGATAGCATCCTGCCGCCATTTTTCGGTGCGCTGGTTAATTTCGCCGGCACCCACGAGTACTCCTGGCACACCCCGGGCCATACCGGCGGCACCGCTTTTATGAAAACCGCTGTGGGGCGTAGTTTCCTCGATTTTTACGGCGAGCAGATGCTGCGCTCTGACCTGAGCGTATCGGTCGGTGAGCTGGGCTCGTTGAATGATCACACTGGGCCAATAGCCGCCGCGGAGAAAAATGCCGCACGGGTGTTCGGTGCCGATTTCACCTTTTTCTCCGTGGGGGGAAGTTCGGCCAGTAACGAAATCGTCCTGCACTCAGCCGTCACTGACGGCGACGCCGTACTGGTCGACCGTAACTGCCACAAGTCGCTGAACTATGCGCTGAACATGTCCGGTGCAGTGCCGCTGTACCTGCGTCCGCGGCGTAATGCCCGCGGCCTGATCGGACCAGTGCCCAGCAGCGAAATGACTCCCGAGGCGGTGGCGCAGAAAATCGCTGAAAGCCCGCTGATGGCCGATAAACAAGCCCGCCCGGTATTAGCGGTGCTGACCAACTCGACCTACGACGGCCTCTGCTACAACGTGCAGACCACTACCCGCGAGCTGAGCCGTAGCGTCGACCGCATTCATTACGACGAAGCCTGGTACGCCTATGCACGGTTCAACCCGTTGTATGAAGGGCGCTATGGCATGCACCGTGGCGAGCGGCATGCCGATGACGCCACGGTGACCGTTACCCACTCGACCCACAAGTTGCTGGCGGCCCTGTCGCAGGCATCGATGATCCACATCCGTTCGGGCAAGGTGCCGATCAAACCGGCGCTGTTTAACGAAGCCTTTATGATGCACACCTCGACGTCGCCGCAGTACAGCATCATTGCCTCTACCGATGTATCGGCCAAGATGATGGACGATGCCGGCGAATACCTCACCGATGAGTCGATTGGCGAGGCCATCGCCTTTCGCCAGGCTATGGTTCGTTTGGGCAATGAGGTGCGCAAGCGCAATCCGCAGGATTGGTGGTTTGGCGTGTGGCAGCCGGACGAAGTCAATGGTGTGCCTTTTGCTGAGCTCGACCCGCAGGCGCTGCGTAACGGTGATGCCTGGGTGCTCAAGCCAACCGCCAGCTGGCATGGTTTTGGTGACCTGGGCAGCGATTACTGCATGCTCGATCCGATCAAAGTCACCGTGCTGACACCGGGGCAGTCCCTGGAAGGTGATATGCAAGTCAGTGGCATTCCGGCACCGCTGGTGTCGTCGTTCCTCGCCAGCCGCGGCATCGTGGTGGAGAAGACCGAGCCGTATTCGATCCTGCTGCTGTTTAGCCTGGGCGTGACCAAAGGCAAGTGGGGCTCGCTGGTCGCCGGGCTGATGGAGTTCAAAACGCACTATGACGACAACACGGCGCTGGATCGGATAATGCCCGATTTGGTCGCCAGCCATGGCGAGCGCTATGCCGGTATGGGGCTCAAGGACCTGGCCACGGCCATGCATCAAGACATGCTGGCCTCGCAGTTGCTGCACAACATGGACGCGGCCTTTAGCTTGCTGCCGGACGTTGTCAGTTCACCCCGGCAGACCTTCGCCAGGTTGGTAAAAGGTGAGATCGAACAGATTGCCGTGCGCGACATGCGTGATCGCACCGTGGCTGTGCAGGTCGTGCCGTATCCGCCGGGTATCCCGCTGATGATGCCGGGCGAGAAGGCCGGCGCCGACAAGCAGGCCATTATCGACTACCTGCTGGCAATGGAGCTGTTCGACAGCCACTTCCCAGGCTTTGAGCATGACAACCATGGCGTCGAGATCGAGCGCGACAGCCTCGGCGGGCTGACGTACATGATCTATGTCGTCAAACAGTAACGCTTAGCCATCCCTGCGTTCGGCAACAGGTTGCGCGTTGTTGGGCACAGGGACAGTGCTTCGAAAGGTACAAGGAGAGGTCGATGGCTGAGTCAAGCAAGAAGATGAGCCTGGTAGGGCTTACCACACTGGTGGCGGTCAACATGATGGGCTCCGGCATCATCATGTTGCCGTCGAGCATGGCCCAGCTCGGGGCTGTATCGCTGTTGTCATGGATCATCACCGCCGCCGGCTCCATGGCCATCGCCTACTGTTTTGCCCAGTGCGGGATCTATTGTCCACGTTCGGGCGGCATGTCGGCCTATACCGAGGAGGCGCATGGTAAGTCGGCGTTCTTCCTGTGTTCGTTTTTGTATTTTTTATCCTTGGCCATCGGCAATGTGGCCATTGGTATTTCAGCGGTGGGCTATCTGACGCCGTTCTTCCCTTGGCTGGGTAGCGGCGCTATTCCGCTGTTCGTCGGCACTGTGGGGTTGATCTGGCTGACCACGGCGGCCAACTTTGGCGGCCCCAGCATCACTGGCAAAATTGGTGCAATCACCGTCTGGGGCGTGATTATCCCGGTGGCCGGCTTGAGCGTGATTGGTTGGTTCTGGTTCGATCCGGCGGTTTTAAGAGAGGCCTGGAACCCTCACAACCTGAAGATCGGTGATGCCATCGCACAGAGTATTCCACTGACCTTGTGGGCTTTCCTGGGCATGGAGTCCGCGGCGCAGAACTCCGATGCGGTCGACAACCCCAAGCGCAACGTGCCGCTGGCTTGTCTGTTTGGCACCCTCGGTGCGGCGGTGGTGTACGTGTTGTCGACCACGGTCATCCAGGGCATCGTGCCCAACGCTGAATTGGCCAACTCTACCGCGCCGTTTGCCTATGTCTACGCGCAGATGTTTAACCCCTTTATTGGCAACATCATCATGGCGTTGGCGGTCATGGCCTGTATCGGTTCCCTGCTCGGTTGGCAGTTCACCCTGGCGCAAACCGCCAAGGTCACGGCCGACCAGGGCATGTTTCCAAAGCTGTTCAGTAAGGTCAGTGCGATGAATGCACCCATCATCGGCATGATCGTCTGCGGCGTTTTGCAAACCTTGATGGCCCTCTCAACCATCTCGCCGAATGCCAGTGCGCAGTTCAGCAAGCTGGTCAACCTGGCGGCGGTGACCAACCTTATTCCCTATGTTACGGCGCTCTCCGGCCTGTTGGTGATCATGTACAAGGCTAACGTCAGCCCGGCAATTTTCAGACGCAATGTGGCAGTGCTGATGGTGGCTATGGCGTACTCGTTCTACGCCCTGTACGCCTCCGGTAAGGATGCGGTGTTCGGCGCGATGATCGTGCTGGCCGTCGGCTACCTGCTCTATGGCTTTATCGCCAAGAACTTTGTCGATCAGCCGCCAGCGTCCGAGCGGGCTTAGGGCATCTCCAGGATTGCCAAGACATCTGAATGTGGGGAACAGGATATGAACATGCAACTGCCCAAATCGTTAAACCTGCTGCTGGCCTGTCTGGTTATGCTGCCGGTGCTGGCGAACGCGAGTTCCAGCACCCTGGAGCGCGTGCGCGGCAGCAACAGCTTCACCCTTGGGTTTATGCCGGACATGGCGCCGTTCAGCAGCCAGAAAAGCGACCAGGTCAGCGGCTACGGCATCGAGCTGTGCCGCAAGGTCGCCGCGCGAGTCAAAAGCGAGCTGGGCCTGAGTGAACTGCAGGTCCGTTATCAGGCACTCAACGATGCTGAGGGCATCGCCGCCGTCCGCTCGGGCATGGTCGATCTCCTCTGTACGCCCACCCTGGAAACGCTGGAGGCGCGCAAGTCGGTCAGTTTCTCGCTGCCGATCTACACCGCTGGCCTGGCTGCACTGGTGCGTGAAGATGCGCCGCCCATGCTAATCAACGTGCTCAATGGCAAGGTCGCGCACACAGGGCCGACCTGGCGGGCGACCATCAATCGTGGCTTGGCTAACCACACCTATGTGGTGACCCAGGGCGGCGCAACCGAAGCCTGGGTTCGTAAGCAGCAGAGCAAGCTCGGTGTGGTGGCAACGCTGGTGACCGTTGCCAGTCAGGAGGAGGGCGTGCGGTTAGTTGCCGAGGGCAAGGCTGATGCCTTCTTCTCCGAGCGCATCTTGCTGAAGAACTACCTGGCGCAGAACAAAGGTGCCGGTGCGCCGATGATAGTGCTGGAGCGCATTTATGAGTTTGCCCCGGTCGCCATGGCGCTGCAGCGCGGCGATGAAGACTTTAGGCTGTTGGTGGACACCGCCTTGAGCGAGGCTTATCGCTCCGGTGAGCTGGAGAAAATCTACAGCCAGTACTTGGGTGAGCCGAGCGCCACGGTGAAGATGTTGTTCAAGGTCTACTCGCTGCCGTAATCGCAGCGGCGGTTTCACACCACTCACCAGGCCGCCGTCGGGCGGCCTGGTTTTTGGTGCTCTTGGCTGAGCGTCAGTCTGTCGTCGTGCCGCCCACGTGCTCGGCTTCAACCCGCAGTAATACGCCGTCTTGACCCACAACGCGCACTGCCGTGCCGGCCGGCAGATCCTCACCGATCACCAGCCATAGGCTGTCACCGGCCTTGATCTTGCCGCGGCCGCCGTTGATCGCCTCATGCAGGGCGAAGGTGCGGCCGACGAATTCGCTGCCGCGGTGGTTTAGCCCTGGCTGGTCAGACGGTTTGCTGGCGCTGCGCTGGCGCTGCCACCAGAACACCGCCGTGAGCACTGAAAGCAGGCCGAACAGGATGAACTGCGCAGCCCACGGCAGGCCTGGGAAGATAAACGTCAGCAGGCCGACGCTGGCCGCCGCCAAGCCGATCCACAGCAAATAACCGCCCGCACCGAAGACTTCGATAATCAGCAACAGCGTGCCGAAGGCCAACCAGTTCCAGTACGACAGGTGCTGTAAAAAGTCCCACATGGCTTAACCCTTGTTCTCGCCGAAGGTGGCTTTGACGATTTCCCCAATGCCGCCCACTGCGCCGATGACCTGACTGGCCTCCAGCGGCATCAAAATGACTTTGCTGTTGTTGGCGCTGGCCAATTGGCCAAGGGCCTCGATGTATTTTTGGGCGACGAAGTAGTTGACCGCCTGCACGTTACCGCTGGCAATGGCTTCGGAAACCATGCGTGTGGCTTCGGCTTCTGCCTGGGCGGCTCGCTCGCGCGCTTCGGCTTCGAGGAAGGCGGCCTGGCGCTGACCTTCGGCCTTGAGGATGTCGCCTTGTTTCTGCCCTTCTGCGGTGAGGATGGCGGCCTGACGCATGCCTTCGGCTTCAAGAATCTGCGCACGCTTGATCCGCTCGGCTTTCATCTGCCCGGACATGGCGGCCATCAGGTCAGCGGGTGGGCTGATGTCTTTGATCTCGATGCGGGTGATCTTGATGCCCCAGGGCGCGGTGGCTTCATCGACGGTGCGCAGCAGGCGTTCGTTGATCGCGTCGCGCTGGCCGAGCATGGCGTCCAGCTCCATGGAGCCCAGCACGGTACGAATGTTGGTCATCACCAGGTTGCGAATGGCATGTTCGAGGTTGTTCACCTCGTAGGCCGCCTGGGCCGCGTTGATGATCTGAAAGAAGCAAATCGCGTCGATCTGCACGGTGGCGTTATCGGCGGTGATCACTTCCTGCGGCGGAATATCCAGTACGTTTTCCATTACGTTGAGCTTGCGACCAATCTTGTCCATCACCGGGACAATAATGTTCAAACCCGGCTTGAGGGTGTTGGTGTAGCGGCCGAAGCGCTCGACCGTCCATTCTGAGCCCTGTGGGACAACCTTGAAGCCCATAAAGACGATGGCGACGGCGAGGCCGACAAACAGAAAAATGACGCTGCCGATTTCCATGTGGTGTAGCTCCTTGCTGAATGAGGATTGCTGATGAGTTATCTAAGCACAGTTGCTGCCGACGCGGCTGTCGATGCTGTTGCAAGGTGCGCCGATCAACCCGCGTATCTGGCGATTAGGGCACAGGCTGAGCCAGGGCCTTGATCAGGTGGCCGTCGCGCCCATAGATGTCCGGGTAATAGTGCAGGGCACCATCGGCGCCGGCTTCTGCTGTCCAGTAGGCGATCAGTAATGGCGCTGGATGTTGCAGGCGGTACTGCTGGGTGTCACCGCTGACGATGCGCGCTTGTACCGTTTTTAGTTCATCCGGCGTGAGCAGCCAGGCGAGCAGGCTGTCGACGGCTTCAACCCGCACGCAGCCGGAACTGAAGGCGCGCGGTGCTTTGCTGAATAGATGCTGGCTGGGGGTGTCGTGCAGGTACACCGCGAACGGGTTGGCGAAGCGCAGTACAACCCGGCCCAGCGGGTTGTGGCTGCCGGCCGACTGGCGCAGGAGAATCGCCCCGGGCCGCTCCCAGTCGATAGTGTGGGGGTCGAGTAGGTTGCCGGCGTGGTCGAGTACGCTCATCTGGTGGCGTTCGAGGTAGCTGATGTCATCGCGAATGGCCGGCAGTTTGTCTTCGCGCAGGATGGTCGGCGGCACGGTCCAGGTCGGGTTGAGCGTTAGCCGCTCAATACGTGAGGCGAGCAGCGGGGTTTGCCGTTCGGCGCGGCCGACTTGGGTGCGGCTGCGCCAGAGCAGCTGGTTGTCCCGCACTACCTGAAGCTCGCCCGCCGCCACATTGATCAGCACTTCAGCGCCGCGCATGTCCTCGGCCAGCCAGCGCAGGCGTTCGAGATTGGCGCGCAGCTGCTCGCGGCGACTCTGCGCGCTGATATTCAGCTCCGTCAGGCTGGCGGGGCCGAGTATGCCGTCTGGGTTAAGGCCATGGTCGCGCTGGAAATGCTCCAGGGCTAACTGGGTGGCCCCGTCATAAACGTTGCCCAATGTTTCGCCTGGTGTCGCCAGATAACCCTGAGCGAACAGCCGTGCGCGCAGTGCCGGCAGCCGCGCATCCTGGCGCTCGGGCTTGAGCAGTGGGCCGCTGGGCAATGTTACCCATGGGGTGAGCGGTTGCAGGCGTTGCTGTGCATAGGCGCTGCGCAGTTGTTGGTATTGCACGGTGGCCGGCCGCGCGCTGGCAAAGGCCGCTGCGGGGGCTTGCAGGTGCAGCAGGGCCAGCGACAAGGTCGCCATATTTGGGTCTGGATTAGTCTGCCCAGGGGCCTGCCACAGAGGTTCGAGGTGCTGCTGCAGCAAACGACCCCGGCGCAGGTGCAGCAAGGCTTGCAAGTAACTGTGGCTGGTCAGTACGTCTACGCAGTCGCGCTGTTCCTCGATCCAGTTGGGTAGCTCATATTCGCTGGGCTGTAGGCCGTCATCAGCCAGCTGCGTCAGCTGTTCGTGCAATTGCAGCCGTTGTTCACTGCTTTGCCAGGCGCGTTGACCGTCGCGTTGAGCATAGAAAGCCTGCAACTGGCGCTGAGCGTTCTCGTCTAGGCTTGCTGGTAATGCGCTGCAGTGTTGCCTTAACTCATCCAGAATTGGCCGCAGATCGGCGCTGGTGGCGAAAGGCGTATCGGCGGCATTCGCGACCAGTGGCAGGGTGAGCAGGGCGGCGCTCAGGTAGAGTGTGCGTTTTTTGAACAATCTACTGCTCCAGTCCTTGGCCTAAATGCGGGTTTGTCGCAGCCAGTATAGGCGCGTCATGGCTGGATCTTGTTACAGGACTTAGGTCCTGGAGGTAAGTGCGATTATGTTTGGACGTCTTGGCAGGTTCTGCCTTGTGGGGTTTTGGTTGGTTTGCATGCCGCTGTCGGCAATGGCGGCGGAGCAGGATGGACAGCTCAGGGATCTCGCGCGGATTGCCCCAGGGCTTAACCAGCAGGCGTTGCGGCATGCCCTGGCGGCAATGCAGTGTGCGGTCAATCATGGCGCTGAACCGGCTCGGCGCCTCGCCGTGATCGATTATTCGCGCCCCTCCACCGAACGCCGTCTGTGGATCTTCGATCTGCAACGCAAGCGCCTCTTGCTGCGCGACTTTGTCGCCCATGGCCGCCAGTCGGGGGAGAACTTCGCCAAGAGCTTCTCGAATCGCCTGGGCAGTAACCAGAGCAGCCTCGGGCTGTTTCGTACCGCCGAAAGCTACCGCGGTAAGCACGGTTATTCCTTACGCATGGATGGCCTGGAGCCGGGGCTGAACGACTTGGCCCGTGAGCGTGCCATCGTCATTCACGGGGCGGACTATGTCAGCCCGCGCCTGGTGCAGAGCCAGGGGCGCATTGGCCGTAGCCTGGGGTGCCCGGCGGTGCGCCCCGAAGTGGCGCGCATGGTGGTCGACCAGCTCAAGGGTGGGCAGTTTCTCTTCGCCTGGCATTCCAATCAGCGCTGGTTGCAGGGCTCAGCGTATCTGGACTGCAAGCCCCAGCGGGTGGCAAGTACCCAGGCCCGCCAGCAGCGTTTGCCGCGCAGCTGAAACTCGCGGGGTGAGGCTATTTTTGCTCACTCTGCGGAGTGACCCGCAGCACTTCCTCGATAGTGGTCAGGCCGGCGGCGACCTTCTGCGCGCCAGACAGGCGCAGGCTGCGCATGCCCTCCTTGAAGGCATGCCGGCGTAGGGCAATCAGGTCAGTGTCGGCGGTGATCAGTGGCTTCATCGCATCATTAATCAGCATGATTTCATACACCCCGGCGCGGCCACGGTAGCCCGTGTCGCGGCACTCCAGGCAGCCCACAGCGCGGCAGGCCTGGGTCGGCATCGGTGCACTCCAGGGTTTGGTCAGGCTTTGCCAGTCTTCTTCATCCAGCTCCTGCGGGGCCTTGCAATGCGGGCACAGGGTGCGCACCAGGCGCTGGGCCATTACGCCGAGCAGGGTGGCCTTGAGCAGGTAGTGCGGCACGCCCAGTTCCAGCAGGCGGGTAATGGCGCTGGGTGCGTCGTTGGTGTGCAGGGTCGACAGTACCAGGTGGCCGGTCAGCGCCGCCTGGATCGCCATCTCGGCGGTTTCCAGGTCGCGGATTTCGCCAACCATGATGATGTCTGGGTCCTGACGCATCAGGGCGCGCACGCCGCTGGCGAAGGTCAGGTCGATATTGTGTTGCACCTGCATCTGGTTGAAGGCGCCTTCGATCATCTCGATTGGGTCTTCGATGGTGCACACGTTGACTTCCTGAGTCGCCAGTTGCTTGAGCGTGGTGTACAGCGTGGTGGTTTTGCCTGAACCAGTGGGGCCGGTGACCAGGATGATGCCGTTGGGCTGGCCCGTCATGCCTTGCCAGCGCCTCAGGTCGTCGGCGGAAAAGCCCAGCTGGTCGAAGCTTTTCAGCAGCACTTCGGGGTCGAAAATCCGCATGACCATTTTTTCGCCAAATGCCGTGGGCATGGTCGACAGGCGCAGCTCGACTTCACCACCGTCTGGGGTTTTGGTTTTGACCCGGCCATCCTGCGGTTTGCGTTTTTCCGCTACGTTCATCCGCCCGAGGCTTTTCAGGCGGCTGACGATGGCCATGGTCACCTGTGGCGGAAATTGATAGACGGTGTGCAGCACGCCGTCGATGCGAAAGCGCACGCTGCCCTGCTCGCGGCGCGGCTCGATATGAATATCACTGGCGCGCTGGGTAAAGGCGTACTGGAACAGCCAGTCGACGATATTGACGATATGCGCGTCGTTGGCGTCGGGCTCCTGATCCTGGGCGCCGAGGTTCAGCAGTTGCTCGAAGTTTCCGCTGCCGCTGATCTTCGTGTCGCCGGCCGAGGCGCCGCTGACCGACTTGGCCAGGCGGTAAAATTCCACGGTAAAGCGCTGAATATCCGCTGGGCTGGCTACCACGCGCTTGATTGGGCGCTTGAGTACATGGGTCAGGTTGGCTTCCCAGCTGTGCACCAGGGGTTGGCTGCTGGCGATGGTCACGCTGTCGCTATCCACCGCCACGGCGAGAATCTTGTGGCGCTGGGCGAAGGCGTAGGACATCAAGGGGGTAATGGCGGCGACATCGATTTTTAGCGGGTCGATGCGCAGAAAGGGTTGCCCGCATTGCTCTGCCAGCCAGCTAGACAGCCCTTCCAGTTCGAGTTTTTTACCCGGATGTTTGAGGTCATCGAGTTGTTGGGCGGCAAGAAACTCGAGCGGGTGTAGCTGGTTATTCACCGAGCTGCGGCGGATTGCCAGGCATTGTTCGGCACTGTCCTGATGGGTCCGGCCTTGGGCGACCAGCTCACGCAACAGGTCGGCGAGTTCCAGTTGGCGATCATGGGCGGACGAGACGAATACGGACATAAAACTCCCTGGCAATCCTGGTCACTAAGCAATGTCGGCAGCATGACGCCAAGTAGACGGACTGTCTGCCGACTTAATCCATTTTCGCGTGCTCATATCGAGTCACGGCTTGGTTAACGTCTCGCCCTCCGAGTCACGCCTGAGTGCGTGAGCCACAAGTGGCCTGCCGAGCTTGTTTTACCGCCGCCGGCGGTTGGTGAGCGGTTAGGCGCGCTTGAGGGTTTTGACCCCTTCGGCGGTGCCGAGCAGCAGCAGGTCGGCCGGGCGGGCGGCAAACAGACCATTGGTGACCACGCCGACGATGGCGTTGATCTGGCTTTCCAGCTCGGCCGGGTTGGTGATCGACAGGTTGAACACGTCGAGGATGATATTGCCGTTGTCGGTTACCACTCCCTCACGATACACGGGGTCGCCACCGAGCTTGACCAGTTGGCGGGCCACATGGCTGCGCGCCATCGGGATGACTTCCACCGGCAGCGGGAAGGCCCCCAGTAGTGGCACCAGTTTGCTGGCGTCGGCGATGCAGATAAAGGTTTGCGCCACGGCCGCGACGATCTTCTCGCGGGTCAGGGCTGCGCCGCCGCCCTTGATCAGGTTGAGGTGTTCGTCGCTCTCATCGGCGCCGTCGATATAAAATTCCAGATCGCTAACGCTGTTCAGCTCATACACCGGAATACCGTGGCCTTTGAGGCGTGCGGCGGTGGCTTCGGAGCTGGCCACGGCACCGTCGAATTCCATTTTGTGTTTGGCCAGGGCGTCGATAAAGCAGTTGGCGGTGGAGCCCGTGCCGACGCCGATCACACTCTTGGCGTCGAGCTTGGGCAGAATAAAGTCGACGGCAGCCTGGGCGACGGCTTGCTTGAGTTGATCTTGATTGAGCATGGGGCACCTGGCGTGGGAGTGAGGGGGCGAAATTATAGCGCGCCTGTGCCGCCAGTGAGCTGGCGGCCGGGAAATCCCCGGTGTTGTGTGGTCGTGCGGCGTGGCCCTGGGGTAGACTCGTTGGCTCCCCGAAAAGCCGCCTGCGATCACGCCATGCTCGAACAGTACGTTAAAAAGATCCTCACCTCGCGCGTCTACGACGTGGCGGTGGAAACCCCGCTGCACGCCGCGAACCAGCTTTCCGAGCGTCTGGGTAACCAGATTTTGCTCAAGCGCGAAGACCTGCAACCGGTGTACTCGTTCAAGATTCGTGGTGCCTACAACAAGCTGGCGCAGCTTTCGAGTGAGGAACAGGCGCGTGGCGTGGTCACCGCGTCGGCGGGTAACCATGCTCAGGGCCTGGCGCTGGCCGCCAAGGTGCTGGGGGTTAAAGCCACGATTGTGATGCCCAAGACCACCCCGGAGATCAAGGTGCAGGGCGTGCGCTCGCGCGGCGGCAAAGTGGTGTTGCACGGCGACAGCTTCCCTGAGGCGCTGGCCTATTCGCTGAAGCTGGTGGATGAGAAGGGCTACATCTATATCCACCCCTACGATGACCCGCACACCATCGCCGGCCAGGGCACCATCGCCATGGAAATTCTCCGTCAGCAACCCGGCAAGCTGGATGCGATCTTCGTCCCCGTCGGTGGCGGCGGGCTGATCGCTGGGATCGCCGCCTATGTGAAATACCTGCGCCCGGAAATCAAGATCATCGGCGTCGAACCGGATGACTCCAACTGCCTGCAGGCGGCCATGGCCGCTGGTGAGCGGGTGGTGTTGCCGCAAGTTGGGTTGTTTGCTGACGGCGTGGCCGTGGCGCAAATTGGCCAGCACACCTTCGATGTGTGCAAGGACCATGTCGATGAGGTGATCACCGTCAGCACTGACGAGATCTGCGCCGCAATTAAGGACATCTACGACGATACCCGCTCGATCACCGAACCTGCCGGCGCGCTGAGTGTGGCCGGGATTAAGAAGTACGTGGAGCGTGAAGGCTGCCGTGATCAGGTATTGGTCGGTATCGACTCCGGCGCTAACGTCAACTTCGACCGCCTGCGTCACGTGGCCGAACGTGCCGAGCTGGGTGAGAAGCGCGAAGCGATCATTGCCGTGACCATCCCTGAGCATCCGGGCAGCTTTAAGGCGTTTTGCGAGGCCATCGGCAAGCGCCAGATCACCGAGTTCAACTACCGTTTTCATCAGGACAAAGAGGCGCACATTTTTGTTGGCGTGCAGACTCATCCGGACAACGATCCGCGTGCAGCCCTGGTGCAGGGCCTGCGTGATCAAGGCTTCCCGGTGCTGGACCTGACCGATAACGAACTGGCCAAGCTGCATATCCGCCATATGGTCGGCGGCCACGCCGCAGCGGTGCCGGATGAATGTGTATTGCGCTTCGAGTTCCCTGAGCGCCCAGGTGCACTGTTTAATTTCTTACAAAAGCTTGGTGGTCGCTGGAACATCTCGATGTTCCACTATCGCAACCATGGTGCAGCCGATGGCCGCGTGGTGGCAGGCCTGCAGGTTCCCAGTGACGAGCGTCACCTGTTACCGGCGGCGCTTGACGCTATCGGTTACCGCTACTGGGATGAGAGCGACAACCCGGCGTACAAACTCTTTTTAGGTTAATCGGCAGGAGCTGAATCGATGGAACATTACCAACTGCTGAAAATTCTCCACAGTGCGCCCGGCGTGCTGTTGTTGCTCGGTGTTCTGGCGCATGTATTTATGCTCTGGAAAGCGGCGAAGGGCGGTGATGCGCTGGTGCTTCAGCGCAAGCTCAAGCGCACCCGGCTGATCAGCCTACCGGTATTCGGTCTGCTGGCCCTGAGCTTGCCGGTCAGTGGCTGGTGGATGGTCAATCTGGCGGGCTTCCCGCTGGGGCAAACCTGGTTGCTCGCCAGTAGCGTGCTGTTCGGCCTGCTGGTGCTGTTCGGCCTGCTGCTCAATGGCCGCCTGTCGGCCTGGCAGGCATTGGCCGATACAGCTCCGATCAAGCTGCTGCGCTTCTGTGCGTTGTATGCCGGGCTGATCGTGTTGCTGCTACTGGTGATCATGGGGCTGATGGGCGCCAAACCAGCCTGAATAACACCCAAATAAAAACGCCGCCTGATCAGGCGGCGTTTTTATTTGCAGCGGGCTTAGCGCAGCGAGATCACTGGCCAGCCGCGCTGTTCGGCTTCGGCGCGCAGCTTCGGGTCGGGGTCGACGGCAAACGGATGGCTGACCTGTTCCAGCAGTGGCAGGTCGTTCAGCGAGTCGCTGTAAAAATAGCTGTCGTGCAAGCTCAAGCCGGTTTCGCCGAGCCAGCGGTTGAGGCGAGTGACTTTGCCATCCTGAAAACATGGCACGTCAGTGGTGCGACCGGTGTAGCGGCCGTCGGCCATTTCACACTCAGTGGCGAGCAGGGTGTCGACACCCAGGCGCGCGGCAATTGGCGCAGTGACGAAGCGGTTGGTGGCGGTGATGATCAGCAGCTTGTCGCCGGCTTCGCGGTGCTCGGCGAGCAGGGCTTCGCCTTTGGCGAGAATGATCGGCTCAACGCAATCATGCATAAATTCGCGGTGCCACTGCTCAAGTTGCGCCATTTCCGTGCGGCCGAGGATTTCCAGGCTGAAATTCAGGTAGTCGGTGATGTTCAGGCGGCCGGCCAGGTAATCCTGGTAGAACTCATCATTGCGCGCCTTGTAGGCAATCCCGTCGAGGATGCCGCGCTCACACAGATAATCGCCCCAGGCGTGATCGCTGTCGCCGCCGAGTAGGGTGTTGTCGAGATCGAATAAAGCCAAACGCACAGGGCACCTATCTTCGCAAAGGTCTGAGAGGGCTGAGGATAACGGCTTTTAAAGGTCATTCCCATTACGCGACCCGCTCGCGTTGCTGCTGCGACGGCCTTTGTGGAACAATGCCAAAACATGCGTTTACGAGGTTGTGCGCCGTGATCGACTCTGATGGTTTTCGCCCTAATGTCGGCATCATTCTGACCAATGATGACGGCCAGGTGCTGTGGGCGCGTCGGATAAACCAGGACGCTTGGCAGTTCCCGCAAGGCGGGATTAATGACCATGAGTCGCCGGAAGACGCGTTGTACCGCGAATTGAACGAAGAAGTCGGCCTAGAGCAGCAGGATGTGAAAATTCTCGCCTGCACCCGGGGCTGGTTGCGTTATCGTTTGCCGCAGCGTTTGGTGCGCACGCACAGCCAGCCGCTGTGCATCGGGCAGAAACAGAAGTGGTTTCTCCTGCGCCTAACCGGTGCAGAAGACCGTGTGCGCATGGACCTGACCGGCAAACCGGAATTCGACGGTTGGCGTTGGGTCAGTTACTGGTACCCATTGGGCCAGGTGGTCACCTTCAAGCGCGAGGTTTACCGTCGCGCCTTAAAAGAACTCGCCCCACGCCTCTTGGCGCGGGACTGACACAGGCTAGAGCCAAACATGCTCAATACGCTGCGCAAGATTGTCCAGGAAGTAAATGCCGCCAAGGACCTCAAGGCGGCGCTGGGCATTATCGTGCAGCGAGTGCGCGAAGCCATGGGCAGCCAAGTCTGCTCGGTCTACCTGCTGGACCCGGAAACCAATCGCTTTGTGCTGATGGCCACCGAGGGCTTGAACAAGAAAGCCATCGGCAAGGTCAGCATGGCGCCCAACGAGGGCCTGGTCGGCTTGGTCGGCACCCGCGAAGAGCCACTCAACCTCGAACATGCTTCTGAACACCCGCGCTACCGCTACTTTGCTGAAACCGGCGAAGAGCGTTACGCCTCCTTCCTCGGCTCGCCGATCATCCACCACCGTCGGGTGATGGGTGTATTGGTCGTGCAGCAAAAAGAACGCCGACAGTTTGATGAGGGCGAAGAAGCCTTCCTGGTCACCATGAGTGCGCAGCTTGCCGGGGTTATCGCCCACGCTGAGGCCACCGGCTCAATCCGCGGCCTGGGGCGTCAGGGTAAGGGCATTCAGGAGGCCAAGTTCGTGGGTGTGCCGGGATCACCCGGTGCCGCTGTGGGTACGGCAGTGGTGGTGCTGCCACCGGCCGACCTGGATGTGGTGCCAGACAAATCCGTCGACGACATCGCGGCCGAGCTGACCCTGTTCAATAACGCCCTGGAAGGCGTGCGCAGCGACATGCGCGCGCTGTCGGCGAAGATGGCTACTCAGCTGCGCCCGGAAGAGCGCGCACTGTTCGATGTCTACCTGATGATGCTGGAAGACGCCGCCCTGGGTAACGAGGTGGTCAAGGTCATTCGTACTGGTCAATGGGCCCAGGGCGCACTGCGTCAGGTGGTTGGCGAGCACATCAACCGTTTCGAGTTGATGGACGACGCTTACTTGCGCGAGCGCGCCAGTGATGTCAAAGACCTCGGCCGGCGCTTGCTCGCCTATTTGCAGCAGGCGCGGCAGCAAACCCTGGTGTACCCAGACAACTGCATCCTGGTCAGCGAAGAGCTGTCGCCGGCGATGCTCGGCGAGGTGCCGGAAGGCAAGCTGGTCGGCCTGGTGTCGGTGCAGGGTTCGGGTAACTCGCATGTGGCGATTTTCGCCCGCGCCATGGGTATCCCCACTGTGATGGGTGCGGTTGACCTGCCGTATTCGAAGATCGATGGCATTCAGCTGATCGTCGACGGCTACCACGGTGAGGTCTTCACCAACCCCAGTGAAATATTGCGCAAGCAATACGCCGAAGTGGTTGAGGAAGAACGCCAGCTGGCTCAGGGCCTGGATGCATTGCGCGCCTTGCCCTGCGAAACCCTCGACGGCCACCGTATGCCGCTGTGGGTCAACACCGGCCTGCTCGCCGATGTGAAGCGCGCGCAAGAGCGCGGGGCTGAAGGTGTTGGCCTGTATCGCACCGAAGTGCCGTTTATGATCAAGGAGCGTTTCCCCAGCGAGAAGGAGCAGCTGGCGATTTACCGCGAGCAGTTGGTGGCCTTCCATCCGCTGCCGGTGACCATGCGCAGCCTGGATATCGGCGGCGACAAGGCGCTTAGCTATTTTCCGATCAAGGAAGACAACCCCTTCCTCGGTTGGCGCGGCATCCGTGTGACCCTCGATCACCCGGAAATCTTTCTGGTGCAGACCCGCGCCATGCTCAAGGCCAGCGAAGGCTTGAACAATCTGCGCATCCTGCTGCCGATGATTTCCGGCATTCAGGAGCTAGAAGAGGCGCTGCACTTGATTCACCGCGCCTGGGGCGAGGTACGCGATGAAGGCACCGACGTGCCGCTGCCGCCCATTGGCGTGATGATCGAGATTCCTGCGGCGGTTTATCAGGTGCGCGAGTTGGCGCGTCAGGTCGACTTCCTCTCGGTCGGCTCCAACGATCTGACCCAGTACTTGCTAGCCGTGGACCGTAACAATCCACGGGTGGCCGACCTCTATGACTTCCTCCACCCCGCCGTGCTGCAGGCGTTGCAGATCGTGGTGGCGGGCGGGCATGCCGAAGGCAAACCCGTGACCATTTGCGGCGAGATGGCCGGCGACCCGGCGGCGGCGGTATTGCTGATGGCCATGGGCTTCGATGGCCTGTCGATGAACGCCACCAACCTGCCCAAGGTGAAATGGCTGCTGCGGCAGATCAGCATGGGCAAGGCGCAGGAATTGCTCAGTCAGGTGATGAGCATTGACAGCCCGCAGGTGATCCACAGCACCTTGCAACTGGCCCTGCGCAACCTCGGCCTGGGTCGCATGATCAATCCGGCCTCAGATATTCAGGCCTAACATGCCTGGTGCTGCTGATGTCGATCAGCAGCTCAGCGCCACCTCGCCCAGATACGCCCCATTGACCCCAAAACTACGCTCCAGCAACTGGCGACTGCCGTCGGCATTGACGATCAATACCGTGCTGGCCCGTGTGCCGTAAGCCGGGCTGGCAATAAAGGCGCTGGACAGCAGACGTTCGCTCGTCAGGCCGATACCGGTTTGGGGCAGTTCAGTGTCTGCGGCTTGGGTTGGGTCTGCCAGCAGGCTGAGCAGGCGCTGCGGGTGTGGCGCCGGCAGTTCGCGTTGTAGCGCGTGTTTAGTTCGCAACAGCTTGGGCCAGGGCGTGTTTAGGTCGGCATTCGAGACCCCGTGCACGCCTTCAGCCAATGCAGTGGCGCGCTGCTCTTGGGAGTTGAAATGCCAGAGCTGCTGGCTATCACCCAGCAGCAGATTGAAACCGCTGTAGTTCGAACTCTGCGCCTTCAGGTGCTGAAGGAAGTCGGCGGTATTCAGCTCGCCGCCCAGAAAGGCCAGCGGCAGTTCGCCCCGCGAGCGTGCGCCCTGGGGCAGGCTCAGGTTGCGAATGTTGGTGATGGCAGCAAAGCGTCCGTTCGGGCCAACCCCCAGCCAGGTACCACCGGCTTGCACGTCACGCCCGGCAAACACCCCTGGCGCCTCGGGCCACTCGGCCAGTGGCTGGCTCGGCCTGGCATAAAACTCATCACGGTTAGCCGCGACCAGCAGCGGCTGGGCATGACCGGGTCGCCACGCCAGAACAATCAGGCACATGGCTTAACTCCTCAATTTCGCCAGTACCCCGGCGCTATCCAGCTCAGGGTCCATGTACAGGCGTACCTTGCGCGCACCGCACCCCAGGCCAAGCTCCAGTAAAATGCGCTCCTCGACCTGCGACAGGCCACCTTCCAGGCGCTCCAGTGGTTGGATCAGCAACTGTGGTGGCACGCTCAGGCGCAAGAAACGCTTGGGCAGCAGTTCAGCAAGAGCGCGCTGCAGCAGGTGCTCGGCCGCGGCAAAATCCGCCACCAGCAAGCGTTGACTGCTGAACGGCGGATCGGCTTGCAGGTGCAGCTCGCGGCCACTTTGCAGGTGCGTCAGGTGCATCTGGTTACAGCTCAACTTGAGGTACAGGGTCGGGCGCACAGTGCTCTATTCCTTAGAGAGTTCTGGCACTGTACGCAAAGCCCACGAGGACATCCATCGCCCGAAGTAGAGTCCGGCCCTGTGCATCCGTTACCATGCGGGATTGTTTGCGGGGGTGCTGATGGAACTGTTGCTGTATTTAGTTTTGGGGGCTGCTGCTGGAACCCTGGCCGGTTTATTCGGCGTGGGTGGCGGCATCATTATCGTGCCGGTACTGGTGTTGAGTTTTGCCGCGCAGGGGTTCGATGCGGCGGTCTTGACGCACTTGGCGGTCGGCACGTCGCTGGCGACGATTATCTTCACGTCGATCAATTCGGTGCTCGAACACCAGCGTAAAGGTGCGGTGCTGTGGCCGGTGTTTGCCTGGATGACCCTGGGCATTTTGTTCGGCGCCGCCATTGGCGCGATGACCGCAGCGGCCATCCAGGGGCCAATGCTGCAGAAGATCATCGGCGTATTCGCGATCATCATTGCCATACAGATGGCCTTGGAGCTGAAACCCAACCCCAGCCGTACGGTCCCAGGCAAGCCGGGCTTGACCCTGGCGGGCGTGGTGATTGGCTGGGCGTCGGCGATTTTTGGCATCGGTGGTGGTTCACTCAGCGTGCCGTTCCTGACCTGGCGCAGCGTGCCCATGCAGAAAGCCGTGGCGACCTCTTCAGCCTGTGGCCTGCCGATTGCCGTAGCCAGCGCCCTGAGCTTTATCTGGCTGGGCTGGGATAAACCTGAGTTGCCTGAGTGGAGCCTGGGGTTTGTTTACCTGCCAGCGCTGGTCGGGATTGCCATTCCCAGCATGTTCTTTGCCCGTGTGGGTGCCCGCTTGGCGCACAAGCTGTCGCCGCGCCTGCTAAAGCGTCTGTTTGCTCTGCTGTTGTTCAGCGTGGGCCTGAGTTTTCTGATTTGAGGAATTGAAATGCTGCCTTACCCGCAGATCGACCCTGTTGCACTGGCCCTGGGCCCGCTGAAAATTCATTGGTACGGCCTGATGTACCTCATTGGCATTGGCGGTGCGTGGTGGCTGGCCTCGCGCCGGGTTAACGCTTTTGCGCCGAGCTGGAATAAGGAAAAACTCTCCGATCTGGTGTTTTGGGTGGCCATGGGGGTGATTCTTGGTGGGCGCTTGGGCTACGTGCTGTTCTACGACTTGGCGGCTTATATCGCCGAACCGATTCGCATGCTGCGCATCTGGGAAGGCGGCATGTCGTTCCATGGCGGTCTAATCGGCGTGATGCTGGCGACCTGGTGGTTCGGCAAGCGCAACAACAAGAGCTTCTTCGAACTGATGGACTTTATCGCGCCGCTGGTGCCGATCGGCCTTGGGGCGGGGCGCATCGGTAACTTCATTAATGCCGAGCTGTGGGGCAAAGCGACCGACTTGCCATGGGCAATGGTCTTCCCCACCGATCCGCAGCAACTGGCGCGGCATCCCTCGCAGCTGTACCAGTTCGCCCTGGAAGGCGTGGCGCTGTTTGCCATCCTCTGGTTCTACTCGCGCAAACCGCGGCCGACCATGGCGGTCTCTGGCATGTTCGCCATGTGCTACGGGATCTTCCGCTTTATCGTCGAATTTGTCCGCGTGCCGGATGCCCAGCTCGGCTACCTGGCTGGTGGCTGGCTGACCATGGGCCAGGTGCTCTGCGTACCGATGGTGCTCGGCGGCCTGGGTCTGATTGCCTATGCCTACAAACGTCAGGCTGCACAGGAGGCCGCGCAATGAAACAGTACCTCGACTTAATGCGCTTGGTGCGCGAGACCGGCACCTTCAAGAGTGACCGCACCGGCACCGGCACCTACAGCATTTTTGCCCATCAGATGCGCTTCAACTTGGCCGATGGCTTCCCGCTGGTGACCACCAAGAAGTGCCACCTGAAATCGATCATCCACGAGCTGCTGTGGTTCCTTCAGGGCGACACCAACATCAAGTACCTGAAGGACAACGGTGTGCGTATCTGGGACGAGTGGGCCGACGAAAACGGCGACCTCGGCCCGGTCTACGGTTACCAGTGGCGCAGCTGGCCGGCGCCGAACGGCGAGTCGATTGACCAGATCAGCAAGCTGATCGAGATGATCAAGACGAATCCGGACTCGCGCCGCTTGATCGTTTCGGCCTGGAACCCGGCGCTGGTCGAGCAGATGGCGCTGCCGCCGTGCCATGCGCTGTTCCAGTTCTATGTGGCCGACGGCAAGCTCAGCTGCCAGCTGTATCAGCGCTCGGCGGACATCTTCCTGGGGGTGCCGTTCAACATTGCCAGCTATGCCTTGCTGACCCTGATGGTCGCTCAGGTCTGTGGTTTGCAGCCCGGTGACTTTATCTGGACCGGCGGCGACTGCCACCTGTACGCCAACCATATCGAGCAGACCGACCTGCAGCTGAGCCGCGAGCCGCTGCCGCTGCCGACCATGAAGATCAACCCCGAGGTGAAGGACATTCTGGCCTTCAAATTCGAGGACTTCGAACTGCTGGGTTACCAGGCGCATCCGCACATCAGTGCGCCGGTGGCGGTCTGATCACGGGTTGAGACGGCTGTATTTGTTACCCTGAGGTGTCTTTCAGTTGGGGGAATAACGCATGCCGAGAGTTCTGATCGCCTTGTGGTTGATGCTGCTGGGTTTCAATGCAGCGGCCGCTGAGCCAAATGAACCGGTCCTGCGGGTGGGCATCAGCGAGGTGCCGCCATTCGTGATCAAAGAGCCGGATGGCAGCTGGCGCGGCATCAGTATCGATTTGTGGCGCACGGTGGCCAGCGCTGCGGGCTACCGTTTCGAACTGCTGCCCATGCCGTTCGAGCGCCTGCTGCCGAGCCTGGAAGAGGACCAGTTGGACGTGGTGGTTGGCGCGCTAACCATGACCGCCGAGCGTGAAGAGCGCTTCGACTTCACCCACCCTTTTTACCGCACCGGCCTGGCCATTGGCGTACAGCGTGATGGCGACAAAAGTGGCTGGATGGCACTCAGAGGGCTGTTGTCTTGGCAGTTTCTCAGCCTGATCGCCGGTTTGGCCGTGTTGTTGCTGTTGGTCGGGGCGTTGCTCTGGCTGTTTGAGCGGCGCAATAACCAGGAGCAGTTTGGCGGTACCCCGGTGCAAGGCCTGGGCTCCAGTTTCTGGTGGGCAGCCGTCACCATGACCACCGTCGGCTATGGCGATAAAGCGCCGGTCACCCTAGGCGGGCGTTTGGTCGGGCTGGTATGGATGTTTGCCGGTTTGATCATGGTGTCGACCTTCACCGCTGCGGTTGCCAGCATGCTGACTGTGGGTAACCTGCAGGGGGGTATTCAGGGGCCGGAAGACTTGCGCCGTGCCCATGTGGCCAGTGTCGACAACACATCCGGCGCGCTCTATTTGGAGAGCCAGCGCATTCGCCACAGTAATTACCCCAACCTGATGACTGCCATGCAGGCGGTCCAGCAGGGTGAAGCGGAGGCGGTGGTGTATGACTTGCCGATCATGCAGTACCGCAATGGCGAGCTGAATCAAGGCGGCCTGCGTCTGCTGACCGGTACGTTCGAGAACCAGTCCTACGCGTTTGCGCTGGCCAGTGGCAGCCCTTACCGCGAACCCATCAACCTGGAGCTGTTGCGCGCCCTTGGCGAAGACGAGTGGCGTCAGGTGCAGCGGCTGTATCTGGGCGAGCCCTGAGCCAGGGCTGCTATTGGCTGTTTAGCAGCGTGGCGGCCAGTGTGTTGAGCTGCATTTCCCGCTCGCTCTGCTGAAGCTCGGCGCCAGGGTTGAGCGATGACCATTCGGGGTGAGCGCGGGCTTTGTGCAGGGCGTCCGGCAGCTTGCCTTCGCGCCAGCTGGCGTCCTGCGGCGCGGCCAGGTTGATGGCCTCGACGGCTGCATGACCGCGGGCTTCCAGTGCTTGCAGCAGCAGTTGCTGGCGCAGGGCGAGCAGACGCAGCACGGCATCGTCCACGCTCAGTTCGCGCTGGCCTTTGAGTTTGCCTTTCAGCCGTGCGCCGTAGTTGCGTAAGGTTTGTGCGCTGCCGCCGATCAGCGCGCCGAGAGCCGCGGCGGCGCCCAGGGTGATACCGCCAACCAGCAGATCAACACCCACGCCGGTAGCGGCGCCTGCCGCCATACCGCCGCCGACTTTGACGCCAAGCTGCTTGAGGGTTTCTGGATTAAACAGATCGTCGCCCCAGCGGCCGTCGAGCAAGGGCAGGTCAGCGGCCTTGGCATCATCCTTACGGAAACCATACAGGCGCAGTAAAGCCTCCACGCAGCCTTGCTCGCGCTGGCGAATGCTCTGGTGCAGGTCACGGATCGCTTCTTGTTCCTGCTGGCCTTGCACCGCCACGCTGCGGCGGCAGGCCGCGCAATCGAGGAGCAACTCCGCGATCAGCCGTGCGCCGCAGCTGCGGCGCAGTTGCCGTTGCGTCTGGTGGTCATCGATCAGCCGTTGCAGTTGCGGCCGGGCTTTTTCCAGCAGCAGGGCGAGGCTGTCATACAGGCGGCGTTCGCCATCCAGCGGCGGCGCTACGCTGTCGAAGCACACCAGTGCATGCAGGCCCAGGCGAGCCAAGGCGTCGCGCCAGTCCTGCTCGCGGTGCTGGCGGCTGCTGACGAAATTCAGCACTGGTAACAGTGGCCGGCCGCACATGCTCAGCACGGCCAGCTCATCGCGGTATTTGGCCAGTACCGGCTCGCGGGCGTCGATCACATACAGGCCGGCGTCGGAGGCGAGCAGTTGCCGCAGCACCTTGGCTTCCTGTTCGAAGCGTTGACGTGCTTCGCTGCCGTCGAGGAAGCGCGTCAGTCGCGCGGGGCCGTCCAGGCGTTCACCGGGGCGATCCAGGCGCTCGAGATAATCGAGCAGGGCGATGGCGTCTTCCAGGCCCGGCGTGTCGTACAGCTCCAGCAACGCTTGGCCGTCTACTGACAGGCGCGCCCCCTCGACATGCTGGGTGGTGCTGGGGCGATGCGAGACTTCGCCGAAACCGACGTCGCGGGTCAGGGTGCGCAGCAACGAGGTTTTGCCAACATTGGTGTGGCCAACCACGGCCAGTTTCAGTGGTTTAGTCATGGCCATGCTCCAGCCAGCTGAGTGGCAGGCTGTCGCTATGCGGCAGTTGCAGGTGCTCCAGTGCGCGGTGCCAATCGCCCAAACGGGCGCTGTCGAGGGCTTCACCCGGCGCCGGCGGCAACAGCCAGATACGCGTACTGCCTGCCGTGCGCGCCAGCTCGCCGAGCAGCGCCAGGCTGCCGCGGTCTGGCGAGCGGCGAGGGTCACAGGCAATCAGCAGGCGTGCCGGAGGAAAGCGGCTGAGTTGCTCGAGTAACTGTTTGCGTTGTTCGCGGCTGTCGATCACGCCGGCCTGGCCGATGCTTTTGGGCAGCGCGGGGGGCCAACTGCGTTGTGGGTCCAGCTCGACCCCCACGAGCAGTGCGCCCTGAGTGTCGAATGGGTGATGGCCGGCCTGGGGCTGATGCAGCTGCATGGGCGCGGCATCACATACGCCGAGGCGTTCGCTGCTCGGTTGCAGGCGCTCACGCAGCAGGCTGTAACCGGGCAAGTTGAGATCCAGGCTCAGCGCGGCGCAGCCACGTCGCCAGCGCCACAGGCAAAACAACAACAATCCCAAACGCGGCAGCAGACCGTACACCACCAGTACGCCGACCAGCCAACTGGCCCAGCTCAGCCGCGCGCTTTCATTGGCCAGCGGGCTGTCGCTGCTGGCGCGGATCAGCTCGGCATCTGGCAGGCTGAAGCCGAGCAGCGCCGGCAGGCTGCCGAGGGCTTGGGTTAGGGCGATAAAACTGTTTCCGCCGAGCAGGGTACTTTCCCAAACAAAGCCGTAACGCCGAGTAGCCAGTAAGACCAGCAGGGTTAGCAGCGCAGTGAGCAGGGTCAGCAGCCAGAAGCCGTGCACCAGAATGCCCAGGCCCCAGCGGCTTAGGCGTTGGCGTTGCAGCATCAGCAGTAATGCCGGTGCCAGCTGCGCCGCCTGCGCATCGCGGGCGAGCTTGGCACTCAGCCACAACCACAGATGCCCGAGTGCGCCGGTACTGTCACGGCTCAGCAGCAAGCCCATCGCCCAGCCAAATAGCAGGATTAGGTTGAGCCCGAGCAGGCTGCCCAGGGCCCAGAACACATTGACCGGGCGCAAACCGTCACCCAAGGCCGCCACTGCCAGGCCGCTGCCACTGAGGATGGCCAGCAGTAACAGCAACAGCCCGGCCAGGCGTGCACCGTGCAGCCAATGCTGCAGCGCTGATACCTGGCCGTCGCGTTCACCCAGCAGCCAGGCGCGGGTTTGGATGCGCTCGCTGAGCGTGCCGCCCTGGGTCTGGGCACGGCGATTGGCCTCGCTGTCTTCCAGTGGCCCGGCATGCGCTTCACGCAGGCGGATGGTTTCGCTTAGCCAGAGGCGCTGCAGGCGGCTGGGTGTGGGGGTATCGAGTGGGCGCACGCGATGTTCCGTTAGGGAGTGGTAAACAGAGGATAACCTCAGCCGCTGGTGTATGGCACAGTTGTGCGCGTGTACGCAGGCGGCCAGTCCAGCTAGGCTGGTGCAAGCATAGTGGTGGTCTGTCCCGGTGATGGCCCCATGGATGAATAACAATAAAAAGCGAGTGCCATCGTGAAGTTACCGCACCTGGAGTGGGTTAATGAGGATTCACCGTACCTGCGTCAGCATCAGCAGGGCTTTCGGTCGCTGAGTTTTGACGGCGAGTTGGAGCAGGCGTTCAAGCGTTATCACGCCAATGTGTTCCTGCGCCGTATGCGCTGGGCGCTGCTGGTGGCGACACTACTGGCGCTGCTGTTTGTGCTGCTGGATGCGATCAACATGCCCGACCCGCTGCGCGGTCAAGTCCTCGCGCTGCGCCTGGGGGTGATTCAACCGCTGCTGTTACTGGCCTGGCTGGCGACCTATCGGCGTGGTCTGCGTGATCATCTGCAGCTGATTGGCGGCACCGTGGCGTTGCTCTGCGGGCTGGCGGTGGCGGCCATTATCGGCTTGGCGCGCTATCACAACTTCGCCCTGCCTTATGAAGGCATCATCCTGGTCACGGTGTTCTTCTATTTCCTCACCGGATTGCGTTTTAGCACGGCCGTGCTGTGCGGCTGGCTGACCTTTTTTGTTTACCTGATGGTGGAGCTGAGTGTTGGTTTGACCGGTGAATGGCTGGTGAGCAATGCCCTGTTCCTGGTGTTGGCCAATGTCATCGGTTCGGTGGGCTGTTACTCGCTGGAATACGCCACCCGGCAGAATTTCCTCGCTCATGGCTTGCTGCAGGACCTGGCAGAAAAGGACTTTCTGACCGGGCTGCTCAACCGCCGTGCCTTCACCGAGCGCGCCGAACGCAGCTGGCGTCAGGCGCAGCGAGAAAAACAGGCGCTGGGTGTGGTGATGATGGATATCGACTTCTTCAAGCGCTACAACGATCACTACGGCCACGCCGCCGGTGATGAGGCGCTGCGTCAAGTCGCCCGGGTGATCGGCGAGCATGCCCGGCGGCCGTTGGACTGTGCTGCGCGTTATGGCGGCGAGGAGTTTGTCGGGGTTTGGTATGGCCTGGGTGAAGAGCAGTTGCTGGCCATTTTGCAGGACATCTGCCATGCGACCGAGGCGCTGGCGCTGAGCCATGCCCATTCGGATGCCGCTGGGGTGGTCACACTCAGCATCGGTCTGGCCTACCTGACGCCGCAGCCGCACCAGAGTTTGGCGGATGCCTTGCGTTTGGCGGATGTCGCCCTCTATCTGGCCAAGGAGCAGGGGCGCAACCGTGTGGTGGGCAAGCGCTAGGCGGGTGAACGCAGGCAAGGCTTCAATGATCGCTGTGCAGGCGGTATTCTCGCCGCTATGAAAAATTCCCTGCCCCTCTGCCTGATTGCGGCCCTCGCGGAAAACTGCGTGATCGGCCGCGATAACCAATTGCCCTGGCACTTGCCAGCGGACCTCAAACACTTCAAGGCCATGACCTTGGGTAAGCCGATCATCATGGGTCGCAAAACCTGGGACTCACTCGGCCGGCCGCTGCCGGGCCGCCTCAACCTAGTGGTCAGCCGCCAGCCCGGTTTGCAACTGGAGGGGGCGGAAGTGTTCGCCAGCCTGGAGGCCGCAATGGAGCGTGCCGAGGTCTGGGCCCGCGCCAATGCTGCCGATGAACTGATGCTGATCGGCGGCGCGCAACTGTATGAGCTGGGCTTGGCTCAGGCCGCGCGGTTGTACCTGACGCGTGTTGCGCTCAGCCCGGAGGGCGACGCCTATTTCCCTGAGCTAAGCCCGGCGCAGTGGCAGCTCAGCGAACAGGCCACCCATGCCGCGACGGCTGAAACCCCGGCCTATGTCTTCGAGACGTGGCAGCGCGCCTAGCGCACAAGCCCAACGGCTGCTCCCCAAGCTAGAAAGTAAAACGCCACCTGTGTAGGTGGCGTTTTGCGTTAGGCGATCGGTTTAGGCGTTCGCTTTGCGTTCAGGCAAAAACCAGTTCATCAGCAGGGCGCAGATACCGCCGGTGGCCACGCCGGACTCCAGTACATTGCGCAGGGCCGCTGGCATGTGCGCGAGGAATTCCGGCACCTGCGACACACCCAGGCCGAGGGCCAGGGACACCGAGATGATCAGCAGGGCGCGGCGATCCAGTTGCACGCCGGCAATGATGTTGATCCCTGCGGCAGCGACTGCGCCGAACATCACCAGTGCCGCGCCACCCAGTACCGGCTCTGGTACGGCTTGAATCACCCCGGCCACGCTGGGGAACAGGCCGAGAATCACCAGCATCGCTGCAATCCACAGGCCGATGTGGCGGCTGGCGATGCCGGTCAGCTGAATAACCCCGTTGTTCTGGGCAAACACCGAGCTGGGGAAGGTGTTGAACAGCCCGGCCAGCAACGAGTTGGCGCCGTTGACCAGTACGCCGCCCTTGATCCGCTGCATCCACAGCGGGCCTTCGACCGGCTGGCGGGAGATTTTGCTGGTGGCGGTGACATCGCCAATCGCTTCTAGGGACGTCACTAGGTAGATCACCAACATGGGGATGAACAGGCTCCAGGAAAAGCTCAGACCAAAATGCAGCGGCATCGGCACCTGGAACAGCTCGGCCTCATGCATGCCGGTAAAGTCCAGACGACCGAGGTAGCCGGCCAGGGCATAGCCAACCGCCAGGGCGATGACGATGGCGCAGCTGCGCATCCACACCAGTGGAATACGGTTGAGCACCACGATCACCCCCAGCACCACGCCGGACAGCATCAGGTTTTCAGCGTTGGCAAACGTGCCGTCGGCCATCGCCGAGAAACCGCCGCCCATGCTGATCAAGCCCACTTTAATCAGGGTCAGACCAATCATCAGCACCACGATGCCGGTGACCAGCGGCGAGATAAGCCGTTTGACGAAGGGCAGGATGCGCGACACGCCCATTTCGACAAACGAGCCAGCGATCACCACACCGAAAATCGCCGCCATCACGGCTTCCACGGGCGTGCCTTGCTGCACCATCAATGCGCCACCGGCAATCAGCGGGCCGACAAAATTGAAACTGGTGCCTTGCACGATTAGTAGCCCGGCACCGAAGGGGCCAAAGCGTTTGCATTGAACAAAGGTGGCGATGCCGGAAATCACCAGCGACATCGAGACGATCAGGTTGGTGTCGCGCGCCGAAACGCCCAGCGCCTGGCAGATCAGCAGGCCCGGGGTGACGATCGGTACGATGATCGCCAGCAGATGCTGCAAGGCCGCCAGCAGGCTGATCAGCGGCTTGGGACGGTCTTCCAGGCCGAACACCAGTTCGTCGGTGACGGGCGGCTTTTCGAGTGCGCTCATGGTGGTGCTCCGGAAAAAAGAGCGCGATTCTACTGAGCAATACCCGTCACGCCCAGCGCTGGCTGCTAATAGCGCGGTCGTGGTGGGTTACAGTTCATAAAAAACCCGGCGCAAAGGCCGGGTTTTTGTTGGGCTGGGGCTTAGGGCACCAGTTTCTCCAGCAGCGCTTTGTCGCGTACCGCGCCTTTGTCGGCGCTGGTGGCGAGCAGGGCGTAGGCCTTGAGCGCCGTGGTGACTTTGCGCGGACGCTGTTCCACCGGCTTCCAGCCTTTTTTGTCCTGCTCGTGGCGGCGATGGGCGATTTCCTCATCACTGACCAGCAGGTTGATGGTGCGCTCATGGATGTTGATCAGGATTTTGTCACCCTCGCGCACCAAACCGATGGCACCGCCTGCGGCAGCTTCTGGTGAGGCGTGGCCGATGGACAGGCCGGAGGTGCCTCCGGAGAAGCGGCCGTCGGTGAGCAGGGCACAGGCTTTGCCCAGGCCTTTGGATTTCAGGTACGAGGTCGGGTAGAGCATTTCCTGCATGCCCGGGCCGCCTTTCGGGCCTTCGTAGCGGATGATGACGATGTCACCTTCTTTTACTTCGTCGGCGAGGATGCCGCGCACCGCGCTGTCCTGGCTCTCGAAGATTTTCGCGTTACCTTCGAAGACGTGGATCGACTCATCAACACCAGCGGTTTTCACCACGCAACCGTCGAGGGCGATGTTGCCGTACAGCACGGCCAGGCCGCCTTCTTGCGAATACGCATGCTCGACGCTGCGGATGCAGCCGTTTTCGCGGTCATCATCCACGGTGTCCCAGCGGGTGCTCTGGCTGAACGCGGTCTGCGTCGGGATGCCGGCCGGGCCTGCGCGGAAGAAGGTATGCACGGCTTCATCGTCAGTCTGGGTGATGTCCCATTTGGCGATGGCTTCTTCCATGCTGCGGCTGTGTACGGTCGGCAGGTCGGTGTGCAGCAGGCCGCCACGGGCCAGCGAGCCAAGGATGCTGAAGATGCCGCCGGCGCGGTGGACGTCTTCCATGTGGTACTTCTGGATGTTTGGCGCAACCTTGCACAGCTGCGGCACTTTGCGCGAAAGACGGTCGATGTCGCGCAGGTCGAAGTCGATCTCGGCTTCCTGAGCGGCGGCCAGCAGGTGCAGGATGGTGTTGGTCGAACCACCCATGGCGATGTCCAGGCTCATGGCATTCTCGAACGCCTTGAAGTTGGCAATATTGCGCGGCAGAACCGACTCGTCGCCTTCGCCGTAATAGCGTTTGCACAGCTCGACCACGGTGCGGCCGGCCTGCAGGAATAGCTGCTCGCGGTCGCTGTGGGTGGCCAGGGTCGAACCGTTACCCGGTAGGGCCAGGCCCAGGGCTTCCATCAGGCAGTTCATCGAGTTGGCGGTAAACATGCCGGAGCAGCTGCCGCAGGTCGGGCACGCGCTGCGCTCGTATTCAGCCACCTTCTCATCGCTGGCGCTCTCGTCAGCGGCGATCACCATGGCATCGACCAGGTCCAGACCATGGCTGGCCAGCTTGGTTTTGCCAGCTTCCATCGGCCCGCCGGAAACAAAGATCACTGGGATGTTCAGGCGCAAAGCAGCCATCAGCATGCCGGGGGTGATTTTGTCGCAGTTGCTGATGCAAACAATGGCGTCGGCACAGTGGGCGTTGACCATGTACTCGACGGAGTCGGCGATGATCTCGCGGCTCGGCAGCGAATACAGCATGCCGTCGTGGCCCATGGCGATGCCGTCATCGACCGCGATGGTGTTGAATTCTTTGGCCACGCCGCCGGCCCGCTCGATTTCGCGGGCGACCAGTTGCCCCATGTCTTTGAGGTGCACGTGGCCGGGTACGAACTGAGTGAAGGAGTTGGCAACGGCAATGATCGGCTTTTTGAAGTCTTCGTCCTTCATCCCGGTAGCACGCCACAGGGCGCGGGCGCCGGCCATGTTGCGGCCGTGGGTGGAGGTCTTTGAGCGGTAGTCAGGCATGGCGATAAATCCTGCAAAGGCTAATCAGGTTACGCGTTCACAGACACTAGTGCTGTGCTGGCAACGGGCTGTTGGTGCGTATGTTGAGCCGGGTTCAGGCCCAAGGCAAACGCGAGTGAGCATCTGCTGGGCTGGGGCGCTGCTTGGCGCGGTGTGGGCGCTGGCGTGGCCGGGCTACAAGTCCGCCTGGGATGTGGCAGGAGAGTGGCGATTCTAATCCCAGGCGGCTTGAGGCGAAAGCGCGGGGTGCTTATTCAATCTGCTCGATACCGCGCATGCGTGTGGCGCGGCGGCGCAGCAGCTCGATGGTGATCAGCAGCACAATCGACATCAGGATCAGCAGGGTGGCGATGGCCAGGATGCTCGGGTTGATCTGCTCGCGCAGGCCCGAGAACATTTGCCGGGGAATGGTGCGTTGCTGCGGCCCGGCCATAAACAGGATCACCACCACCTCATCGAACGAGGTGATAAAGGCAAACAGCGCGCCGGAGATTACCCCTGGGCGAATCAGCGGCATGATGATGTCGAAGAACACCCGCAGTGGCGTGGCGCCCAGATTCAGCGCCGCGCGGGCCAGGCTGTAGTCGAAGCCTGTCAGGGTAGCGGTGACGGTGATGATCACAAACGGTGTGCCGAGGGCGGCGTGGGCGATGATGATGCCCAGGTAGTTACCGGCCAGGCCAAGGTCGGAGTAGAAGAAGAACATCCCGGCAGCAGTGATGATCAACGGCACGATCATCGGTGACAGCAGCAGGGCGGTAATCAGACGGCGCATCGGCATATCGTCGCGCGCCAGGCCCACGGCTGCGCAGGTGCCGAGCACGGTGGCCAGCAGGGTCGAGAAGAAACCGATGATAAAGCTGTTCTTGATTGCCAGCAGCCATTTGTCATCGCTGAAAATGGCGCTGTACCAGCGCAGCGAATAGGCCTCGGGTTGGAAGGTGAGCATGCCTTCGGTAAAGCTGAAGAAGGGCTCGACGTTGAATGACAGCGGGATGATCACCAGGATCGGCATGATCAAAAACAGCAGCACCAGCCAGGAGCTGGTCTTTAACAGCCAGCTACCCAGGTGATACCAAAAACCGTAATAGGCGGGAATCTTCGACATATCAGCTCATCCCAGTTTGATATTGCTGGCACCGACGAAGCGGTCGTAGAGCCAGTACAGCAGCAGGATCAGCGCAAGCAGTAAGGACCCCAGCGCGGCGGCCAGCTCCCAGTTATTCGAGCGCTGCATATGGAAAGCAATGATGTTGCTGATCATCTGCCCATCGGTGCCGCCGACCAGTGCCGGGGTGATGTAGTAACCCACCGAGATGATGAACACCAGCAGCGCCCCGGCGCTCAGCCCCGGCAGGGTCATCGGGAAATAGATGCGGGCGAAGGCCGGTATCGGTCGCGCGCCCAGCGACAGCGCTGCACGCAGGTAGCTGGGATCGATACCGCGCATCACGCTGTACAGCGGCAAAATCATAAACGGCAGCAGGATATGGGTCATCGCGACCACGGTGGCGAATGAGGTGTAGAGCATTTCAATCGGCTCACCGATCACGCCGACGCCGAGCAGGAAGGAGTTAATCACGCCGTTGGTCTGTAGTAGTGCGATCCAGGCGGTGGTGCGCACCAGCAGCGAGGTCCAGAACGGCAACAGCACCAGCACCAATAACAAGTTGGCGCGGTTTTCTGGCAGGCGAGCCAGGTAGTAGGCCAGCGGGTAGCCAAGCAGGGCGCAGAACAGGGTGATGACCAGTGCCATGCTCAGGGTCTTGCTGTAGAGCTGCAGATAGATCTGCGTGTCTTCGCGCACCTGAATGCCGTGCTCTTGGTCGAGTTCAAGGTCGAGCGCGGTCAGGTAGTAATCGTAGGTGTAGGGTTTGCCTGCGCGCTGGATGGCGTACCAGATTTCCGGCTTGCTCCACTTGCGGTTGGATTTGAGCAGGATTTCGGCGCCTTGCTGCGTCAATTGCTCGCTATCCAGGCGCGAAACTTTGCGAGCGGTGGATTTGACCACACTGGACATGCCCGCAGAGGCACGGTTGAACTCTTCGGCGAGTTTGCCGGACTGGCGCACTTTGGCCAGGTCGTGCAGCTCTTGGGCAAAGACGCTCAGGGTTTGTTGATCAGGAACCGTTTTGCCGTCCCAGCGTTGCAGCTCGCTCAGGGTCAGCGGAATCAGGGTGGCCACCGTGGGGTGGTGGACACTGCGCCAGAGCATGCTGGCAATCGGTGCAACAAAACTCAGCAGGATGAAGATCAGCAACGGCACGACAAATAGAAAGGCCGTGAGGCGTTTCTTGTTGCGGGCGCTGGCGGCTTGGCTGGCTTCGGTGCGGGTGAGTGAGGACAAGCGTTAACTCCTTTGCAACCTGAAAGCGACACCCCGCGCCGATGTGACGCGAGGTGTCCGAGGCATTACTTCAACAGCCACTCGTTGAATTTCTCACCGAGTGATTCACCGTAGTCCGCCCAGAAGTCCGAGCCGGCCTGGATGCCTTTATCCAGGTGCGCGGTCGGCAGGTGCGGTGCGGCGCTTTGATCGGCCAACGGCATAGAGGATTTGCGAGTCGGGCCGTAGGCCACGTCTGGCATGCCGGCTAGTGGCTTGGAACCGGTGGCGTAGGCAATGAACTTCAGCGCGAGGTCTTTCTTCTTCGAGCCTTTGACGATGGCCCAGGCATCGAGGTCGTAGACGTGGCCGTCCCAGACGATCACGAAAGGTTTTTTCTCTTGGCGGATGGCGTCATAGAAGCGCCCGTTGGCCGACTGCACCAGCACGGCGCCACCATCGTTGAGCAGCTGCGGGGCTTGCGACCAAGAATCGAACCAGACGATGTCTTGCTTGATGGTGTCCAGTTTGGCAAAGGCGCGGGCCTGGCCTTCTGGCGTGGAGAGAACTTCGTAAACGTCGGCCGGCGCTACGCCGTCAGCCAGCAGGGCCCATTCCATGTTCACTTGTGGACGTTTGCGCAGGGCGCGCTTGCCAGGAATTTTCGCCGCGTCGAAGAAGTCGTTGATGCTGGCAGCCTTGGTGCCTCCGATGGTTTTCTCGTTGTAGGCGAACACCACTGACCAGACGATGTTGCCAACCGCGCACTCACTGGCCAGGGCTTCGGGGATAAAGTCCTTAGCGGCAGGAACACCATCGATACCGGCCGGCAGAATGTCGCGCGGGATGGTTTCCAGTAAGCCTTCAGAGCAGGCGCGTTCGAGGTCGATCACTTCAAAGTCGACCACGTCCCACTGGATATTGCCGGATTCGACCTGGGCTTTGATCTCCGCCACGCCGCCGGTGTAATCCTCGAACAGTACCTTGTTGCCGGTGTCTTTCTGGAACGGGTCAATCACATGCTTTTGCTGGGCTGCGCCATAGGCACCGCCCCAGGATACGACGGTCAGGGTTTCCTCGGCGCTGGCGGCGAAACTTGCCGTACCCAGTGCTGCTGCGAGGGCGAAGGTGGAAAAGCGGGTGGTCAGTGTTCTAGCCATTGCTGAGCTCCATTGCTTCTTATCATTCAGGGTGTCGTGACGACGGGGCGATCCAGGGCCTGGCTGTCTTGTGGCTGCCAGGCCAGGGCGACTTCTTCCTTTGCGCTGAGTTGCGGGGCGCTGCTGTCATTCATGTTCTTCACCACCAGCTCGGTGCCATCGGCGGTTTCGAAGTGGTAGCGGATGTATTCGCCGACGTAATGGCGGGCGACGAACCGTGCCATCACCTGATTGCCGGTGCTGCCGAGGCGGTCGGTGAAGGTGAGTTTTTCCGGGCGTATCGACACTGTGGTCGGCAGGCCGATTTCCGTGCAGTTGGCTTTCAGGGCGCTGACCAGCCCGCCACTGTCCAGGCGGACGTTTACGCTGTCCGCGTCGACCGCTTCGATCACGCCCTTGAGTTTGTTGCTTTCACCGATAAAGTCGGCGACGAACAGGTTGGCCGGTCGTTCGTAAAGCACATGGGGCGCGGCGCATTGCTGAACGATGCCGTTGTTGAACACGGCGATGCGGTCGCTCATGGTCAGGGCTTCGGTCTGGTCATGTGTCACGTAGATCACGGTGAAACCAAGCTGATCGTGCAGACGTTTGATCTCAAACTGCATCTGCTCGCGCAGTTTTTTGTCGAGGGCGCCAAGCGGTTCGTCCATCAACACGATGTCTGGGGCGAAGATCAGCGCGCGGGCCAGGGCCACCCGCTGGCGTTGACCGCCGGAGAGTTGCCCAGGGAAGCGATTGCCGAAATCCAGTAGCTCGACCAGTGACAGGTATTCATCGACCTTGGCGCGAATCACGTCTTTGGGCTGTTTACGAATCTTCAGCGGGTAGGCGAGGTTTTCGCGCAGGGTCATGTGCGGAAACAGGGCGTACTGCTGGAACACCATGCCGATATTGCGCTGGTAAGGCGCGATGCTGGTGACCGAGCGGCCATTGATCAAGATCTCGCCACTGGTCACGTCTTCGAAGCCCGCGAGCATCATCAGGCAAGTGGTTTTGCCAGAGCCGGAAGGGCCGAGCAGGGTGATAAATTCGCCCTTGGCCACGTCCAGGTTGAAGTCCTTGACCACCAGGTTCTTGTGGTCATAAATCTTTTTCACGTTGGTGAATTGCAGGAACGGTTTGTCCCCCGCTAGGTCAGCCATACCCCTCCCCAATTGTGTGCGTAATAGCTAACGGCTTGTGGCCATTAGCTGAATGCTTGAGTCCGTTGGCCGCGGTGTTGATGCGGCGGGCAACGTGTTTGAGTGTTCAAGCAACGCAAGCACTGTGCCAGTACTGCTGCAGGGCATCGTAATCGCTGCAGTACTGGGGTTTGAGCCTAGCGCAGTGGCGCGGTTGCGCCAGGCAGGTGTGGGGAGTGGTAACAATGCGGGGCAGAAGGAAGCACCTGCCGAGATGCACTCGGCAGGTGCGCACGCTTAGGCGTGATTGATATATCGGTGCGCGTGTGGCGGCATTTAGCTGTTGGGCAACAGGCGCATGGTGAGGCTTTTGATGTAGCGGGTTTCGGCAATCGCCGGGTGCACCGGATGGTCCGGGCCTTGGGCGCCGCGTTCGAGCAGTTGGATGTTGCGGTCCAGGTGGCGCGCGCTGGTCAGCAGGATGTTTTGCAGGTTGTCCTCTTCCAGGTGCATGGAGCAGCTGGCGCTGATCAGGATGCCGTCCTTGTTGAGCAGGCGCATGGCTTGCTCGTTGAGGCGGCGGTAGGCGCCTTCGCCGTTTTTCTGGTCTTTCTTACGTTTGATAAAGGCGGGCGGGTCGGCAACGATCACGTCGAAGCGCTCTTCTGACGCCTTGAGCTGTTTCAGGGCTTCGAAGACATCGCCTTCAACACAGGCAACTTTATCGGTCAGGCCGTTCAGCGCGGCGTTGCGCTCAACCCCGTCGAGGGCGAAGCCGGAGGCGTCCACGCACATCACGTCGCTGGCGCCAAAGGCTGCCGCTTGCACACCCCAGCCGCCGATGTAGCTGAACAGGTCGAGTACGCGCTTGCCTTTGACGTAGGGCGCCAGGCGTGCGCGGTTCATGCGGTGGTCGTAGAACCAGCCGGTTTTCTGCCCTTCAATGACCGGGGCTTCGAACTTCACGCCGTTCTCTTCTAGGGCGACCCACTCCGGGACCACGCCAAATGGCGTTTCCACGTAACGCGGTAAGCCTTCGGCGTCGCGCGCGGCAGAGTCGTTCTTGAGCAGGATGCCGCTAGGCTTGCACACCTGAATCAGCGCAGCGAGCACGTCATCTTTATGGCGCTCCATGGTGGCTGAGGCCAGCTGAACCACCAGAATGTCGAAGAAACGGTCGACCACCAGACCCGGCAGCAGGTCGGAGTCACCGAATACCAAGCGGTAGCAGGGCTTGTCGAACAGGCGCTCGCGCAGTGACAGGGCCACGTTGAGGCGGTGCACCAACAGGGATTTGTCCAGCATATGCTTGAGGTCACGCGACAGCAGACGCGCACAGATCAGGTTGTTCGGGCTCATCGCCACCACGCCCAGCGCTTTACCGCCGGCCGCTTCGAGGATGGCCTGGTCGCCGGCCACAAAGCCGCTCAGTGGTGTGGCGGTGACGTCGATTTCGTTGCTGTAGACCCACAGATGGCCGGCGCGCAGGCGTCGGTCGGCGTTGGCTTTCAGGCGCAGGCTGGGCAGGGACATGCTGGGGACTCCGAAAAAAGAGCGGAATTATAGCCGGTTCATCCCGCTCTGTTTACGTTTCCGCTGCGGTCGCGCTGAAAGGTCAACAAACCCTAGCGTCGCGGTGGTTACAAAACGCGACTGTGGAAGTGTTGGGGGAGTCGCTAAACTGTTGCACACCTCTCACTCCGGTTTTCCCTGTTATGTCTCAAGAGCTCTCCGCCGACTATATCCGGCAAGTACTGCAAGGCATCAGCGTGCCGCCGCAGCCGCAGATCATGGTGGATTTGCAGATGGAACAGGTGATGCCCGATCCGGATCTACGCGCCATCGCCAAGCTGATTAGCCAGGACCCGGGGTTATCTGGCGCGCTGCTAAAGCTGGTGAACTCGCCGTTCTTCGGCCTGGCCAACCGCATCGCCTCGATCCAGCAGGCGGTCAACTTGTTGGGCTGCAATACGGTGATCAACCTGATCAATGCGCAGTCGATTCGTGGCGAACTGACGGATGAGGCTATCGTCACCCTCAACCGCTTCTGGGACACCGCTCAGGATGTGGCTGTGACGTGTCTGAGTCTGGCCAAGCGCATCGGTTACCACTCGCCGGATGAGGCCTACGCCCTGGGCCTGTTTCACAATTGCGGCATCCCGCTGATGCTCAAGCGGTTCCCCCATTACATGAGCGTGCTGGAAGAAGCTTATGCCAGTGCTACCGATGAGCGTCGGGTGGTGGATACCGAAAACCGTCTGCTGAATACCAACCATGCAGTAGTTGGCTACTTCACTGCCAAGTCGTGGAACCTGCCGCTGCACCTGTGCGAGGCAATTGCCAGCCACCACAACGCGCTGGCGATTTTTAGCGAAGACGCCAGCCGCGATGCGCCGCTGAAAACCCTGCTGGCGATCCTGAAGATGGCGGAGCACATCTGTGCCAGCCATCGGGTGCTTGGCAATCAGGCTGAAGACCATGAATGGCAAAGCATTGAGCAGCTGGTGCTGGAGTATGTCGGGCTGTCGGAGTATGACTTCGAGAACCTGCGCGAGAGCATTCGCGACCTCGGCGCGCGCTAGCCTGTGGCGTCGTTTTCGGGGCATTCCTGATAAGGTAGACGCCCGCTCCAATTGCTCAGCTGATGACTCGCTATGCCAGAACTTCCAGAAGTAGAAACCACCCGCCGCGGCATTGCGCCCTACCTTGAAGGTCAGCGCGTTAGCCGGGTGATCGTGCGCGAGCGCCGGCTGCGCTGGCCGATCCCCGAGGACCTGGATATCCAGCTGTCCGGGCAGCGTATCGAATGCGTCGAGCGGCGCGCCAAGTACCTGCTGATCAAGGCCGAAACCGGTAGCCTGATAAGCCATCTGGGCATGTCTGGCAGCCTGCGCCTGGTCGAGTGCGGCCTGCCGGCGGCCAAGCATGAGCATGTGGATATCGAGCTGGAGTCTGGCCTGGCCTTACGCTACACCGACCCTCGGCGTTTCGGTGCCCTGCTCTGGAGTGCCGACCCATTGAGCCATGTGCTGTTGAGCAAGCTCGGGCCAGAGCCCTTGACCGAGTTGTTTGATGGCGAGCGGTTGTTTCAGCAGTCGCGTGGCCGAGCCATGGCGGTTAAGCCCTTTATCATGGACAACGCCGTGGTGGTCGGCGTGGGCAATATCTATGCCTCGGAGGCGCTGTTTGCGGCGGGCATCGATCCGCGTCGCGAAGCCGGCTCCGTGTCGCGGGCGCGCTACCTAAAGTTGGCGGCTGAGATCAAACGCATCCTCGCTCACGCCATTGAGCGCGGCGGCACCACCCTGCGCGACTTCGTTGGCGGCGATGGTCAGCCGGGGTATTTCCAGCAAGAACTGTTTGTGTATGGCCGTGGCGGTGAGTTCTGCAAGCACTGTGGCAGCACCCTGCGCGAGGTTAAGCTGGGCCAGCGCGCCAGCGTGTATTGCCCGCGCTGCCAACGCTAAAGTATTTGCTGCGCGTTGAGATTTGACTGCTCGGCTGCAACTGGCAGGCGCTGAGCGCATAACAATAAGAAAGACCGAGGTATTGATGTCCGGTAACTATCTGCCCCGCAACCGGCTGGCTGAATGGGTGGGCCGCGTGGCGCTGAAACTGATGGGTTGGCGTATCGAAGGCCAACTGCCGAAACTCGACAAGTTTGTCGTCATCGGCGCGCACCACACGTCCAACTGGGACTTCGTGATTTTTATCGCAGTGAAATTTGTGCTGCGCCTGAATGCCCGCTGGTTCGGTAAGCACACGATTTTCCGCTGGCCCTTTGGCGCGCTGATGCGTGCGTGGGGTGGTATTGCTATCCGTCGTGAGCGCCAGGGCAATACCGTCGAGCAGGCGATACAGGCCTTTAGCGAACATGAGCATTTTATGTTGGTGCTCTCGCCTGAAGGCACGCGCAAGAAGGTTGAGCGCTGGAAAATGGGCTTCTATCACATTGCCCTGGGAGCCGGCGTGCCGATCGTGCTGGGTGCGCTGGACTATCAGAATCGGCGTGTGTTTATCGGGCCGACGTTTATGCCGACGGGGGACGAAACAGCTGATCTCAATGCGATCCTGGCGTTTTACCGGCCCTTTATCCCGAAAAAACCTGAATATGCCTTTTATGGGGATTGACGGGCGTCACGCTGACAATTACCAATGCGCTGTTATAGTTAGTCTCACTGCCTCCTAAACACTGAAGGATCGCCCCATGAAACTGTTCCGCTCAACCGCTGCTGCTCTGGCGCTGACCACTGGCCTGCTGGCGCTGCCAGCCCATGCTGAGGTAGCGCAGCAGAATACCAGCGGGGACCCCCTGTATACGGCTAACGCACCTGGAGCATTTTCGATGCTGGGTGATCTGCTGATCGCTCGGCCACTGCTGATCGGTGCTACCGCCATTGGTGCTGTGGCCTTTGTCGTCAGCCTGCCGTTTACTGCGCTGGGCGGTAATGTCAAAGAGGCAGGGCAGTCGTTGGTAGCGGATCCTGCTCGTGAAGCATTTGCCCGTTGCTTAGGCTGTACGAGCTCAGTAAAAAATGAGTACTGAGTCTTACCAATAAAAAAGGCGCCTTGCAGGCGCCTTTTTTGTTTTTCATCAGTATCGATATTTATCTTCGATATCTCTCATTCCACGTGCCAGCGCTGTTTCTGATATCAAGCCGTCTTGGTAGTCACGATATAGTTTCTTTTCAGCTTCGCGCTTGTCGTTATCAATTTGTGCTTTTGAAAAGTTGTAGTTAATCCGAGTTGCGCCGTCATACCCGCTAACGGGGTCCCAGAAAATGGATAGGGGCCAGAAGAGAAGGTTGAGTACGCCAAAGGCTGGTTCTCTTGCATAGAAGGAACCACCGCCAGGGAGAATGCCGAGCAATGCGCCAGTGGTAGGGTTCTTCTCTTGAACGGCTAAGCCTCGGGCTTCCATTGAGTTGTACTGAGCAGACTGCTGCGAGTTAAGACCGGTCGCACACCCTGACGTTAAGAGCGCTATTAAGCCGACGAAGATAAAATTTTTGATCATGGTACATCCCTTTTTTTGTCCCTCTTCAATCGATGAAGAGATTATTAGCTTTTTTGTATTAGGCCTTAAGCTGCCTGCCGGGCATGATACTTGGGCAATTTAAGTATGTCTCTGCGATTGGGTTCTACCTGATTCTGACTGCAGATGTCCCAATCCCCCGCAGATCGCTCGCCGCTTCGACATGACCATCCTGTTTGTCCCAGAACAGCACCTGCTGATTCCCGTACTGCCGCTCTGTCGATTTCAATTGATGCCCCAGTGCGTTTAGCGCCGCGCGTTGTGCTGCGCTGAATGTGTCTGGCTCGTGCTCGATCAGGTCTGGGCGGAACTGGTGGTGGTAGCGCGCGACACTGGGCCAGTGGTCGATGGGTTGTTGATCCAGGTACTCGAGCATCGCCAGTAGCACCATGCTGGGAATCCGGCTGCCGCCTGGCGTGCCGAAGCTGGCGAAATCCTCAGGGCTTTCGATAAAGCTCGGGCTCATGCTCGACAGGGGCCGTTTGCCGGCGGCAATGCTGTTGGCCTGGCTGCCGCTCAGGCCGTAGGCGTTACTGCCTTGTATGTCGGCGGCAAAGTCATCCATTTCGTTGTTCAGTAATACGCCGGTGCCGGGCACGGTAAAGGCGGCGCCGAAGGGCAGGTTGACCGACAGTGTGGCGGCGACGGCATTGCCCTCGGTGTCGAGTACGGTGAAGTGGGTGGTGTGATCACCTTCTTTCCAGGCTCTGCTCGGTGGCAGGCTGTCGCTTGGTGTGGCGTGTTGCGGGTCGATGCTGCTGGTCAGCTGCTTTAGGTAGTCAGGTGCAAGCAGTTGGGCGGCTGGGTTGTTCACAAAGTCGGGATCGCCGAGCAGGCCTCGGTCGCGGTAAGCACGGCGCAAGGTCTCGACCACGAGGTGGGTGCGCTGCACGGCATCAACCTGTTGCCAGGGCAGTTGCTGCAGCATCAGCAGGCTTTGCCCCAAGGCAATGCCGCCCGCTGACGGTGGCGGTGCGCTGATCAGCTCGCGGCCTTGATCAAGCTGGACGCGCAACGGCTGGCGCTCAACGATACGGTACTCGGCCAAGTCTTTGAGCGACCAGATGCCACCTGCGGCTTGTACCGCTTGGACGAGTGTTTCGGCGACCTTGCCGCCGTAAAAGCCTTGATGGCCCTGTGCGGCTAATTGCTCCAGTGTCAGGGCCAGTTCGGGTTGGCGCAGTAGGCTGAATTGTTCCGGTATGTCGCCTTTTTCGAGGAACAGCCGCGCGGTCTCTGCATCACTGCGCATGGCCTCAAGGCGCCAGCCCGCGCGCTCACGGTAAACCCGGTCGATACTGACACCGCTGCGGGCCAGGCGAATAGCCGGGGCCAGCGAGTCACGCAGCGGTAGGCGACCGAAACGCTCTGCCAGTTGCACCAACGCCGCCGGCAAACCGGGAATGGCCGCCGCCAGTGCGCCGTTCAGCGACAGCTGTTTGTTGACTTCACCATCGACTTTATAAAGGTCGGCATGGGCCGCCAGTGGCGCACGCTCGCGGGCATCGAGGAAGCGATAGGTGGGTGATACGCCGGCTTCGCGCAGCAAAAAGAAACCGCCGCCGCCCAGCCCTGAACCGTAAGGCTCGACTACCGCGAGAGCGGCGCTGATGGCGACGGCCGCATCGAAGGCATTGCCGCCCAGTGCCAGGGTTTCCTGGCCCGCAACGGTGGCGGCGGGGTGCGCCGTGGCAACCGCAATGCGCTCGGGCAGAGCGGCGGCATGCAGTTCAAGGGCGCAGAGTAGGGCAAGCGCACCGAACAGGGCGCGCCAGGGGAGATGGCCGCGGATCAGGCGGCCGGTGCTCATGCTTTACCGGTAATGATCAGGTACTTCTGCATCAAATCATCCTTGCTCTCGACATTGTTCTCATCGAGCGGGATGCAATCGACCGGACAGACCTGCTGGCATTGCGGCTCATCGTAATGGCCGACGCATTCCGTACACAGGTTGGGGTCGATTTCGTAGATTTCTTCGCCCTGGGAAATGGCCGCGTTAGGGCACTCGGGTTCGCAGACGTCGCAGTTGATGCAGTCGTCGGTGATGATCAGTGACATGTGTAACCACTCCCGCTGCAAACCGGTGGCGCAGCCTAGATGTGTACAGAAAGACGTTGGCGCAAATTGTGCCGCATCATGGCCGCGCATGCACGCGGCCTTGCGGTAATGGCTCAGCGCTTGAAGCGTTCAGTCAGCGCGGCGGCCACCGCCGGGTGCACGAAGTTGGAGATGTCGCCGCCCAGCGTGGCGATCTCACGCACCAGGGTTGAGGAGATAAACGAGTACTTTTCCGACGGGGTGAGGAACAGGCTTTCCACGTCTGGGGCCAACTGGCGGTTCATGTTGGCCAGTTGGAACTCGTATTCAAAGTCCGATACCGCCCGCAGGCCGCGCAGAAATACATTGGCGCCCTGTTCCTTGGCGAAATGCGCCAGCAGGGTTGAGAAACCCACTACTTCAACGTTGGGCAGGTGCTTGGTCACTTCCCGGGCCAGTTCGACGCGTTGTTCCAGGCTGAACAGCGGGTTCTTCTTCGGGCTGGCGGCGACTGCAATGATCACGCTGTCGAACAGCCGTGCCGCGCGCTCGACCAAGTCGCCGTGCCCCTTGGTGATGGGGTCGAAGGTGCCTGGGTATAACACTCGATTCATCGTGACGTCCTGGCGGGTTCGTTGGGGAGACGGATGGTAGCGCAGCGCTTCACCGTGGCCAAGTCGGGCACGGCGGATCGCCGTGATTCACGGGCGCAGAATGGCCCGTGAATACCCTGTCATCAGGCGTGCTTGAGACGTTCGGCGAGTTTTGTCGCGAGTTTGGCGGTCAGGCCGTAGATCGACAGCTGCGGGTTGGCGCCGATACTGGTGGGGAACAACGAGCCGTCATGGATCGACAGGTTACTCAGTTGGTGATGGCGGCCAAGGCTGTCAGTCACGGCATGCTGTGGGTCTTCGCCCATGGCGCAGCCACCCATGACGTGGGCGCTGCCCAGGCGTGTGCGATACAGCTCCAGGCTGAAGCTGTCGATCAGGCGTTTCGCCTCCGCCAGGGTGTTCACGTAACCGGCATCGGCGTGCAGCGGCAGTACGGCTTTGGCGCCGGCGGCAAACTGAATTTCGGCCATGGTATGGAAGGCGCGGCGTATGCCGTCCCAGGTGTAATCGGTCATTTGGTAGTCGAGCACCGGGCTACCATCGCCGCGCAGTTCAACTTTGCCTTCGGCGCTGTCTGGGTGAAAACCGTCGCGCATCAATGCCAGCATCACGTTGGTGTGGGGCAGTTGCTCCATACGCATGGCGTTGTCGATGCCAAAACGCCCGAGCATCGTGGCGGTGATGGCGGGTTGCAGCGGCGGCACTTCGAGCTTGTAGGAGAGGCGCCCTGCTGCGCCGTCATCCCACTGGAAGTGGTCGGAGTAGATTGATTGTGGCGCGCCATAGAACGGATTGATCACCTGCTCGAACAGCGCGGCCGAGAAATTCACCAGGTGCAGATAGGTGCGCTTGCCCGTGCGCTGATGCGGGTCTGGGGCGCCTGAGCGCAGGAGAATGCCCGGGGTGTTGATGCCGCCGCCGGACAGTACGTAATGCTTGGCTTTAACGGTGATTTTGCGACCATTGGGCGCGACACTGCGCGCGTCCATGCCCAGGCATTCGATGCCAGTGACTGTGTCGCCATCCAGTAGCAAACGTTCGACGCGCGCCAGATAGAGCAGTTCGCCGCCCTTTTCCAGGGTCGCTGGAATGGTGGTGACCAGCATCGACTGCTTCGCGTTGGTCGGGCAGCCCAGGCCGCAATAGCCGAGGTTCCAACAGCCGCGCACGTTGCGCGGAATCACCTGCCACTCGTAGCCGAGCTTGCTGCAGCCGGTACGAATGACCTCGTTATTGGCATTCGGCGGCACGGCCCAGGGGGCAACGCCCAGGCGTTGTTCCATCTGCGCAAACCAGGGCGCCATGTCTTCGGCGCTGTGGCCTTGGACACCATGCTCCTTGGCCCAGTGTTCCAGGGTCGGCGTGGGCGTGCGGAAACTGGAAGTCCAGTTGATCAGGGTGGTGCCACCGACCGCGCGGCCCTGCATGATGGTGATCGCGCCATCCTTGCTCATGCGCCCGATGCCTTCCTGATACAGCTCAGCATAGGCCTTGTCTTCGAGCATCTTGAAGTCATCGCTGGTTTTCAGCGGGCCTTCTTCAATCAGCAGCACCTTGAAGCCGGCTGCGCTGAGAATTTCAGCCGTAGTGCCGCCGCCCGCGCCGCTGCCGACGATGGCGACGTCCGCTTCGAGGGTCAGGTCGTTGTCTAGCTGCGAACCGTTATAGGTCTTCCAGCCACGGGCCAGGCCTTCTTTGAAACTATCGGGTACGGGCATTTGAGGTGCTCTCAGGCGAATTCTTATTAGCGTCCAGCGGTTCCGCTCATTGA
This sequence comes from Pseudomonas spirodelae, assembly GCF_034653255.1. Classification (NCBI taxonomy): domain Bacteria; kingdom Pseudomonadati; phylum Pseudomonadota; class Gammaproteobacteria; order Pseudomonadales; family Pseudomonadaceae; genus Pseudomonas; species Pseudomonas spirodelae. The sequence continues at coordinate 18,666 of NZ_JAYEET010000009.1, read as the reverse complement.
CGATCTCGCGGCATGGCCGACGCGCAGCAGGTCGTGGTCAAACAGTTGGCGGGCCGGGGTAGCCGCAGTGCGCCCACGACTCGGCGCGGCTGTACCAACTCATCATGACTAACTGCAGCAGCGAGGCTTGGCCCATTTTCAGCAGCGCCAACGAGCTGTTTTGCCAGCGCTCAAGAAACGCCTGTATATCGGCAGCTGAGGCGTTCTGCCAGCTGCCCCAAACCCCGGTCAGTGGGCCGCGAGTGATGGGCAGGGCCAGCACATCGAACAGCTGCACGGTCAGCTTGAGCAGTTCGGGCGATAGGTGATTGAGGCTGTAGTCGAGGTTCTCCAGGGTGCCGCTGATGGCCTGCGGCATCTGCGCCGGGGGCACCGCGCCCGCGAGCATCACCGGGATCAGCGCCTGCAGGAAGGGCAGGTCGGTTTCGCGAATCACCGCAAAACCGGCTTTCGGTGTGCTGGCCGAGCAGCCGCTGAGGGTGGCGGCCAGGCCGGCCGTGCCGAGCAGGGCAGTGCCCAATAGGCCGACCTTGAGCAGGCTGCGGCGTGACAGGTTAGGTGCTTCAAGCGTGCGGGTGGTGTGCATTTTATTGTTATCACCGAATCAGGCTGTGGGCGGGCGCAGGACGACTGAATCCGCCCGGATCAGGTCAGCGTACGAACAGCTTGTAGATCAGTTTTTGCAGGGTTTTGCCATAGGGTGGGTAGATCGTTTTGGCGGCGTTGAAGCGCTGCTTGATAAACACACCCTTGGCCTTGCTGAAGGTCAGAAAACCTTCATGCCCGTGGTAATGGCCCATACCGGACGGGCCGACGCCGCCGAACGGCATGTCGTCCTGGGCCACGTGCAGCAGGGTGTCGTTGATGCATACGCCGCCCGAATGGGTTTCGTGCAGCACACGTTGCTGCTCGCCCTTGTCGTAACCGAAGTAGTACAGCGCCAGCGGCCGGTCGCGCTGGTTGATATAGGCAAAGGCGTCTTCCAGCTTGTCGTACGGGATGATCGGCAGCAGCGGGCCGAAGATCTCGTCCTGCATCACCTTCATCTCATCCGTCACGTTCAGCAGTACGGCTTGTGGCATGCGCCGGCCCTGGGCTTCTGGGTACAGCGAGATAACGGTCGCGCCCCTGCTTTCGGCGTCCTGCAGGTAGCTGTTGAGACGCTGTTGTTGGCGCTCGTTGATGATGGCGGTGTAATCCGGGTTGTCCTTGAGTTGCGGATAGAAGCTCTGCACCGCATTGCGGTAAGCCTCGACAAAGCCGTCCACGCGGTCCTTCGGCACCAGCACATAATCCGGGGCCACGCAGGTTTGACCGGCGTTCATGGTCTTGCCGAAGGCGATGCGTTCGGCGGCGTCACTCAGCGGTACGTCGGCGGAGACAATGGCCGGCGACTTGCCGCCTAGCTCTAGGGTGACTGGGGTGAGGTTGTCGGCGGCGGCGCGCATCACGTGTTTGCCGATGCTGGTGGCGCCGGTGAACAGCAGGTGGTCGAACGGCAGTTTGGAGAAGGCCATACCCACTTCCGCCTCACCCAACACCACGGTTACCAAGTCCTCTGGGAAGACCTTGGCCAGCAGGTCCTTGACCAGTTGCGAGGTGGCTGGGGTCGACTCGCTCATCTTGATCATCACCCGGTTACCGGCCGACAGCGCACCCACCAGCGGGCCGACGGCGAGAAACAGCGGGTAGTTCCACGGCACGATCACCCCAACCACGCCCAGCGGTTGATAGATCACCTTGGCGGCAGCGGGCATAAATTGCATGCCGACGCTGCGCCGTGACGGCTTCATCCATTTTTTGATGCGCTTGGTCGCGTAATGGATGCCATGCAGGCTGGGCATCAGCTCGGCGAGCAGGGTTTCATCGGCGCTGCGGTTGCTGAAGTCCTGGCTGATGGCGTTGATCAACGCCTCCCGCTCGTTACTGAGCAGCTCGCGCAGCGCGTTGAGCCATTGCATACGTTGCTCCGCCGAGGGCATTGGGTTGGCGTTGTATGCCTGGCGCTGACGGGTAAAGCTGCTCTCCAGCTGGCTGATCTGCTGTTGGCTGTTGTGCAGGCTTTGTTCGAGGTAAGAGACGTCGGCGACCATCATGCTGCTCCTTGGCGTTCCAGCAATGCAGTGCATCAGATGACTGAGACCGCTGCAGAAAAGGGATGCTGGATTTTTAGAGCAATTGCTCTAATCTGTCAAATCGCAGGGCACGATCAGCCGGCTGGCGCATTCCAGTGGCGTGTAAGTGCTTGATCGGGCTCGGCGCTGGGTAGCTCTTTGTGCGGTTGAACGTGTACTTTTGCCGGGCTTTGAATTGAGAACGAGCCGTTATGTCAGCCCCACTTAAAACCCGCGAACGCATCATTCAAGAGAGCCTGGCGCTGTTTAACGCCCAGGGCGAGCGCAACGTCAGCACGAATCACATCGCGGCGCACCTGGGGATTTCGCCGGGCAATCTGTATTACCACTTCCGCAATAAGCAGGCGATCATCGCCGAACTGTTCGCCCTGTACGAAAGCCAGGTGGATATCTTCCTGCGTCGTCCGGAAGGTCGGGCGCTAACCGTGCAGGACAAAACCTTCTACCTGGAGGCGCTGCTCGCGGCCATGTGGCATTACCGGTTTTTGCACCGCGACCTTGAGCATTTGCTGGAAAGCGATGCGGCGTTGGCTGAGCGCTACCGGCAATTTGCCCAGCGCTGCTTGGCGCAGGCGCAGGGGATTTATCAGGGGTTTGTCGAGGCCGGCATCTTGCTGATGGATGCGTCGCAGATCGAAGCGTTGACCCTTAATAGCTGGATCATCATGACCTCCTGGGTGCGCTTCCTCTGCACCACACGTGGTAACCCGGGCGACCTCAGTGAGGACATGCTGCGCCGTGGCATCTATCAGGTGCTGGCGCTGGAAGGCGGCTACACCGCCCCGCAAGCGCGCGAGGCCGTGGAGGCGTTGTACGCCAAGCTGCATGTGCCGTTGGAGCAGGTGATCTGAGTTGCAACTGGCGTAGGGTGGGTTAGCCGCGCATTGCCACGATCTATTTCGATAGGACTGCCTTTGCGCGCGGCGTAACCCGCCATCGCGGTGGCTGGGATTGCGCATGGTGGGTTACGCCGCGCGCAGAAAGCGTTTCGTTTGGTCATTCAGCTTCCTGCGGGGCTAACCCACCCTACAGTGGCTTGGCCGCCTGTGCGGTCAGCCACTGCGGAATGCGTCGTTCCAGGTAATAAGCCGGCTTACCCAGGCTGCCTTCGACAAAACCGACGTGGCCGCCGTGGGCGTGTAGCTCGAACTCGATGCTCGGCGACAGTTCAGCCGCTTCCGGCAGGCTATGGGCAAATACGAAGGGGTCGTCGGCCGCCTGGATAATCAGCGTGGGCGTCTCGATCTGGCCGAGGAAATAGCGGCTGGAGGCGCGGCGGTAGTAGTCCTCGGCATCGGCATAGCCATGCAGCGGCGCGGTGATGCGGCCGTCGAAATCCCAGAAGGTGCGCATATTGTCCAGCGGGCCGAGTTTCTCCAAGGTGGACAGGCGATCACTCATGCCCTGGTGAGCGAACAGGCGCTGCTTGTCCTTCACGTAGGCGACCATCTCGCGCATAAAGTGGCTTTGATAAACGCGCGAAAAGCCCATGCCGATGCGGTCAGCGCATTGGTCCAGACGAAACGGCACCGAGACTGCCGCTGCGCCCTGCAACTGGCTGTCGGCACCGGTTTCCCCCAAATACTTGAGCAGCACATTGCCGCCCAGCGAATAACCCACCGCATACAGCGGGGCCATCGGCCGCTGGGCGCGTAGGTGGTGCACGGTTTCCGCCAGGTCCTCGCTGGCGCCGGAGTGGTAACCCCGTGCCAGCAGATTGGGCTCACCCGAACAGCCGCGCCAGTTCAGTGCCACGCTGGCCCAGCCCTGGGCCGCCAGTTTCTGCTGCAAACCCAGCACATACAGCGAATCGGATGAGCCGGTCAGGCCATGCAGCACCAACACCAGCGGTGCGTCGGCCTGGTGTGGGCCGTGCCAGTCCAGATCGAGAAAGTCGCCATCCTCCAGCCACAGCCGTTCGCGTGTGCGCGCCAGTTTCGCGGGTTGGCGACACATCGGGTTCCACAGCGTTTGCAGGTGCGGGCCGGGCAGCCACCAGGCAGGTTTGAAGGACGTTTTCATGGTTGCGGTATCAGGCGGGTAAGCACTCAGGCTAGGGCTTGAGGCGGTGAAACGGAAGTTAAATGCAGCGGCTGAATGGCATAGCCGACCTAGGCGGCTATGCAGCGTGACCTATGGCGTGGTGGGTTACCCCGTAGACTAACCCACCCTACAAAAGTGCTAGGCGGCGGTGCGCTGCCACAGTGCGTAATACACCTGTCCGGCCTTTTGTTCGCGGTGCAAGCGCCAGTTGCCGGGCATGCCGAGGCTGGACGGAGCGTTTTCGCTCTCGGTATAGACCCAGGCATCGGTGGCCAGCCAGCCGTTGTTTTCAAGGGCCTGGCAGGCCGGAAGCAATAGGTCCTGGTTGAACGGCGGGTCGAGGAATACCAGGTCAAATGGCGTCGTAGCCGGGTTTTGCAGGAAGAGCAGGGCATTGATCTGTTGCAGTTGGCCGTTGTCGCAGTTCAGCGTTTGCAGGTGGCTGCGCAGGCTGTTGATGGCGGCTGGGTTGAGGTCCAGCGCCAGGGCGCTGCCGGCACCGCGCGACAGCGCTTCGAGAAACAGCGCGCCGCTACCGGCGAACAGGTCGAGTACCTTGGCCCCCTCGACATAGGGCGCCAGCCAGTTGAACAGGGTCTCGCGTACCCGGTTCGGCGTTGGCCGCAGCCCAGCGGCCATGGGGAAGTTGAACTGGCGTGAGCGCCATTGCCCGCCGATGATCCGCAGCTGGCCATCGCCACTATGGGCGGGGTTGGCTTTCGGCGGTTTGGGTCGCTTGCTCATTAATGCTCCGGTACTGCAGAAGGTTGCTCGGCGGGGGTGTCGGTGGGCGGTGGCAGTTCTTTCTGCGCCACGGTCGGGCCAGCAGTGACGATCACTAGGGCTTCTGGGTCGAGGTGTCTGGCCATGGCCGCTTTGACCAGCGCCACGTCGAGCGCCTGTACGTCGCGCATAAAGTCTTCCAGGTAGCTCAGCGGCAGGTCGTAAAAGCCCATCGAACCCAGCTGACCGACGATGGCGGCGTTACTGGCGGTGGACAGCGGGAAACTGCCGGCCAGCTCGCGCTTGGCGTTGTTCAGCTCGTCGGCAGTCGGGCCATCCTTGATAAAGTCGGCCAGCATGCTTTTGACCAGTTGCAGAGAGCCATCGCTGAGTTCGGCGCGGGTCTGCAGGTTGATCATAAATGGGCCGCGCGCCTGCATGGCGCTGAAGCCTGAGTAGACGCCGTAGGTCAGGCCGCGTTTCTCGCGCACTTCGGTCATCAGGCGCGTGCCGAAACCACCGCCGCCGAATACCTGGTTACCCAGGTAAAGCGCGGCGTAGTCCGGGTCGCGGCGGTCAATGCCGAGCTGGGCGATCATCAGGTGAGTCTGGTTCGAGGGGAACTCGATGTGCTGCAAGCCGGCCTTGGGCTCTTGCGGCTGGGCGATTCGTGGCAGCGCCGGGCCTTTTGGCAGGGCGGCGGACACCGCATTGGCTAGAGCTTCGGCATCACTGCGCGAGAGGTCACCAACCAGCGCGATGATCGCGTTATTGGCGGTGTAGGCTTTGGCGTGGAAGGCTTGCAGCTGTTCACGGCTGATCGCCGGAATCGACTCGGCATTGCCGTCGCTGGGATGCGCGTAAGGGTGCGTGCCGTACAGCCGCTCGAACAGTGCCAGGCTGGCCAGTTTGCCCGGGTTCTGCTTCTGGTATTCGAAGCCAGCCAGTAGCTGGTTCTTGATCCGCGCCAGCGAGTCTTCGGGGAAGGTCGGCTGGCCGATGACCTGATTGAATAGCTGCATGGCCGGTTCGCGTTTGTCCGCAGCGCTGAGGCTGCGCAGGCTGGTAATGGCCATGTCGCGGTAAGCGCCGTTGCCAAAGTTGGCGCCGAGGTTTTCGAAGCCTGCGGCAATCGCGCCAACATCCTTACCCGGTACGCCTTCGTTGAGCATGGCATTGGTCAGCATGGCCAAGCCGGCGATGCCGTCGTCATGGCTGCTGCCGGCGGCAAAGGTCAGTTGCAGGTCGAACATCGGCAGTTCGCGGGCTTCAACGAACAGCACCTTGGCGCCTTCGGCGGTTTGCCAGGTCTGGATATTCAGGTCGCGGCGACTTGGTGGCTGATCGCCGAGGGCGGCCAGGGATTCGATGCTGTTCGATTCAGCGGCCGGAGCGGGTGTTGGGCTGCTATCCGGGCGGTTGATCACCAGAGCCAGCAGCGCCAGCAATATCAGTAGCGCCAGGCCGAGCAGGCCGTAACGTAGGCCGTTGCGCTCACTCATTGCCCTTCTCCTCAGGTAGAACATGGGCGACGCTCAGGCGGTCGCGGGTAAAGAAGGTGCTGGCGGCTTGTTGGATGTCGGCCGGGGTGACGGCTTCCAGTTCGGCCAGCTCCTGATCGATCAGCTTCCACGACAGACCGACGGTTTCCAGCTGGCCAATGGCGGTGGCCTGGCTGGTGATGGAGTCGCGCTCGTAGACCAACCCAGCAATCACTTGCGCCCTTACGCGGGCCAGTTCCTCGGCGCTCGGTGGGGTGTTCTGCAGGTCCTCTAGCTCACGCCACAAACCGGCCTCCACTTGCTCCAGGGTTTTGCCAGTCTGCACGTTAGGCGTGGCGGAGAGGATGAACAGGCTGTCGCCACGGGAGAAACCGTCGTACCAGGCCGACGCGCCGGATACCAGTTCCTCGCCACGTTCCAGGCGTGTCGGCAGGCGGGCGCTGTAGCCGCCATCGAGCAGGGCAGCGGCGAGGCGCAGCGCGTGCACCTGGCGCGGTTGTTCGGCGGTGGCCAGGCCTGGCACGTTGAAGCCCATCATCAGGCTTGGCAGCTGGGTTTTCAGGTGCAGGGTAATGCGCCGCTCACCGGGTGCCGCCAGTTCACGCGGGGCTTTGGCGGTGGGCACGCTGCGCTTGGGAATGGCGCCGAAATAACGTTCGGCGAGGGTCTTCACTTCGCTGGCACTGACATCGCCGACGACCACCAGGGTGGCGTTGTTTGGCGCGTACCAGGCCTCATACCAGGCGCGCAGCTCCTCGACGGTCATGCGCTCGAGATCGGCCATCCAGCCGATAGTCGGCGTGTGATAACCACTGGCGGGGTAGGCCATGGCCTTGAAACGCTCGTAGGCCAGGCTCGACGGCTTGTCGTCGGTGCGCAGGCGGCGCTCTTCCTTGATGACCTCGATTTCTTTAGCGAACTCGTCGGCCGGCAGCTTGAGGCTGGCCAGACGGTCAGCTTCCAGCTCCAGGGCGACGGCCAGGCGATCACGCGCCAGCACTTGGTAATAGGCGGTGTAATCGTCGCTGGTAAAGGCGTTTTCCTCGGCGCCCAGCTCGCGCAGGATGCGCGAGGCTTCGCCGGGGCCAAGCTTGCGGCTGCCCTTGAACATCATGTGTTCGAGGGCATGGGACAGGCCGGTCTGGCCGGGCGTCTCGTAGCTGGAGCCAACCTTGTACCAAAGCTGGGAGACCACCACGGGCGCGCGGTGGTCCTCACGCACGATGACTTTAAGGCCATTGTCCAGGCTGAATTCGTGAGTCGGCTGCGGCGCGGCGGCAAAGGCCAGCAGCGGTGTGCAGAGCACGCCCAGCAATAAAGCGGCAGTGCGTTGGGCAATTATTGACATAGATTCTCGACCTGTCGGACGGGCCCGCTTGGTCTTAGCGTCGGCGGGCGCGGAGGTGCTAGGATACGCATCCGTTTTACTGACGACCACGCCTACTCAGGCATCTGATTGTTACTGCGTACACTCTTCAGCTTTTAATGCTGCGTGAGTAATGCCTTCAGAGCCTGTTGCTGCGCGCGTCGCTCCTTTGAGATAGCCGTCCTCCATGTTTGGTTCCAACGACGACAAGAAGACCCCCACTCCTTCTGGCGACAAGCCTGCGGAGAAGAAAGACCTGTTCGGCTGGCTGCGTAAAAAGCCGCAAGCGCCGGCCAGCCCTGCGCCGCAACCCGCGCCTGTTAGCGAACAACCGGCTACCCCGGTTGCTCCGGCCGCGCCGGCCGTAGCTGCACAGCCTGAAGCCAGCGAAGCGAACCCGTTACCACGGCCGTCACGGTTCCGCATCAATGCCGGCAGCGAAGTGCTGCATGCCCATGTTGAGCAGCCGGTGGTGGTGGAACCGGTCGTTGAGCCGCCAGCCCCGGTTCAGGCGCCAGTGGTTGAGCCGGTCAAGGTAGAGGCGCCGGTCAAAAGTACTGAAGAAAATCGTGCCGGCTTTCTTGAGCGCCTCAAGCAGGGCTTGTCGAAAACCAGCGCCAGCCTTGGCGAAGGCATGGCCAGCCTATTCCTTGGCAAGAAAGTCATCGACGATGACCTGCTGGAAGACATCGAAACCCGCCTGCTAACCGCCGACGTGGGCGTCGAGGCCACCACCGCGATTGTGCAGAACCTGACCAAGCGCGTGGCGCGCAAGGAGCTGGCCGACAGTGGCGCGCTCTATAAAGCCTTGCAGGAAGAATTGACCACGCTGCTCAAGCCGGTCGAGCAGCCGCTGAAGATCGACAGCAGCAAGCAGCCCTACGTGATTCTGGTGGTCGGCGTGAATGGTGCGGGTAAGACCACCACCATCGGCAAACTGGCGAAAAAACTCCAGCAGGATGGCAAGAAGGTCATGCTGGCCGCCGGCGACACCTTCCGCGCGGCGGCTGTCGAGCAGCTGCAGGTGTGGGGCGAGCGCAACCAGATCGCGGTGATCGCCCAGCACACCGGTGCTGACTCTGCTTCGGTGATCTTCGATGCTGTGCAAGCGGCGAAATCACGCGGGATGGATGTGCTGATCGCCGACACCGCTGGTCGTCTGCACACCAAAGACAACTTGATGGAAGAGTTGAAGAAGGTGCGTCGGGTGATCGGCAAACTGGATGACACCGCACCGCACGAGGTGTTGCTGGTGCTGGATGCCGGCACCGGGCAGAACGCGATCAACCAGGCCAAGCAGTTCAACCAGACCGTCAGCCTCACCGGCCTGGCCCTGACCAAACTGGACGGCACCGCCAAGGGCGGGGTGATCTTCGCCCTGGCCAAGCAGTTCGCCCTGCCGATTCGTTATATCGGCGTCGGCGAGGGCATCGACGACCTGCGTACCTTCGAGGCCGAAGCCTTCGTTCAGGCGCTGTTCGCGGAGAAATAGGATGATCAAATTCGAGCAGGTCGGTAAACGCTACCCCAACGGCCACGTCGGGCTGCACGAACTGAGTTTCCATGTGCGCCGTGGCGAATTTCTGTTCGTCACCGGCCACTCCGGCGCCGGCAAAAGTACCTTGCTGCGCCTGCTGCTGGCGATGGAACGGCCAAGTAGCGGCAAATTGCTGCTGGCCGGGCAGGATTTGTCGCATATCACCAATGCGCAGATTCCCTTTCTGCGCCGGCAGATTGGTGTGGTGTTCCAGAATCACCAATTGCTCTTCGACCGCAGTGTGTTCGACAACGTAGCGCTGCCTTTGCAGATTCTGGGCTTGTCTAAAGACGAAATCGGCAGCCGTGTGCGCACCGCCCTAGAGCGCGTATCGCTGGCCGACAAGGCTGAGCAATTCCCCGGTGACCTGTCCACCGGTCAGCAGCAGCGTGTCGGTATTGCTCGCGCGGTGGTGCACCGTCCGGCCTTGTTGTTGGCGGACGAACCCACCGGCAACCTTGACCCGCGTCTGGCGGCCGAGATCATGGGTGTGTTTGAAGACATCAACCGCCTGGGTACCACGGTGCTGATTGCCAGTCACGATTTGGCGCTGATCGCCCGCATGCGCCACCGTATGTTGACCCTGCAACGCGGCCGCCTGATCGGCGACGGGGAGGCGGCATGAGCGCCACCCGTATGCCACCGCCGCAACCGGCGCAGCGCGTTGGTGCCGCGGCGAAAAAATCCGAGTCGCCAACCCCGGATGACGGCCCGAGCTTTTCCCATCAGTTGCATGCCTGGCTGGAAAGCCACCGCGCCAGCCTGGTCGACAGCCTGCGCCGGCTTGGCAAACAGCCCATTGGTAGCTTCTTCACCTGCCTGGTGATGGCGGTGGCGCTGAGCCTGCCCATGGGCCTTGCCTTGCTGTTGGATAACGTCGAGCGCCTGGGTGTGTCCTGGCAGCGTGCGGCGCAGATTTCTCTGTTTTTGCAGATCGATGCCACTGAGTCTCAGGGGCAGGCGCTGCGCGAGCAAATCGCCGAGATGGATGATGTGGCGGAAGCGGAGTGGATCAGCCGTGAGCAGGCACTTGCCGAGTTTCAGCAACAGTCGGGGTTGGGCGAGGCGCTGAAAGAGCTACCGGATAACCCGCTGCCGGGGGTGATTGTGGTCACCCCGCAGGAAGTCGACAAAGTTGCCCTGGAGGCCTTGCGCTTGCGTCTGGCCGAGTTGCCGCGCGTGCAGCAAGCGCAGTTGGATCTGCTCTGGGTCGAGCGGTTGAGCGCGATGCTTAAGCTGGGCGAACGTTTTGTCTTCGGTTTGACCCTGCTGTTGGTTCTGGCGCTGCTGCTGGTGATCGGCAATACCATTCGTCTGCATATCGAAAATCGCCGCACCGAGATCGAAGTGATCAAGCTGGTCGGCGGTACCGACAGCTATGTGCGTCGGCCCTTTCTTTATATGGGTACGCTCTACGGTTTAGGCGCTGGGCTGCTGGCGTGGTTGCTGCTGGCTTATGGCCTGGGCTGGCTGAACGACGCCGTGGTGCGTCTGGCGGGTTTGTACGGCAGCGACTTCGCTCTGGATGGCGTGCCGATGGCCGATGGTCTATCCCTACTGCTCGGCGCGGTACTGTTGGGCTATATTGGCGCCTGGCTGGCTGTAGCAAGGCACTTGAACGAGCTGGCTCCAAGGTAGTAAGTTATTGTTTTGCTTGATATTGACTATGTGTAAGGGAACTTGTAGATAGGCCCAACGTCTTATTGAGCGGTGCTAGACTGCCACACGATTTCGTAAGTAGGAGGATCCAAATGTCCACTTCTATGCAACCTGTTCATGCTCTGGTTCCGGGTGCCAACCTGGAGGCTTACGTGCATGCGGTAAACGGCATCCCGCTGTTGACCCCCGAGCAGGAGCGTGAGCTGGCGGAAAATCTCTTCTACAACCAAGACCTTGAAGCCGCACGGCAAATGGTCTTGGCGCACCTGCGCTTTGTGGTGCACATCGCCCGCAGCTACTCCGGCTATGGCTTGGCCCAGGCTGATCTGATTCAAGAAGGCAATGTTGGCCTGATGAAGGCGGTCAAACGCTTCAACCCGGAAATGGGTGTGCGCCTGGTGTCGTTCGCCGTGCACTGGATCCGCGCCGAGATTCACGAGTTCATCCTGCGCAACTGGCGCATTGTCAAAGTCGCCACCACCAAGGCTCAGCGCAAGCTGTTTTTCAACCTGCGCAGCCAGAAGAAGCGTTTGGCCTGGCTGAACAACGATGAAGTGCATGCCGTGGCCGAAAGCCTGGGCGTGGAGCCGCGCGAAGTACGCGAGATGGAAAGCCGCCTGACCGGGCATGACATGGCCTTCGACCCGGCTGCCGAGGCGGACGATGAAAGTGCGTTCAAGTCGCCGGCTAATTACCTGGAAGATAACCGCTACGACCCGGCGCGGCAGTTGGAGGACTCTGACTGGACCGACAGCTCTAGTGCCAATCTGCACGAAGCGCTGGAAGGCTTGGACGAGCGCAGCCGTGACATCCTTTACCAGCGCTGGCTGGCTGAAGAGAAAGCCACGCTGCATGACTTGGCGGCCAAGTACAACGTGTCGGCCGAGCGCATTCGTCAGCTGGAAAAAAACGCGATGAACAAGCTCAAGGGTTCGATCGCCGCGTAAATCGCGCTAATGTCAAAAGCCGCACCTAGGTGCGGCTTTTTTATGGCCTGCCATCCCTGGCGGCCACCCTTCGGGCCGTCGCTATGCGACGTTAAAAATCGCTCCCGGCGATTTTTTATGGTCAAGGAAAACTCAATGAAATTCCCCCCATTGCGGCCGTTGCACTGGCTGATCGTTACTGTCGTTGCAGCCATGTTCTTTGCCTGGGGCGCATGGCTGATGCGTCCGCAGCCGGCCGCGCAGCCTTTGCCCTGGCTGGCGCAATGGCAAACCGAGGTGCTGACGCCCCTGGCCGATGATCGGCTGAGCGTGGTGCACCTGCGTGATGCCCTGGAGGGCGAGCTGTGGCTGCAGCCCAACCTGGATGGTGCGCGCCTGCTCTATCGTGGTGAGTTGCAGGATGGCAATGAAGCCTGGTCGCTGGAGGCTGAGGTGGGGCTGGAGGACGCTGAGCGCGAGAGCTTGCTGACGGCCGCTGGGCTAAAACCGACGGATAAGGCGCAGCCACTGGGCAGTCAGCTGCTGGTGTCCTTGGCCAATCGGCCGATCATTGCGCTGACTCTGTTGCCGCCTGCGCCGCTGGATGCGGCGCGGCTAGCGGCCAGTATCGGCCAGCCGCGCCTGACGCTGGAGCTGGCCGAGGGGCAGGCTTGGGTCTATCCCGAGTTGGGCATGACCGCGCACCTGCAGGATGGTGAGCTGTATTTTCTCTACGCCGTGCCGCGTCATCTACTCAAGCAGCGTTAGTTAGAACCCGCTGGGGAGCCACTCACGTAACCACTCGGGACGGTTTGGCTGTAAGCGATTGAGGTAATGGTTGCCGCCCAGCTGGCGCATTTGTTGGCGAATCCAGCTGGCGCGGCGGCTGACGTGGGCGCTGGGGCGGCCGGCGCTCCATTCGCGCGGGTTGGGCAGTACTGCTGCGAGCAAGCTGGCCTGCTGGCGTGACAGATAAGGTGCGCCTATGTTGAAGTGATGCCGCGCCGCGGCCTCGGCGCCGAATACCCCGTCACCCCATTCAACGCTATTAAGGTACACCTCAAGAATCCGCTGCTTTGGCCAAAGCAGTTCGACCAGCCCGGTGAACCACACTTCGATGCCCTTGCGCAGCCAACTGCGGCCGGACCAGAGGAACAGGTTTTTCGCCACCTGTTGGCTGAGGGTGCTGGCGCCACGCAGTGAGCCGCCTTGCTGGTTGTGCGCCAAAGCGGCCTGGATGGCGGCGATGTCGAAGCCCCAGTGCTCGGCAAACTTTTGGTCCTCGCCGGCGATAACTGCCATCTTCAAGTCGTCAGGCAGTTCACTCCAGGGCCGCCAGCTGCGCTGCAGGTCGATGGGCTGATCGTTGAGCCAGGACTCGACCTTGCGCTCGACCATCAGGGCGGTGCCGGGTGGTGGCACCCAGCGCAGCAATAGCACCAGCAATACCGAGGCGATCATCAACCAGAGCAAGAGTTTGAGCAGTCGGCGGAAGAGGGAGCGAACCATGCGTGCTTGGCCAGGACGAATTTGCCGGCCATTATAGCCAGCCTTGTCTTTATCGCTGGAGTGATGCATGGCGCGTCTGTGGTTATTACTGTCTGCGTGTGCCGGCTTTACCGGTGTAGCCCTGGGCGCTTTTGCGGCGCATGGCTTGAAGAGTCAGCTGACGCCAGCGTACCTCGCGGTGTTCCAGACCGGCACGCAGTATCAGTTGCTGCACGCCTTGGCGCTGTTTTGCGTCGGCCTGCTGGCCTTGCTGCGCCCGTCGCGTCTGGTCAGCTGTGCGGGCAGCTTATTTGCTCTCGGTATCCTGCTGTTCTCTGGCAGCCTTTATGCGCTGACCTTGAGTGGTATCAGTGCGCTGGGCATGGTTACCCCCTTGGGCGGCGTAGCGTTTCTCGCCGGTTGGGCGTGTCTGGGTGTGGCTGCCTGGCAGCTGTCGGGGCGTGGTGAGCGCTGACCCGTAAGTCAGAAAGCGTGACGGGCAGCCGCCTTTAGCCTTGGTCAACGCCGGTGATCAGGCTAGAATGCCGGCCCTTTTCCCGTTGGGAGCGAGCCGTCATGCGTATTCTGTTAAACGGTGAACCATTCGAATTGCCCGACGGCGCAACCGTCGGCGGGTTGATCGAGCGTCTGGATCTGGCCGGCCGCCGCGTCGCGGTAGAGCTCAATCTGGATATCGTGCCGCGCAGCCAGCACCTCACCACCGCCCTAAGTGAAGGTGATCAGGTTGAAGTGGTGCATGCCATTGGTGGTGGTTGAGGCCGCTAGCCAGCTGCCTGATGACTACCCACCCACTTCAAGAGGATTACCCATGAGCCACGTTCCTAACGACAAGCCTTTCACCCTGGCGGGCCGTACCTATCAATCGCGCCTGCTGGTCGGTACCGGCAAGTACAAAGACCTCGAAGAAACCCGTCTGGCCATTGAAGCCTCGGGTGCCGAGATCGTTACCGTGGCGGTGCGCCGTACCAATATCGGGCAAAATCCGGGCGAGCCGAACCTGCTGGATGTGATCAGCCCCGAGCGCTACACCATCCTGCCGAACACCGCCGGTTGCTACGACGCCGTTGAGGCGGTGCGCACCTGCCGCCTGGCCCGCGAACTGCTCGACGGCCACAAGCTGGTCAAGCTGGAAGTGCTGGCCGACCAGAAGACCCTGTTCCCTAACGTGATCGAAACCCTCAAGGCCGCTGAAGTGCTGGTCAAGGATGGTTTCGACGTAATGGTCTACACCAGCGATGACCCGATCATTGCCCGCGAACTGGCGGCCATGGGCTGCATCGCGGTGATGCCGCTAGCCGGTTTGATCGGTACCGGTTTGGGCATCTGCAACCCGTATAACCTGCGCATCATCCTCGAAGAGGCCACGGTTCCGGTGCTGGTTGATGCCGGCGTGGGCACGGCTTCGGATGCGGCCATTGCCATGGAACTGGGCTGCGAGGCGGTATTGATGAACAGCGCGATTGCCCATGCACAGCACCCAATTTTGATGGGCGAGGCGATGAAGCACGCCATCATCGCCGGACGTATGGCCTATCTGGCCGGACGCATGCCGAAGAAACTCTATGCCAGCGCTTCGTCGCCGCTGGACGGCCTGATCAAGTAAGAGCGCGTTTACGCTTTGCTGCGCTTCGGCCCTGCTGCGTTAAAAACAGGCTCGGAATGCTCATTTACAACTCGTAAACTCCGCTTCCTCGCCTGTTTTTGCCTTGCATGGCTCTAGCTCGCGAAATCGTAAAAGCACTCTAAAAGCACTCTAAAAGCACTTTAAGAGCACAGCATGACTGACTTGCCACAACAGCCCGAACCGGCTGAAGACACTTCCAAGCACCGCGCGATCAAAAGTTTTGTCATGCGTGCCGGGCGTATGACTGAAGGGCAGCAGCGCGGCCTCGATCAAGGCTGGCCGAAATTCGGCCTGCAACTGGAGGATGGCCTGCGCGACTTCGATCAGGTGTTCGGTCGCAGTGCGCCACGCACCTTTGAGATCGGCTTTGGCATGGGCCACTCGACCCTGGAAATGGCCGCTGCTGCGCCCGAGCAGGACTTTATCGGGGTCGAGGTGCACCGCCCCGGCGTTGGTGCGCTGCTCAACGGCCTGATGACGCAGAACCTCGACAACATGCGCGTGTACAGCTGCGATGCCATGGAAGTGCTGCGTGACTGTGTGGCCGATGCCAGCCTTGACCGCGTGCTGCTGTTCTTCCCGGACCCATGGCACAAGGCCAAACATAACAAGCGTCGGATCGTTCAGCCGGCGTTTGCTGAGCTGGTGCGGCAAAAACTCAAGGTCGGCGGTGTGTTGCACATGGCCACCGATTGGCAGCCCTATGCCGAGTACATGCTCGAGGTAATGAGTGCCGCCCCTGGCTATCAGAACCTGGCTGAAGATGGCCAGTATGTGCCGCGCCCGACAGAGCGCCCGACCACCAAATTCGAACGCCGCGGCGAGCGCCTCGGGCATGGCGTGTGGGATTTGAAGTTCCAACGCATCAGCTGATTCCTCCCGCGCTGGAGCGCCAGCGCTGCAAGACCATAAGCCAAGGATGATTGCACTAGATCGGAATAATCCGACATTCGCCAGGACGGCTCCTCACTAAAACAGCACATACACCTGGGCAGGATTGCCCGAGCCATAACAACAGCAGCCCTGCCACTGGCCAGGCTGCGAGGAGATCGCTGTGTTGAGAGTATTTACAATTCTGCTACTGGCAGCCTGTACGCTGCAGGCTCAGGCTAAGGTCGACAGTGCCCAGGCCACCCGTCTGGGCCAGGACCTGACCCCGCTGGGCGGTGAGCGCGCGGGTAATGCCGCCGGCACTATTCCGGCCTGGAACGGTGGCGTGGCGCAGCCGCCAGCCAACTACCAGCCGGGCATGCATCACCCTGATCCTTTCAGCAGCGACCCCGTGCTGTACCAGGTCAACAGCCAGAACCTGGCGCAATATCAGGCGCTGCTGCCGGCAGGCTTGCAGGTATTACTGGAAAAGAACCCCGACTACTTCTTGCGGGTATTCCCGACCCATCGCAGTGCCGCCGCCCCGCAACGCATCTATGACGCCACGCGCTTCAACGCGCAGGCTGCCGAGCTGATTTCCGGCGGTAATGGGGTCGATGGTGTGGCGGCCGGGATTCCTTTCCCGCTGCCGAAAACCGGCCAGGAAGCCATCTGGAACCACATCATGCGTTACCGTGGCGACCAGATCAGCTTTGTCACCAACCAGGCGGCCGTGCTGTCTAACGGTGCCTACAACCTGCTCAACCTAGAACGTGATATTTACTTCCTCTACGGTCGTGAAGGCGTCACGCCGCAGGACCTGGATAACACCCTGTTCTACTACAAGTACAAGGTCGTCGCGCCGGCCAAGCTGTCCGGCTCGGCACTGGTGGTGCAAGAAACCCTCGATCAGGTGCTGGCGATCCGCAAGGCCTGGCGCTTCAACCGTGGCGAGCGCCGCGTGCGCCGCTTGCCAATGCTGGCTTATGACACCCTTCAGCCTGACACCAACGGCATGGCCACTGCTGACGTGGTCGACGCCTACAACGGTGCGCCGGACCGCTACGAGTGGACGCTGGTCGGCAAGCAAGAAAAACTGGTGCCGTACAACAGCTATGCCGTCCACCAGAAGGGCATTCCCTACGACAATATCCTGCGGCGCAACACCGTTAACCCTGACCTGTTGCGTTACGAGTTGCACCGCGTGTGGATAGTCGACGCCCAGCTGCGTAAAGGCTTCAGCCATCCGTACGCCAAGCGTCGTTTCTATATCGACGAGGACAGCTGGCAGGTGCTTGCCGTCGATTTGTATGACAAGAGCGGTGAGCTGAGTGGCGTGCAGGAAAGCCACCCGATCAGCTACTACGACGTGCCGATGTTCGGCAGCACCTTGGAAACCATCTACGACTTCAAAGGCGAGCGTTACTTCGTCGATGGCATGGATAACAACGAGCCGATGTACAACTTCAACGCCAAGCTGACGCCGCGCGATTTCACCCCACAAGCGCTGCGCCGCGAAGGGAACTGAGCCGACGCCCTGGCAATAGCGCAAAGCCGCCCTTGTTGGGCGGCTTTTTTATGGTGCGCCAGGCATGGCGCGTAGCGCCGTGACTGGCGCTGTCGGGTTCACTGTGGTGGTGAGCCTGGCGACTTGGAGGTGAAAGTCCTCTACACACCCGGCAAGGGGAAGTGTTAGCTGAAGGCAAGGGTGTCGCGGGCGACTGCGAATCTGAAGGAAGCCCGAGGCAAAATGCTGGCCTGACGAACAGGAAGCGGATGAGGCGGCGCAGCGGGGTGAGGTGGCCATAATCGCCAAAGCCCGATACTTGCACGGAACGCTGCGACGTAGATCCGACAGGCATAAGCAGGAAGGTCGCGCGAATTACCCTGGGAGATCTGTACGCTTGCCATTGTGCTACCGATTGTCGAGAGGCGACGGGATGGGCGTGCAGAAGTCAGCCGAGGCCGTAGTAAGTGGCGGTCAACCACGCCATCAAGGGCCGAACAGGTCATGCCGCCAGTAGGCGTCAGCGTCTCGTCGATAACCGAAATGCAGAAATTTCTCCAAGAGAAGACTGTCACCCCGAGTCCCGGCCAGAGGCCTAGGATGACGCCTGACAGCGCAGAGGTATCGGCGGCGTCGGTGACGTGGATGAACGCGGAGCCGGACACGCTGATGGAGCGGGTGCTTGCACCGGCGAATCTCAAGCGTGCGTATCAGCGCGTGGTCAGCAACAAGGGGGCGCCGGGTGCCGATGGCATGACGGTCGCCGACTTGGCAGGCTACGTGAAACAGTATTGGCCCATCCTGAAGGTCAGGCTGCTGGCAGGTGAATACCATCCCCAGGCAGTGCGGGCGGTCGAAATTCCCAAACCGCAGGGCGGTATGCGGCAACTGGGCATTCCCAGTGTCGTGGATCGCCTGATCCAGCAAGCCCTGCTGCAACAGCTCACGCCGATCTTCGATCCGCTGTTCTCGGACTATAGCTACGGCTTCCGTCCGGGCAGAAGCGCTCACCAGGCTGTCGAGATGGCCCGCACCCATGTGGCGGCGGGTCATAGGTGTTGCGTGGAACTCGATCTGGAGAAGTTCTTTGATCGGGTCAACCACGACATCCTGATGTTCTGTGTTGAGCGCCATGTCGAAGACAAACAGGTGCTCAGACTCATCCGCCGTTACCTCGAAGCGGGCGTCATGTCGGGCGGGGTTGTCAGCCATCGGCAGGAGGGGGCGCCGCAAGGCGGCCCGCTTTCGCCGCTGCTGTCGAACAT
>NZ_JAYEET010000008.1:0-174668 GCF_034653255.1 Pseudomonas spirodelae | reverse complement strand
CTTGGGCCGCAGCGAATCGGCTTTTAGCGCCTGCTCCAGCGTGGCGTGAAAAAGGCTGAGTTTGTTGAAGATCGCGCGGCGTTGGTAGACCGGCGGCTTGGCCTCAGGTGCTCTGACCCACTTGCGAATCGTGTTGCGCGCCAACCCGGTGCGCTTGGCTATCTCATGCAGCGACAGCTTGTCGCGGAAATACATCCGGCGAATTTTGCCCATCATTTCCATACTGATCACCCTGTGTTCTCCTGCTCAAAAATTGAGCAGAAGCAGTTGAACACCTGGGTCAGTTTTCAGTCGGCAGAACAGCCTCTACTGGGTCAGTTTTCGGTCAGCGGCAACAGCTTGGATGACGTGAGGACGTTGCTGCATGACAACGGGATTGCGCTGGTGCTGCGCGATGAGCGCTTCGCCGGAGAGCCCATCGATGTCCGCTTTGCGGGCACGTTACGCCAGGATCAAGAGGCTGCTCTCGAAGGCATGTTGGCGCACGACACCGGCGTCCTCTGTGCGCCCACTGCTTTTGGGAAAACCGTCACGGCAGCCGCGCTGATTGCCAGGCGAGGTGTAAACACGTTGGTGCTGGTGCACCGGACGGAATTGCTCCAGCAGTGGAACGAGCGGTTGCAGGCGTTTCTGGGCGCAGACAAAACGAAGGTCGGCACCATAGGCGGTGGTAAGGCCAAGCCGACCGGCATCATCGATATTGCCGTGATGCAGTCCTTGTCACGGCAAGGTGAAGTCAGCGAGCAGGTGAAAAACTACGGGCAAATCATCGTTGATGAATGCCATCACCTGTCAGCCTTTTCATTCGAGGCCCTCCTCAAGGCTGCTGGGGCCAAATATGTCTTGGGTCTGACCGCTACGCCCATACGTCGTGATGGCCAGCAGCCGATTATCTTCATGCAGTGCGGGCCCATTCGGCATACCGCGAGCAGGCCGGAGAGTGCTCCAGCTGATCTGGCCGTGACGCCGCAGTGGCTTTCTCGACCGATAGTCATGCCCGAAGGGACAGGCATCCAGGATGTCTTCTTGCAGGTGTGCAGCGACACAGAGCGAACAGCCAAGATTGTTGCTGAGGTTGGAGACGCTTTTGACCAAGGACGGAAGATCCTGGTGCTGACTGAGCGAACAGATCATCTCAGCGCCATCGAGGAGCAGTTGGTTAATCGGGTCGAGAATCTGTTCACCCTGCATGGGCGGATGTCCAAGAAGCAACGCGCCGTGCTAATCGGCGGACTGGAAGCACTGCCAGCTGATGCCCCACGGGTGATCCTGGCAACCGGGAAACTGGTCGGAGAGGGGTTCGACCATCCAGCATTGGATACCTTGGTACTGGCCATGCCCGTTTCCTGGAAGGGCACTCTCCAGCAGTATGCGGGCCGCCTGCACCGGGAACATGCGACTAAGGCGGATGTGCGCATCATCGACTTCATCGATGCCGGGCATCCTGCTTTGCTGCGTATGTGGAGCAAACGTCAGGCCGGTTACAAGGCAATGGGCTATCGATTTGCTGATTCGTCCAGCTCAATGGAGCTGCTGGCAAAGGGCTAACGAGCCTTCATACAGCCACCAAGCTTTCCGTCCGTCGGAGGTGGAAAGTGGCTGTTTCCTATGCGGTGGATTCGCCGTAATCTGGGGTTCATTGACAGGTTGTCAATCCAGGCCGTGGCTTGAGGCCTGCCTCCAGCACGTCCGCTGTCTTACCGAAATGTAGTGCTGCGAGCGGCTCGTTTCGGGGGCTTGCGGAAAATGACACTAATTGCGGTTATTTCGACAGAAAATGCCACTTTATGTGGCTCAATCATGCCAATAATTGTGCCCAATTCGCACGTAAGCCATTGATTTTGCTAGGGTGGCGAATGTCAGGTTTGTCGCCCGTCGACACTTTTTGTAGGTGGGCAAAGTTATTTGCCACTTCGGCAAAAGTTAATGACTCACTGCCCTGCCAAGAAACCCCGGTTGACCGAAAGGTCTTCCGGGGTTTTGTCATTTAAGGGAGGTTGAATTTTCGGACTCTAAATGGCGTCGACTTGTACAACTGAGTCCACTTTATTCTGAGATATCTAGGAGCATTTGGCTGGTGTCTGCCGCTTAGATGGCGTTAACGTGCTTGCCCAGGTACGGCTATCCTGGGGCTGTAAATACGAATGTCATTACGGTAAGGGGCGCACCATGGCGTCCATCAATATTCACATCGACGATGAACTTAAGGCTCGTGCTTATCAGGAGCTGGAAAAGCTCGGCGTCACTCCCTCCCAGCTAATTTGCCAAGTCTTGCAATATGTGAGCGCGGACAGCTGCCATTCCAGCCCGTGCTGACGGTCGAGGAAGATGAAGCCTTAATCGCCACGGTTTGTGAGCGCTTGGCCGCTCCCCAGCACGTGAAGGTTGCGCTGGATGATCTATAGCCTTGAGTTTGATGCGCGGGCACTGAAGGAATAGCAAAAGCTGGGTGATAGGATTCGCCAGCTGCTCAAGAAAAAGCTCGCTGAGGCCTTGCTCAATCCAAGAGTCGAAGCAAACCGAACAGTCTGATGACAAGGTAAATAGCAGAAAGCACTGAGGGGAGCCGTGGCTCCCCTCAAATTAGTTGCTTCATCTTTTTATTGTTGAACGGTCTGTTGTTATTTTTGATGACCGGCTGTGCTGCTCGAGCTTTATCTGACCCTGAAAGGCCAAGAGAAAACGTATTTTTTTGGACGCCAGCGCTGCAATTGTCACGGTGTGATCCAACCAGCTCAGCTACCTTTAGGTAGTTTTATTGTTTTATCTGGTTGCCAGGTCAAACCTGGAAAAGCCTACTTTCTCCAAAAAAATCTGTTTGCTACCGATCTGGCCTATTGTTTTTGTTATGTCAGAGTCGAGTCGCGGTGTTGCTGATTTTATTATTCTTGTATCCCATATATAGCAAACCCTGTGCCAATTATAAAATATCTATATAAATCAATAATTTAACGATATTTAAGGGTGCGAATAGGTCAATAAGTGCTCGGGGATGTTCCTGTGCTACCCGGTGGTGTTACCTGAAGGGTGAGGTATTAATCATTGTTTGTTACCTGGGCGTATCTGGCTCGGGTAGTACTGCAGCCTTACGCAACATCGCCCGGGCTGACCGCAACGCATATTTCTATTGCCCGCGCTGATGTTGAGAAAAACCGCGATATCCAAGTTCATAGCCCTTTCTGTAAGTACCACTTTCAACCATGTGCCATCGAAAATATCACCAGCCCACGGCTGTAACCTGATGGCAGCGATACCACCAGGTCGCTGGGTTTCAGTGACTGAAATCAAAACGCCCAAGTTATAGGTCGGCATGGGCATCGGTACGCGTAGCTTTGCAGAGGTGATTAGTTCTCTGTAGCAGATCACGAGCGCATAGTGTGTCGGGCATGTTTCCGGTGCGGTTAACTATGGCGAATGGCTTACACGAGACGGTGGTGTTTGCCGCTATCTGCCTTTGGCTCTTGGCACTACTCTATGTCCATCCAGAGAGCGAAGGATGCGCTCGAATTCAAGGATGATTGACCATCGCTAGGACGCACAGACAGGACGTCAAATGGTCAGGAAACAAACCCGCTTAGGCGGGTTTTTTAATGTCTGCGAAAAGGCGATTTTTGTGTCAGTCGACTGATTAACGAGTCGGCGAGATCGCTAAAAAATGAGTGTGAGCAGTAACCATTTCCTCCAGTGTTGATGACCTGGCTATTTTTCAGCGCGGGAAGGTTGCTCGGACGACCTTTAGCCTCGGTACTGAAGGAATAGAAAAGTCTGGGTGATAGCGCCGTCAATACTTCAGCTAAAAGCACGTCGAGCTAATGCGAGTCCGCCAATCGAAGTCGACCATCGCCACTCACTGCAGCAGCTACCCATAGGGGCATCAGGTGGGCGATTGTGAGGTGCGGTACTGGTGGTCGTGGCTAATTACTGTAATCAGGTGGCGTTGACAGGCGGTCAACTCAGGCTGTGGCTTGAAGCCTGCCGCTAGCCTCCAAGCTGGGTTGCGCGCCCGATAAGCGCCTCACGTATCCCTAGCCAGCGTTTCAGCCTGTAGGCGCCCCTTACGCTTGGCTCCGAGCTAATGGAGTCGATGCCATGGGGCGCCTGGTTACAGACGGCTCAGGCAGACGCCTGAGTTTCGAGGGGCTGGTTCTGCGTATCCAGTGAGCCGATATCACGCTGCGCCTGGCTGACCCACGCAAAGGCGCGGTCGTTAAGTTCAGCGATGGCGCGCGGGCCGGTGCATTCGGCGTACATCAGCGGGCCGATCACCACTTGAACGGTACCCGGGGTTTTACCCCAGCCCTGCTTGGGCCAGAACTCGCCAGCGTTGTGGGCAATCGGCAGCACGGGCAGGTTGGCGTTGACCGCGAGGGAGGCGCCGCCGCGGCTGAATTTGCCGATCTGGCCAGGTGGAATACGCGTGCCTTCCGGGAAGACCAATACCCAGGCGCCCTGCTCCAAACGTTCATGGCCAACTTTGGCCAGTTGCTTGAGTGCCGCCTTGGGGTTGCTACGGTCGATGGCGATGGGCTTGAGCATGGCCATCGCCCAGCCGAAGAACGGTACATACAGCAGCTCGCGTTTGACCACCTGGCTCAGCGGCTCGAAGAAGCCACAGAGGAAGAAGGTCTCCCAGGTGCTCTGGTGCTTAGCGAGAATTACACAGGGCAGCTTCGGGATATTTTCCAGGCCCTTGATCTCGTAACGGATACCGACCACCACCTTGGCCAGCCAGGTGGCGCAGCGGCACCAGTTCTGCACGACGAACCGGTAGCGGGCACGAAAGGGTAAAAAGGGCGCGACAAAGACGCTGAGGGTGCACCAGAAGAAGGCGCTGAAAGACAACAACAGATAGAAGAGGAAGGTTCTGAGGGTCTGCACTATCGACATGGGAGCTTTTACCGTCGCAGGCAGGGCCTGCTCTATAGGTGGAGAAGCTGATCGGCAACCGCCGCCAGATCATCGAATATCAGGGTGCCCGCTGGCAATCCTTGCGCCAGGGTACGTTCACCCTTGCCGGTTTTTACTAAAACTGGCTGACAGTCGACGGTTTGTGCGGCCTTCAGGTCACCGCTGCTGTCGCCGACAAACCAGATACCCTTGAGTGCGACGTCATAGTACGCAGCAATCTGCTCAAGCATCCCGGGTTTCGGTTTACGGCAGGCGCAGCCTTCATCCGGGCCGTGAATGCAGTGCACGATCAGACCCAATTCGCCGCCCTGCTCCGCTACCAATTCGCGTAAACGTGCATGCATGGCTTCCAGCGTGGCCAGGTCGTAATAGCCGCGAGCCACCCCGGATTGATTGGTGGCCACGGCGACTGTCCAGCCGGCTTGCGACAGGCGCGCGATCGCTTCAATGGCGCCGGGTAGCGGAATCCATTCAGCAAGGTTTTTGATATAGGCGTCGGAGTCGTAATTGATTACGCCGTCGCGGTCGAGAATCAGCAGTTTCATGCAGTATTCCGAACCGGCTGGCGGTGATGGCCGCCAGCCGGTAAAGGTGGTGATGGGTATCGCTGCGCTCAACCCATCCTACGATTTAGCAGGCGTTAGCCAAGTACCGAGATGTCGGCGACACCGAGGAACAGGCCGCGTAGCTTGGCCAGCAGCGCGTAGCGGTTTGCGCGTACGGCTGGATCTTCGGCGTTGACTAGCACCGCCTCGAAGAACGCATCCACCGGCTCGCGCAAGTTCGCCAGCTGGCTCAGGGCCAGGTTGTACTGGCGCGCCGCGGCCAGCGGTTGCACCGCTTGCTCAGCCTGCTGGATAGCGGCATTCAGTGCGAACTCGCTGGGGTTGTCGAAGTAGTGCGCGGCGACGCTCGCCGCCACCTGCCCTTCGGCCTTGCTCAGCAGGTTGGAGACGCGCTTGTTGGCGGCTGCCAAAGCAGCGGCTTGAGGCAGTGCGCGGAACGCCTGCACGGCTTGCACGCGCTGATCGAAGTCCAGCGGCGAGGTCGGGCTGACCGCACGCACGGCCTGGTACACGGCCACTTCGATGCCTTCGTCTTCATAACGCGCGCGCAGGCGGTCAAAGATAAAGTCCAGCACCTGAGAGGCCAGGCCATCGGCTTTAACTTTATCGCCAAACTGCTTGATGGCGAACGCAACGGCGTCGGCCAGGTCGAGGTCCAGCTGCTTCTCGATCAGGATGCGCAACACACCCAGCGCAGCGCGACGCAAGGCATACGGGTCTTTGCTGCCGGTGGGCAGCATGCCGATGCCGAAGATCCCGACCAGGGTATCCAGCTTGTCAGCTAGGGCCACGGCAGAACCGGTGAGGGTGCTGGGTAGTTCCGCACCGGCACCGCGCGGCATGTACTGCTCGTTCAGTGCCAGGGCCACGTCTTCGGCTTCGCCGTCATGCTTGGCGTAGTAGTAACCGGCGATACCCTGCATTTCCGGGAACTCGCCGACCATCTCACTGGCCAGGTCGCATTTGCACAGCAGGCCCGCGCGGGCGGCATTCGTGGCGTTGCCAGCGGTGCGCTCGGCGATAAAACCGGCCAGGGCAGAAACCCGCTGCGCCTTGTCGAATACCGAACCCAGCTGAGCCTGGAACACCACATTGGCCAGGCGCTGGTTGAAGCTTTCCAGCTTCTGCTTCTTGTCCTGCTTGAAGAAGAACTCGGCGTCGGTCAGGCGCGGACGTACCACCTTTTCGTTGCCGGAAATGATCTGCGCCGGGTCTTTGCTCTCGACGTTGGCCACGGTGATGAAGCGCGGCAGCAGCTTGCCGTTAGCATCCAGCAGGCAGAAGTACTTCTGGTTGTCCTGCATGGTGATGATCAGTGCTTCTTGCGGCACTTCCAGGAAGCGCTCCTCGAAGGAACACACCAGCGGCACTGGCCACTCAACCAGCGCGCTGACTTCATCGAGCAGCGCGGGCGGCACAATCGCGGTGCCCTGTTGCTCGGCGGCAAGTTGGTCAATACGCGCGGCGATCTGTGCACGGCGCTCATTGAAGTCGGCAATCACATAAGCGCCGCGCAGGTCTTCGGCATAGCTGGCCGGCGCGCTGATGCGTACGTCGTGGTTGGCGTGGAAGCGATGCCCGCGGGAAACGCGACCCGCTTGTTGGGCGAGGATTTCGCAGTCGATCACCTCATCGCCAAACAACATCACCAGCCACTGAGTTGGACGGACGAATTCGGTTTTACGTGCCCCCCAGCGCATGCGCTTAGGGATCGGCAGTTCATTCAGCGAAGTTTCGACGATGCCCGGCAGTACGCCAGCAGCGGCTTGGCCTGGAATGCTCTGGCAGAACTTCAGCTTGGGGCCGCTCTGGTCAATCTGGCTCAGCTCAACGCCGCACTTCTTGGCAAAGCCAAGGGCGGCCTGAGTCGGGTTGCCGTCTTTATCGAAGGCCGCCTGCAAGGGTGGGCCGTCGATGTTTTGCGTGCGATCGGCTTGCTGTTCTTCAAGCTGCTCGATCAACACGGCCAGGCGCCGCGGTGCGGCGTAATAGCGGCTGGCACTGTAAGACAGGCCAGCGGCTTTCAGGCCTTTTTCGATACCGGCCAAAAAGGCCTCACCGAGGGTTTTCAGGGCTTTCGGCGGCAGCTCTTCGGTGCCCAGCTCTACCAGGAAATCACGGGTACTCATTCTGCTGCCTCCAGCTTGGCTAACACTTCATCACGCAGGTCAGGGGTGGCGAGCGGGAAGCCGAGTTTGCGTCGCGCTTGCAGGTAGCTCTGCGCCACCGAACGGGCCAGGGCGCGAACACGCAGGATGTACTGCTGACGCGCGGTCACCGAGATCGCCCGGCGTGCATCCAGCAAGTTAAAGGTGTGCGAGGCCTTGAGCACCATCTCGTAAGTCGGCAGCGGCAGCTCCAACTCGATCAGGCGGTTGGCTTCCGACTCATAGAAATCGAACAGCTCAAACAGCTTCTCGACGTTGGCGTGCTCGAAGTTGTAGGTCGATTGCTCCACTTCGTTCTGGTGGAACACATCGCCATAGGTGACCTTGCCGAACTGGCCGTCGGTCCACACCAGGTCGTACACCGAATCCACGCCCTGGATGTACATGGCCAGGCGTTCCAGGCCATAGGTGATCTCGCCGGTCACCGGGTAGCACTCGATACCGCCGACTTGCTGGAAGTAGGTGAACTGGGTGACTTCCATACCGTTCAGCCAGATTTCCCAGCCCAGACCCCAGGCGCCAAGGGTTGGCGATTCCCAGTTGTCTTCAACGAAGCGGATATCGTGGACCAGCGGGTCGATGCCGATGGCTTTCAGTGAGCCGAGGTACAGCTCCTGGAAGTTCTCCGGGTTCGGCTTCAACACCACCTGGAACTGGTAGTAGTGCTGCAGACGGTTGGGGTTTTCACCGTAGCGACCGTCGGCCGGACGGCGTGAAGGCTGCACGTAGGCGGCGTTCCAGGTCTCGGGGCCAATGGCACGCAGGAAGGTCGCGGTGTGGAAGGTGCCCGCGCCCATTTCCATGTCGTAGGGCTGCATTACTACGCAGCCCTGCTCAGCCCAGTACTGTTGCAGGGCGAGGATCAAATCTTGGAAGGTGCGCACGGCAGGCGTAGTCTGGCTCACAAATATCACCCGTACTTTGGCGGCTTCAGAAAGTCCGCGAGTATACCGAAGCTCAGGAAAACCCGCATGCCGCGCTGTTTCTGGTGCACCGATGATCCGCTGTATATCGCCTACCACGACCACGAATGGGGCGTGCCGCAGCGCGATCCGCAGGTGCTGTTCGAGTTGTTGTTGCTGGAAGGCTTTCAGGCCGGTTTGTCGTGGATCACCGTGCTGAAGAAGCGCGAGCGTTATCGCGAGGTGTTGTTCGGCTTTGATGTACAGCGTTTGGCGGCGCTCAGAGACGAATACATCGAAGACACGCTGATGCACGATGCCGGCATCATCCGTAATCGCCTCAAGCTTAAAGCCGCGCGGCAGAATGCCCAGGCCTGGTTAAAACTGGACGATCCGGTGGCGCTGCTTTGGTCGTTTGTCGGTGGTGCACCGATGATCAATCACTTCAGCGAGCGCAGCCAGGTGCCGGCTATCACCGCCGAAGCCGAGGCCATGAGCAAGGCCTTGAAGAAGGCCGGTTTCACCTTCGTCGGGCCGACCATTTGTTATGCCTACATGCAGGCCACCGGCATGGTGATGGATCACACCACTGACTGTGATCGCTATGCGGCGTTGCGCCGCGACTGAACACCGAGCCGCGCGGCCGGTTACACTAAGCGCCTTTTGATCGGCTGGAGTTGCCTGTGGAAAAGCTCAAAGGTGCCCTGGTGGTGGGCTTTCTGCGTTTGTTCGCGTTACTGCCGTGGCGCGCGGTGCAGGCCGTGGGGGCGGCGATTGGTTGGCTGATGTGGAAGCTGCCCAACAGTTCGCGAGAAGTGGCCAGTATTAATTTGCGCAAATGCTTTCCTGAGTTGGATGAAGCACAACACCAGCGGTTGTTGCGCCAATCATTGATGGATATCGGCCGCGCCTTTACCGAGAGCGCCTGCGCCTGGATCTGGCCCGCACAGAAGACCTTGGGTCTAGTCCGCGAAGTTGAAGGTATTGAGGTCTTGCAAGAGGCCTTGGCCAGTGGCCAAGGCGTGGTCGGCATCACCAGTCACCTCGGTAACTGGGAAGTGCTTAACCATTTCTATTGCAACCAGTGCAAACCGATCATTTTCTTCCGTCCGCCTAAGCTCAAGGCGGTCGATGACTTGTTGCGCCAACAGCGCGTGCAGATGGGCAACCGCGTCGCGCCATCGACCAAAGAAGGCATCCTCAGCGTCATCAAGGAAGTGCGCAAAGGCGGCGCGGTGGGGATTCCGGCCGACCCAGAGCCGAGCCTGTCTTCTGGCGTATTCGTGCCCTTCCTCGGCACCGAGGCACTGACCAGCAAGTTTGTGGCCGGCATGCTCAGTGGCGGCAAGGCCCGTGGTGTGTTTTTGCATGCGCTGCGCCTGCCGGATGGTTCGGGTTTCAAGGTGATTCTTGAGGCCGCCCCGGAGGAGATGTACAGCACCGACACGGCCACGGCGGTTGCTGCCATGAGTACAGTGATCGCGCGTTATGTGCGGGCTTACCCGAGCCAGTACATGTGGACCATGAAACGCTTCAAGAAGCGTCCGTCAGGTGAGGCGAAGTGGTATTGAATTGAGGTGCCCACGTGGCACCTTTTCAGTATTAATGCTTGGCGGTTTCAGGGTTTTTCGCTATTAATCGCACCACCCTTATGGAGGTCGGTCAGGTTTATGCCCAGTCAGCGCCAGCATCCTCGCACCCCAATGAAGTGTCGGATCAAGATATGCCACCCGAGTTTCGGTGAAGTCGTGGCACAGACCCGCGATCTTTCTGACGGCGGCGTTTACGTCAAACACCCTGACCTCGCGGCCCTGCCCTACGGCACGATTGTCACCGGCCAGGTGCAGGATTTGCCGATCGAGGCACCGGTGCTGCAGATGGAAGTTATGCGCGTAGACGCCGACGGCATCGGCCTGCGCTTTATCGAACGCTGACCAGCGGTCTGGTTACGCGAGGAAAACCATCCTCTCGGTCAAGAAAACGCTAGAATGCCGCGCGGCTACTTTGCCCTGCCGCGGCAATGGGTTCCCTAACCCCATCTCATTCAAAAAGGACATGACATGCCAACGGTTTCTCCGTCGATCTGGCGCCCGGCTCTGGCCGGCCTGATCGCCTTTCACATGCTGATCATCATTGCCAGTAACTACCTGGTGCAACTGCCCATGACCCTGTTCGGCTGGCAGACCACCTGGGGGGCGTTCAGCTTTCCGTTTATCTTCCTGGCCACTGACCTTA
Organism: Pseudomonas spirodelae; assembly: GCF_034653255.1. Taxonomy (NCBI): domain Bacteria; kingdom Pseudomonadati; phylum Pseudomonadota; class Gammaproteobacteria; order Pseudomonadales; family Pseudomonadaceae; genus Pseudomonas; species Pseudomonas spirodelae. The sequence goes on along the minus strand of NZ_JAYEET010000008.1, from coordinate 163,889 downwards.
CCGTACGCCTGCTTGGCAAAGGCCCGGCGCGGAAAGTCATCGCGCGGGTGATGCTGCCCGCCTTGCTCGCTTCGTATGCGGTATCGGTGCTGTTCCAGAGCGGCAGTTTTGCCGGGTTTACCGCGCTGCAGGAGTTCAACGTATTCGTTGCCCGCATCGCCCTGGCCAGCTTCCTTGCCTATGCCCTCGGCCAACTGCTGGATATTCAGGTGTTCGACCGTTTGCGCAACTTGCGGCAATGGTGGGTCGCGCCGGCGGCCTCGACGGTATTGGGCAATCTACTGGATACCGCGGTGTTCTTTGCCATCGCCTTTTGGCAAAGCAGCGACCCGTTTATGGCCGAGCACTGGGTCGAGATTGCCAGCGTGGATTATGTGATCAAGCTGGCGGTCAGCTTGCTGCTTTTCGTGCCGCTCTACGGCATGTTGCTCAACGCCATTACGCGGCTGATGGTAAGGCGCGTCGCCACGGCGAATTAAGCGCTGACTGCTGCCGTGCATTCGCGGTGGCAGCGCGCATTACCTGTGTTCGGCCGCACTTGCAGGCCAATAGCCAAGCCTGCGCTGGCCAGCAGCGGCCGTGGTTGGGTGCATGGGGTAAATGGCCAGGCTTGCCGTCAGCGCTAGTCGGCGGGGTGCTGTTTCGCCAGCTTGCGCAGAAACACCGTCATTTCCTTTTCCGCCTGCTTGTCACCCCGCGCGTGGGCAGCCGCCATGCCCTGCTCCCAGGCCTGGCGTGCCGCCAGCGGTTGCTCGGCGGCGAGTAGCGCTTTACCGAGCAGCTTCCAGGCTGCCGAATATTGCGGGTCGAATTGCACGCAGCATTGCAGGTGCTGCGCCGCCAGCGAGTTATCGCCCGCGTCGAGATAGCCCTTGCCCAGGCCGAAGCGCAGCAGGGCGTTATCCACACCCTTGGCCAGCATCTTTTCCAGCGCTTCTGTGCTCATGGCGCGCTTCCTAGAAGAAGGTCAGGCCGACCTGGAACAACCGCTCAGCATCGCGAATGTATTTTTTGTCGACCAGGAACAGGATCACATGGTCGCCGGAATTGATCACCGTGGCGTCATGGGCAATCAGCACTTCTTCATTACGAATGATTGCGCCGATGGTGGTGCCGGGCGGCAGGTCAATGTCCTTGATTGCGCGGCCGACCACCTTGCTCGATTTGGCGTCGCCATGCGCGATGGCCTCGATGGCTTCGGCAGCACCGCGGCGCAAGGAGTGCACGCTTTCGATATCGCCACGGCGCACGTGGGTCAGCAAGGTGCCGATGGTGGCCATTTGCGGGCTGATGGCGATGTCGATTTCGCCGCCCTGGACCAGGTCCACATAGGCGGGATTGTTGATGATGGTCATCACCTTGCGCGCGCCGAGGCGCTTGGCCAGCAAGGACGACATGATGTTGGCCTCGTCGTCGTTGGTCAGTGCCAGGAACAGGTCGGCGTCGCTGATGTTTTCTTCCACCAGCAGGTCGCGGTCCGAGGCGCTGCCCTGCAGCACGATGGTGCTGTCGAGGGTTTCCGAGAGGTAGCGGCAACGGGCCGGATTCATCTCGATAATCTTCACCTGGTAGCGGCTCTCGATGGCTTCGGCCAGACGCTCGCCGATATGCCCGCCGCCGGCGATGACGATCTTCTTGTAGCTGTCTTCCATGCGGCGCATTTCGCTCATCACCGCGCGGATATGCGCCTTGGCGGCGATAAAGAACACTTCGTCATCGGCTTCGATCACCGTGTCGCCCTTCGGCATGATCGCCCGGTTACGGCGGAAGATCGCCGCCACACGGGTGTCGACATTGGGCATGTGCTCGCGCAACTGCCGCAGTTGCTGACCGACCAGTGGCCCGCCGTAGTAAGCCTTGACCGCGACCAGCTGAGCCTTGCCGTCGGCAAAGTCGATAACCTGCAGCGCACCGGGGTATTCGATCAGACGCTTGATGTAATTGGTCACCACCTGCTCGGGGCTGATCAGCACGTCGACCGGGATCGACTCGTTGCAGAACAGGCCGCTGCGGGTCAGGTAGGCCGCTTCGCGCACCCGGGCGATCTTGGTCGGGGTGTGGAACAGGCTGTAGGCCACCTGGCAGGCGATCATGTTGATCTCGTCGCTGTTGGTCACCGCCACCAGCATGTCGGCATCGTCTGCACCGGCCTGGCGCAATACTGTGGGGAACGAGCCCCGGCCCTGCACGGTGCGGATATCCAGGCGGTCGCCGAGGTCACGCAGGCGCTCGCCGTCCGTGTCGACCACGGTGATGTCGTTGGCTTCGCTGGCCAGGTGTTCGGCCAAGGTGCCGCCGACCTGGCCTGCACCGAGAATGATGATCTTCATGCCGTGTGTTCCTCAGCTGCGCGCAGCGGCAGCGATTTTCATCAGCTTGGCATAGTAGAAGCCGTCGTGGCCGTCTACTTGCGGGAATAGCTGGCGCCCGTGGGCGGTCTTGTGACCGAACGCCCCAGCAATATCCAGCTCACGCGCACCGGGGGTACGGGCGAGAAAAGCGGCAATGTTGTCGCTGTTTTCTGCCGGCATCACCGAGCAGGTCGCATAGAGCAGGATGCCGCCAACCTCCAGGGTTTGCCACAGGCTATCCAGCAACTCACCTTGCAACTGCGCCAGGGCGGCAATGTCGTCGGGCTGACGGGTCAGTTTGATATCCGGGTGGCGGCGGATCACCCCAGTAGCCGAGCAAGGCGCGTCGAGCAGGATGCGCTGGAACGCTTTACCGTCCCACCAGGCGTCCAAGTCGCGGCCGTCGGCGGCAATCAGCTCGGCGTCCAGGCCCAGGCGCTTGAGGTTCTCGCGCACCCGTACCAGGCGTTTTTCTTCCAGGTCTACCGCGACCACGGCGGCCAGTGCCGGTTCGGCTTCGAGCAGGTGACAGGTCTTGCCGCCGGGCGCGGCGCAGGCGTCCAGCACGCGTTGGCCGGTGGCGAGGTCGAGCAACTCGGCCGCCAGTTGCGCCGCTTCGTCCTGCACACTGACGCGGCCTTCGGCAAAGCCCGGTAGCGTGGTGACATCACAGGCCTGGAGCAAGCGGATGCCGTCGCGGCTGAACGTACAAGGCTCGGCTTCGAAACCAACGCGGCGCAGCTCGGCCAGGTACTCATCGCGGCTACCAAGGCGACGATTGACCCGGAGAATCAGCGGCGGGTGGGCGTTGTTGGCCGCGCAGATGGCTTCCCACTGCTGCGGCCATTGCGCCTTCAGGGCTTTCTGCAGCCAGCGGGGATGCGCGGTGTGCAACACCGGGTCGCGGTCGAGGCTGGCAAGAATGCTTTCGCTGTCGCGCTGGGCATTGCGCAGTACGGCGTTGAGCAGGCCCTTGAGCGAAGGCTTCTTCAGTTTGTCGACACAGGCCACCGTCTCGCCGATGGCGGCATGGGCCGGAATACGGGTGTAGAACAGCTGATACAGGCCAATCAGCAGCAACGCCTCAACGTCACGGTCGACGGCTTTGAAGGGCTTTTGCAGCAGCTGCTCGGCGATTAATGCCAAGCGCGGTTGCCAGCGGGCGGTGCCAAAGGCCAGGTCCTGAGTCAGGCCACGGTCGCGCAGTTCAACTTTATCCAGTAACGGCGGCAGGCTGCTGCCCAGCGAGGCTTTGCCATTGAGCACCACGGCCAGGGCACGGGCGGCGGCGAGACGCGGGTTCATTGACCGAGTACCAAGCCGGCGGCGAACTGCTCGCGACGGCTGTTGTACAGGTCACTGAAATTCAGCGCTTTGCCGCCCGGCAGTTGCAGGCGCGTCAGGCGCAGCGCACCCGTGCCGCAGGCCACGGTCAGCCCGGACTTGTCGGCGGCGAGGATGGTCCCGGGGGCGCCACTGCCCTCGCCCATCTGCGCGGCATGCACTTTTAGGGCTTCGCCATTGAGGGTGCTGTGGCAGATCGGCCATGGGTGAAAAGCCCGTACCAGGCGTTCTAATTCAACGGCTGGGCGGCTCCAGTCAATCCGCGCTTCATCTTTGTTGAGCTTGTGTGCGTAGGTGGCCAGGCTGTCGTCCTGCACCTGACCTTGCAGCGTGCCAGCGGCCAAACCACCAATGGCCTCGATAACGGCCGGTGGGCCTAGCGCGGCCAAGCGATCATGCAAGCTACCGCCGCTGTCTTCGGCGCTGATGGCGGTGCTGACTTTCAGCAGCATTGGCCCGGTGTCCAGGCCCGCCTCCATCTGCATCACGGTTACACCCGACTCGGCATCGCCGGCTTCGACCGCGCGCTGAATTGGCGCGGCACCGCGCCAGCGCGGTAATAAGGAGGCATGACTATTAATACAACCCAGGCGCGGGATATCGAGCACCACTTGCGGCAGGATCAGGCCATAGGCGACCACCACCATCAGGTCGGGCTTGAGCGCCGCCAGTTCGGCTTGCGCCGCTGGGTCGCGCAGGGTCTGCGGCTGGTACACCGGGATGGCGTGTTGCAGGGCGAGCTGTTTGACCGGGCTGGGTGTGAGTTTCTGCCCGCGACCGGCCGGGCGGTCTGGCTGGCTGTACACCGCAACGATCTGGTGGGGTGTGTCGAGCAGGGCTTTGAGGTGTTCGGCGGCGAATTCCGGGGTGCCGGCAAAGACAATACGCAAAGACTCAGACATAGATTCTCACTGCTAAAAAGAAAAAGGCTTGCCGTAGCAAGCCTTTGTAAAGGTGTGGATCAAGCCTGCTGGCGATGTTGCTTTTCCAGCTTCTTCTTGATGCGGTCGCGTTTGAGATTAGACAGGTAATCGACAAACAGCTTGCCGTTGAGGTGATCACACTCATGCTGGATACACACGGCCAGCAGGCCTTCGGCGATAAGCTCGTAGGGCTGGCCATCACGGTCCAGCGCCTTGATCTTGACCTTTTGCGGGCGGTCGACGTTCTCGTAGAACCCCGGCACCGACAGGCAACCTTCCTGGTACTGATCCATTTCTTCGGTCAGTGGTTCGAACTCGGGGTTGATAAACACCCGCGGCTCGGACTTGTCTTCAGACAGGTCCATCACCACCAGGCGTTTATGCACGTTGACCTGGGTCGCCGCCAGGCCAATACCGGGCGCGTCGTACATGGTTTCAAACATGTCATCGATCAGCTGACGCAAGGCGTCGTCGACTACGTCCACCGGCTTGGCGATGGTGCGCAGGCGCGGATCGGGAAATTCGAGGATATTCAGGATCGCCATATGCGTTTGTGATGCACTTGTGGAATAAAGTCAAAATCCGCTGCTAAGATGATGAGCAGCATTGAAAAACGGCTTCACGCCGCAGCACGACTGGGTTTTGTCGCGGCGCTAGGGCGCTCCACGTGAAGGCACATAATAAAGGGATTCACCGCATGAGGAAATCACTACTCGCCCTGCTGCTGGTTGCGGCAAGCGGCTTGGTCCATGCCGCCGTGCAACTTAAGGACGGTCACCCAGACCGTTATACCGTGGTCAAGGGCGATACCCTCTGGGATATTTCCGGAAAATTCCTTAGCCAGCCATGGAAATGGCCAGAAATCTGGCACGCCAACCCACAGGTGGAAAATCCTCATCTGATCTACCCGGGCGACCAACTCAGCCTGGTGTATGTTGATGGCCAACCGCGCCTGATGCTTAACCGTGGCGAGTCGCGCGGCACCATCAAGCTGTCGCCGCAGATCCGCAGCACGCCGATGGCTGAAGCCATTCCGGCCATTCCGCTGGAGGCGATTAACAGCTTCCTGTTAAGCAACCGCATTGTGGATAAGCCCGAGCAGTTTTTGGGTGCGCCCTATATCGTCGCCGGTAACGCCGAGCGCGTCGTCAGCGGTGCCGGTGACCGCGTGTATGCCCGTGGCAGCTTTGATCAAGCCGCGCCGGCCTACGGCATTTTCCGTCAAGGCAAAACCTACACAGACCCTGAGACCAAGGAATTCCTTGGGATCAACGCCGACGACATCGGCTCCGGTCAAATTGTTGCCGAGGAAGGCGACGTCGGCACGATGGAACTCACCCGCTCGACCCAGGAAGTGCGCCTTGGCGACCGCCTGTTCGCCACCGAAGAGCGTGCGATCAACTCGACCTTTATGCCGAGCGAGCCGGAAGGTGAAATTAACGGGGTAATCCTCGATGTGCCGCGTGGTGTGACCCAGATTGGTCAGTTCGATGTGGTGACTATCAACAAAGGTGCGCGTGATGGTCTGAAAGAAGGCAACGTGCTGGCGATCTACAAAACCGGCGAAACCGTACGTGACCGCATAACCGGTGACTCGGTGAAGATCCCGGATGAGCGTTCGGGCTTGCTGATGGTGTTCCGCACCTACGAAAAGCTCAGCTATGGCCTGGTGCTGGGCGCTTCTCGCTCGCTTGAGCTGATGGACAAAGTGCGTAACCCGTAACACCGAAAGCCCCGCAGATGCGGGGCTTTTTATGGTGTGCCAGCTCTGGCCGCCTGACCTGACTCTGCCGCCCACGCGGCGCGACTGATCAAGGATGATCCCGATGTCGCAATCTGCCCTTATTTCCCCCGCCGTCTCTCCAGCTGAATTGGAAGCCCGTCTGCGCCTGCATTGCTTGCCGGAGCTGGGCCCCCGTCGTTTTCGAAAACTCCTCAGTGCTTTCGACAGTGCGTCTGCCGCGCTCAGCGCACCGGCTAGCGCCTGGCGTTCATTGGGTTTGCCGCAGGCCTGCAGTGAGGCGCGGCGCAGTGCAACCGTGCGTGAGCGCGCCGCACACAGTCTGGCCTGGCTGGAGGGCGAGACGCAGCACCTGTTGATGTGGGACGACCCCATTTATCCCGGGTTGCTGGGCGAACTGACGGATGCCCCGCCGCTGTTGTTTGTGCAGGGCGACCCGACGCTGCTGGAACAGCCGCAACTGGCCATGGTCGGCAGCCGACGTGCATCGCGACCTGGGTTGGATACCGCGCACAGCTTTGCCCGCAGCTTGGCCGGCGGCGGCTTTGTAATTACCAGTGGCCTGGCGCTGGGCATTGATGGTGCGGCCCATCAAGGTGCGCTGGATGCCAACGGCAAGACGGTGGCAGTGCTGGGTACCGGCTTGCAGTGTTTGTATCCGGCGCGGCACAAACAGTTGGCGGCGACGATAGTGGCCCAGGGCGGCGCGCTGGTTTCCGAGTTACCACTGGATTGCCCGCCGCATGCCAGCAATTTTCCGCGGCGTAACCGCATCATCAGTGGCCTCTCCGTCGGCGTACTGGTGGTGGAGGCCAGCCCGTCCAGCGGCTCGCTGATTACTGCACGCTTGGCGGCTGAGCAGGGCCGCGAGGTGTATGCGATTCCTGGCTCAATTCATCATCCCGGTGCGCGTGGCTGTCATCAGCTGATTCGCGAAGGCGCGACCCTGGTGGAAAGCATCGAGGATATTTTGCAGGCCTTGCGCGGCTGGCAGGCGCAGCCGCCAGTTAGCACTGAGGGTAAAACGCAGCCTTTTAGTCATCCATTGCTGACCTTGTTACGCGCCGCCCCCCATAGCAGCGAGGCGTTGGTGGTGGCCAGTGGTCTGCAGTTGGCCGCAGTTCTAGCCGCGCTGACGGAGCTGGAGTTGGAAGGCCAAGTGGTGTGTGAAAATGGCCACTGGGTAGCTCGCGCGCCTTAAACACTGCCGGCCAGCGCAGTTTTGCCTGGCTTGGCTCTAGCGCGAGGCCTTGTGTAGGCTCTTGGCTTGGATACACTGCCCGCAAGACCTTAGTGGAGAGCAGTCAATGGTCAGCAACTGGCAAATACAACAGGCCGCACTGGTTGTGCGTAATGGTGGGGTGATTGCCTATCCGACTGAAGCGGTATGGGGGCTGGGCTGCGATCCTTGGCATGCCGACGCCGTGGAGCGCTTGTTGGAACTGAAGGACCGGCCCATGCACAAGGGGCTGATTTTGGTTGCTGGTGACATCGAGCAGTTCGACTTCCTCCTCGAAGACCTGCCGGAAATCTGGCTGGCGCGCTTGGCCGGTAGCTGGCCGGGGCCCAACACCTGGCTGGTGCCGCATCAGAATCGCTTACCCGAGTGGATCAGCGGCCAGCACAACAGCGTGGCCCTGCGCGTCAGCGATCATCCACAGGTCCGTGCGCTTTGCCGTCTGACCGGGCCACTGGTTTCAACGTCGGCCAATCCCGCCGGTCGCCCGTCCGCGCGCTCGCGCCTGCGAGTCGAGCAGTATTTCCCCGGTCAGCTGGATGCTGTGCTTGGCGGGGCGTTGGGCGGGCGCAAGAACCCCAGCCTGATCCGTGACCTGATTACTGGGGATGTGATTAGGCCGTCCTGAAGACTGTCTGCGCCTCTAAATGGTGGGATACGCGACGCACGGGCACCTCACGGGATGCACGTTTTGTGGAGGCGTCACTAACCCACCCTACGGATTTTTACGGCAGCAGAATGGTCGAGCCAGTGGTCTGCCGCGCGCTCAGGGCGGTTTGCGCCAGCGCGGCATCTTTGAGCGCATAGCGGTTGTTGATGTCCACGTGCAGCGTGCCGCTTTCGATCATGGCAAACAGCTCGTCGGCCATGCTTTGCAGGTGCGCCGAGGTATCGGCATAGCCCGCCAGCGTCGGTCGGGTTACGAACAGTGAGCCCTTCTGCGCGAGGATGCCCAAATTGACGCCCGTCACCGCACCGGAGGCATTGCCGAAGCTGACCAGCAAGCCGCGCTGGGCCACGCAGTCCAGCGAGGCTTCCCAGGTGTCCTTGCCAACGCCGTCGTAAACCACCGGGCACTTCCGGCCGTCGGTCAGCTCGAGTACACGCTGGGCGACATTTTCATGGCTGTAATCGATGGTTGCCCAGGCGCCCTGCGCCTTGGCTCGCGCGGCTTTCTCGGCCGAGCTAACGGTGCCGATCAATTTGACGTCCAGCGCCTTGGCCCATTGGCAAGCGAGGGAACCGACCCCGCCGGCGGCGGCATGGAACAGGATGGTTTCGCCACCCTGCAGGGCAAACGTCTGACGCAGCAGGTACTGCACGGTCAGGCCCTTGAGCATCACCGCTGCCGCTTGCTCGAAGCTGATCGCATCCGGCAACTTCACCAGCTTCTCGGCCGGCAACACATGCAGCTCGCTGTACGCGCCCAGCGGCCCGGTGGCGTAGGCCACGCGGTCGCCGACCTGAAAACCGCTCACAGCAGCACCCACGGCCTCGACAATCCCTGCACCCTCAGTGCCCAGGCTGCTTGGCAGGCTGGGTGGTTCGTACAAGCCGCTGCGGAAATAGGTGTCGATAAAATTCAGGCCAATTGCCTGGTTGTGCACACGGACTTCATTAGGGCCTGGTGCGGCAGGGGTGTAGTCGCGGTATTCGAGAACTTCCGGGCCGCCGTGGTGGCTGAACTGGATACGCTTGGCCATGCCGGTCTCCTGACGCTAGATAAGGGTGTGCTATCCAATCCTCTCCATTGACCGGCGTCAACTGCGAGGTGGCGAATGCAAATGTTATGCTTGCGGCCGATTTCGCCGCTCAGCCCTCTGGCCGCTGAGCTGCCCTACCTGCTTTAAGGTGCCGCCGTGAGTGACCGTACTGAGGCCGTCAAAGCCTACCTGCTGGATCTGCAAGACCGTATCTGTAACACCCTGCAAGCCGAGGATGGCGGTGCTGAGTTCTTCGAGGATGCCTGGCAGCGTCCGGCGGGTGGCGGTGGCCGCACGCGGGTCATGGAGAATGGCGCGCTGATCGAAAAGGGCGGGGTGAACTTCTCCCATGTGTTCGGCGACAGCCTGCCGCCTTCGGCCAGCGCTCATCGCCCAGAGCTGGCCGGTCGGGGGTTTGAAGCCCTCGGCGTGTCGCTGGTGATTCATCCGGAAAACCCCTACGTGCCAACGTCCCACGCCAACGTGCGCTTCTTCAGCGCCGAGAAAGAGGGCGAAGAGCCTGTCTGGTGGTTCGGTGGCGGTTTCGACCTGACCCCTTATTACGGTAATGAGGAGGACTGCGCGCACTGGCACCAGGTGGCTCATGATGCCTGCGCGCCGTTCGGTGCTGAGGTGTATCCGAAGTTCAAAGCATGGTGTGACCGCTACTTCCACCTCAAGCACCGGGGCGAGCCGCGCGGCATTGGTGGCTTGTTCTTCGATGACCTGAACGAGTGGGACTTCGACACCAGCTTCGCCTTTATGCGCGCCATCGGCGATGCCTATATTGCGGCCTACCTACCCATCGTGCAGCGCCGCAAGCTGACCCCTTATGGCGAGCGCGAGCGCGAATTCCAGGCCTTCCGCCGCGGCCGCTACGTCGAATTCAACCTGGTGTTCGACCGTGGCACGCTGTTCGGCTTGCAGTCTGGCGGGCGCACCGAGTCGATCCTGATGTCGCTACCACCGCATGTGCGTTGGGACTACGACTGGAAGCCCGAGCCAGGCAGTGAAGAAGCACGCCTGACCGAGTACTTTCTCACCGACCGCGACTGGCTGTCGGCCGCACCATAGGATGGGTTAGCCGCCTGAGCCGTGTTTGCAGTCGGAGCGCGGTTTGTGCAGCGGTGTAACCCATCACTGCGTTGCGCCCGCTGACGCCCTATTGGGTTACGCAGCGGGTTAAATCGCCTTCGTTGTTGCGCAGGTGTTCGCCGCTAACTTGCGCGGCGTATCGATCACTACAAAGGATGTTCCATGGACCGCTACGGTGTATTTGGTAACCCCATCGGCCATAGCAAATCGCCGCTGATCCATCGCCTGTTTGCTGAGCAGAGCGGTGAGCAGTTGAGCTATGAGGCCTTACTGGCGCCGCTGGAGGATTTCCCCGGCTATGCCCGCGCCTTCTTCGAGCATGGCCTGGGTGCCAATGTCACCGTACCGTTCAAGGAACAGGCGTTTGCCCTGGCCGATCAGCTCAGCGCCCGCGCGCGCCGCGCCGGTGCGGTGAATACCCTAAAGAAGCTGGACGACGGCAGCCTGCTCGGTGATAACACCGACGGCGCTGGCCTGGTACGTGATCTGACGGTGAATGCCGGGGTGCCGCTCAAGGGTAAACGCATCCTCCTGCTCGGCGCGGGCGGTGCGGTGCGCGGGGTGCTGGAGCCGTTGCTGGCCGAGCAACCGGCGGCGCTGGTGATCGCCAACCGCACGGTGGCAAAGGCTGAGCAATTGGCCCGTGAATTCGCCGACCTGGGCCCGGTGGTCGCCAGCGGTTATGACTGGATCGATGCGCCGGTCGACCTGATTATCAACGGCACCTCGGCCAGCCTGGCCGGTGATGTACCGCCGATTGCGCCGAGCCTGATCCAGCCGGGGCATACCCTGTGCTACGACATGATGTACGGCAAGGAGTTGACGGCCTTCAACCGTTGGGCCGCCGAGCAGGGCGCGGCGCACACCCTGGATGGTTTGGGCATGTTGGTCGAGCAGGCGGCTGAGGCCTTTACTCTGTGGCGTGATATACGCCCGGCCAGCGCCCCGGTATTGGCGGAGTTACGCCGTTTGTTGGCCGAGGGTTAAGCGCGTATGCGCCTGAGCGCGGAGCAGTTGGCGCAGATCAGTGCGCTGACGGTGCGTCACTATCAGGACTGCGCCGAAGATTTTCGTGAGGGTACCCGCGGGCATGATGTCAGCCAGAACATCGCCGCCCTGCTCGCGCCTATTCAAGCGACTGCGCCCTTTCAGATTCTCGATTTCGGCTGCGGCCCCGGACGCGATCTGCGCACCTTCAGCGCAATGGGCCACACCGCCGTTGGCCTGGACGGCTGCCCACGGTTTGTCGAAATGGCCCGTGCCGACAGTGGCTGCGAAGCCTGGCAGCAGGACTTTCTCGCCCTCGATCTGCCGCCCGAGCGCTTTGACGGCGTGTTCGCCAATGCCGTGCTGTTCCATATCCCCAGCCAGGAATTGCCCCGGGTGCTGGCGCAGTTGCATGCCACGCTCAAACCGGGCGGCGTGTTGTTCAGCTCCAACCCCCGTGGTGATAATCAGGAAGGCTGGCAGGGTGACCGCTACGCCGCTTATTACGACCTGAACACCTGGCGCGCGTTGTTAACCGCCGCTGGTTTTAGCGAGTTGCAGCATTACTACCGCCCAGCCGGCTTGCCGCGCGAACAGCAGCCTTGGCTAGCCAGTGTTTGGCGCCGAACCGACTAAGCATGGGCAATGCTTGGCTATTCGCCGCCCGACGTTGAAGCCTGACGTTACCGTCTGCTTCAACAAAACGTTTGCGGCGACATCCCAACCCTTCCGGCATTTCCCTTCGCCTGCGTACGTGTGGGCGTGCAGCAAGCACGAATAAATTTCGCCTATCGCTATGTTCTCTTGTATATAACGCGAGTTATTGCGGCATTACTGCGATCACGTCACCCCCAGGAGTCGGCATGAGGTTTGGCATTTTTCACACGCTCTGTCCGCTGTTCGCGGCGCTGGCATTCACCGGTAACGTCCCGGCTGAGCAGGTACAGGTGGCGGTTGCGGCCAACTTCACTTCGCCGCTGCAGGCCATTGCCCGCGAGTTTGAGAGCGATACTGGTAACAGTGTGATCGCCGCTTTTGGGGCCACCGGCCAGCTGTATGCGCAGATCCGCAATGGCGCACCGTTCGAGGTGTTTTTAAGTGCCGATGAACGCACGGCGACCAAGTTGGAGCGTGAAGGCCTGGGGGTCAGCGGCTCGCGGTTTACCTACGCGGTCGGCCGTTTGGTGCTGTGGTCGGCGCAAGCGGGGTATGTGGATGGCAGCGATGCGGTGCTCAAGGCCAGCCCGTTCAGGCACTTGGCAATGGCTAACCCGCAGGCTGCACCTTATGGCCTGGCGGCCAGCCAGGTGCTGGAGGCGCTAGGGTTGAGCGCAACGCTGAAAGACAAACTGGTTGAGGGGCAGAGCATCACTCAAACGCATCAGTTCATTGCCACCGGCAATGCCGAGCTGGGTTTTGTCGCCCTGTCACAGGTGTACAAGGATGGCCAGCTCAGCAGCGGATCGGCCTGGCGGGTGCCTGCGGAGCTGCATACACCCATCAAGCAGGATGCGTTGATCCTTAAAAAAGGCCAACACAACCCTGCCGCGCTGGCCTTTACCGAGTACCTGAAAGGCGAAAAAGCGACCGCGATTATCCAGTCTTACGGCTACCAGCGTTAAAGGAATGTGCTGATGCCTCTGACTGAAGCTGATTTTGCTGCGGTACTGTTGACGCTTGAGCTGGCCGCCCTGACCACGGTCTTGCTGCTGCTGATCGGTACGCCGATGGCCTGGTGGTTAGCGCGTACCGACTCGCGCTGGAAGCAGCCGATTGGCGCCATCGTCGCCCTGCCGCTGGTGCTGCCGCCCACGGTGATCGGTTTCTACCTGCTGGTGAGCATGGGTCCGCATGGCGTTATCGGTCAGCTGACGCAGAGCCTCGGGTTGGGCACCCTGACGTTTACCTTTACCGGGCTGTTGATTGGCTCGGTGTTCTATTCCCTGCCCTTTGTTGTCCAGCCGCTGCAGAACGCCTTTGAGGCAATTGGTCGTGCGCCGCTGGAGGCCGCCGCTACGCTGCGTGCGGGGCCGTGGGATGCGTTTTTTACGGTGGTGCTGCCGTTGGCCAAACCGGGTTTTGTAACCGCCGCTATTCTCGGCTTCGCCCATACCGTTGGTGAGTTCGGTGTGGTGCTGATGATTGGCGGCAATATCCCCGGCAAGACCCAGGTGGCGTCTGTGCAGATCTACAACCACGTGGAAAGCATGAACTACGCCCAGGCCCATTGGCTGGCCGGTGGGATGGTGCTGTTTTCCTTTATCGTGCTGCTGGCCCTGTATTCCGGGCGCAGCAGCCAGCGGGTGTGGCGATGATCTGGCCGTTGCAGCGGCGCAATGCGCCGACGCCGACGCTCGGCGGCGCGGGCGCAATCCAAGCGCGCTTCAAGGTTGAGCATGCTGGCTTCACCCTGGATGTCGACCTCAACTTGCCCGGTCGTGGAGTGAGTGCCTTGTTCGGCCACTCGGGTTCGGGCAAGACCAGTTGCCTGCGTTGTTTTGCCGGGTTGGATCGGCCCAGCGAGGGCTATCTGCAGGTCAATGGCGAGGTGTGGCAAGACAGTGCCCAAGGCCTCTTTGTGCCGGCCCATAAACGCGCGGTGGGTTACGTGTTTCAGGGCGCCAACCTGTTTGCCCATCTGTCGGTGCGGCGCAACCTGGAGTACGGGCTTAAACGTATTCCGGCAGCGCAGCGGCGGATTGCCCTAGAGCAGGCAGTGGCGTTACTGGGTATTGGCCATTTGCTGCAGCGTTTGCCGGGCAAGCTATCCGGCGGCGAGCAGCAGCGTGTCGGCATCGCCCGTGCCCTACTGACCAGCCCGCGGATGCTGTTATTGGATGAGCCACTGGCCGCCCTCGACCTCAAGCGCAAACAGGAAGTGCTGCCTTATCTGGAGCGCCTGCACAGCGAGCTGCAGATGCCCATTATCTACGTCAGTCATGCGCCCGATGAAGTCGCGCGCCTGGCCGATCATCTGGTGTTGCTGGAAGACGGCAAGGTCAGCGCCAGTGGCCCCTTGAAGGAAACCCTGCTGCGCGCCGACCTGCCGTTTATTTTCGAGGACGATGCCGAGGCCGTGGTGGATGCCCAGGTCATGGCTCATGACCCCGCTTACGGGTTGCTCGCGGTGCAGTTGCCCGGCAGCGACATTAGCCTGCAGTTGCCCCATGGGCCGCTGCCGCAGGGTCAGTCGGTGCGGGTCAAGATCAAGGCGCGCGATGTCAGCCTGAGCTTGCAGCAGGCTCAGCACAGCAGTGTGCTCAACCTGCTGCCGGCGCGGGTGGTGGACTGGATCAACGTCGTCGAACAGGCGCATGTGCTGGTGCGTGTGCAGGTCGGGCGCGAGCAACTGATGGCGCGGATCACCCGTTACTCCTTCGACCGCCTGAACATCCAGCGCGAGCAATCACTGTGGGCGCAGGTCAAGTCGGTATCACTGCTGGGCGCCAGTTGACGGGCCGTCAGATTACAGCGCGCGGCGCATCTGGTGGATTGGCGCATCTTTCCGACGAAATCACTCTTTAGGCTGCTTTTCTGCGCTATTCAGTGCAGTACCCTGTGGCGCGCGTTTGTATTAGCTGACTCGACTCAGCGCTGCTCACAACAATAATAAGGAGCACCCCTCGTATGCGTTTTACATCGCTGTCTCGCACGCTATTGCTCGCGGTTATTGGCTTGCTGGCCGCTCTCTCGCCACTGACCGCTGCCCATGCCGTGACTCCGCAAGAACAGGTACAGGTGCAGGCTAGCCGGGTCACCAGCAGCCTGATGCTGTTACGCGGTGAAGGTTTCCAAAAGAAACATCAGGATGCCCTTGAGACCGACCTGCAAGCCCTGGCGGCGGCAGTGCAAAGCCTGCCGCAAAGCAGCAATGCCCTGCGTGGCGCGCATCAGGAACTGGTGGTGCAGATTCGTCGTGGCGTGGCCTTTGGGCCGAACGAAGATGACATGCCCTGGCGCTACCCCGAGGACCTCAGCAAAGCCCTGCTCGGCGTGCTGGAGCACAGCCGCACACTTGCCAGCCCGGGCGACAGTGAATTGTCCGCCAAGCTCGAATACCTCGCGGTGCAGTACCTGAGCCGCGCCTACTTTGGCAATTTCGAAACCGCCCGTGAGCAGCCCGATACCTACCTCGGCCAGGATGAGCGCAAGATCGTGCCCTCAGTGGATGCGCAACTGGCCACTCTAGACGGCAAGGCCGATCCGCAGGTTGGCAAGCTGAAAACCCGCTGGGATTACCTCAAGGCCGCCCTGGTTGACCTCAATAGCCAGAGCAGCGCCCTGCAGAGCGCCTCGGGCCGGCCGTTTGCGCCGATCACCGTGTATCGCCATACGCGTTCACTGACTGACCAGTGGATGGCGCTCTCCAAAGGCTGAACCGTACCGCACGTGCTCAGGAGCTGGCGTGCTTGTCACGGATGCAGGTTGGCCCTGCGCGCTCGACGATGGCCTGCTCAACGTCTTTGCGCAGGCCCAGCAGGAAGGCGGCTTCGGCGGCGACGAACAGTGGGCCGATCACCAGGCCCATCACATCATCGACAAACGCCGGTTTGCGCCCTTCGTAGTAGTGGCCGACAAACTGGATGACCCAGCCAATCACGAACAGGCCAATACCGCTGCTGAGCCAGACTGGCGTCGATTGCAGCGCCACGCCGGCGCCCACCCACAGGCTGAGTGCCAGCAGCAACGCCATCAACAGGCCGAAACGCCGATCTAGGCGCACGTAGAACACACCCGCCGCCAGGGCTACCAACAGCGCGGGGGAAAGCCATAGGCCGAGCAGTTCGAAGCCGGGACGTGAAAGCAGCACGGCCACGGCCAGCACAATCAGGGGAATACCGATAAAGTGGCTGAGAATGTTGCGTTGATCGCGGTGATACGCCGCGTATTGCGCCAGATGGTCGACTAGGGTTTTCATTATTATTTTCCTCACGCAGGACAGGTGCTTAGCATGAACTCGCCTACTCGCACGGCTCTGTCAGCTAGCCGACAAACTGCGAGCCACCGCTCTGTGAGCGCCCGATGAGCGCGGCGGCCTACGCTTATCAGGCGCGTCTGCGTCAGGGCCACTGGTTCAGCGCCTTGCCCATGGAGTTGCAAGAAGCCCTGCTGACGGCCGCCCAGGTGCAGCCGTTAGCCGCGGGTCAGGTGCTGTTTCGTCGTGGCGACAAGCCCTGCGGCCTGTATGCGGTGGTTGCTGGCGGTATGCGCATTGGTGCGGTCAGTGCGACCGGTAAAGAGGCGCTGCTGACCCTGGTCGAAGCGCCTTACTGGTTTGGCGAAATCTCCTTGTTCGATGGCCAGCCGCGCACCCACGACGCCTTTGCCGAAAGTGCCTCAACCCTGCTGTGGGTACCGCAGGCACGCTTGCTCACGTTGCTTGAGCAACAGCCGCAGTACTGGCGCGACTTCGCCCTGCTAATGAGCCAGAAACTGCGCCTGGCATTTATCGCCCTGGAAGAAATGAGCCTGCTGCCCGCCGCCCCCCGTTTGGCCCGGCGCTTACTGCTGATGGCCGAGAATTACGGCGAAGGTGAGCCGCGCCGTGTTCTGCATTTGCCCCAAGAGCAGCTGGCGTTGATGCTGGCGATCTCCCGGCAAACCACCAATCAGATTCTCAAGGAGCTGGAAGGCCAGGGCATTGTGCGCCTGACCTATGGCGAGATCGAAATCCTCGACTGGCCGCGCCTGCGCCAAGCAGCGCAGTGAGGCAAACTGCCGCGACACGCTGCACCGACTGAACCTCTGGTGCACACTGGCGCTCTATTGCCGACCTGTATTGCCACTCGAGCTCAATGACCTGATGCCAACCACCAGCGCTGTTGCCCACCTTGACGTGCCCCCGGTGCTGGCTGGCCCGCTGCTGCGGCGCATGGAGCCAAAGCGCCTGGTGCTGTGGCTGGTCGGTAGTCAGCCACTGACGCTGAGCCTGCAGTTGGCGCATGGCGACGCTGCAGAGCCGCAGCGCTACCCATTGCAAGGCGACAGCTGCCAGGTCATCCAGATCGGCGAGCAGGCATTTATTCACCTGATCGACCTCAAGCTGGATACGCCGCTGCCCTGCGACGTGCAGATCGACTACGACCTGCTGATCGAACAGGCCGGCCAGGCCGACATGGGCATGGCGGAGTGGGCCCCGCACCTGCTGTATGCCGGCGCGCGCCAGGCGAATTTTGTCCTGCGTGCGCAACTTGATCACCTTCTGCATGGCTCCTGCCGCAAGCCGCATCACCCGGCGGCCGATGGCCTGCTCTGCGCCGACCGTTTGCTGGCTGAAGCGCACACCCCCGAACAACGTCCGGCCTTGCTGCTGATGAGCGGTGATCAGATCTATGCCGATGATGTCAGCGGACCGATGCTGCGGGCGATTCATCAGGTGATCGCGCGCCTCGGCCTGTTCGGTGAGCACCTGGAGGGCGCGGTGGTCGATGACAGCGAGGCGCTGTATCAGCACCCGGCCAGCTACTACCAGCGCGGCGAGTTGCTGCCGGCGCTGAAGAGCAACGAAACCCTGCGTGAGCGCTTCTTCGGTGGGGTGGAAAAGCCGGTGTTTACCACCAGCAGCGCCGACAACCACCTGGTCACCTGCGCCGAAGTATTGGCCATGTACCTGCTGGTCTGGTCGCCGCTGCCCTGGACGCTGCTCAAGGCCGAAATGCCTGAATTGAGCGTGGAGAAAGTCGCGCGTTATCAGGCTGAGCGTGAGCATATCGAGGCGTTTCGCGCTGGCCTCGGCGGGGTTGCGCGTGCCCTCGCCCACTTGCCGACCTTGATGATTTTCGATGATCACGACATCACCGATGACTGGAACCTCTCCGCGCAGTGGGAACAGACCGCCTATGGTCATCCGTTTTCCAAACGGATTATCGGCAATGCCTTGATCGCCTACCTGCTGTGCCAGGGCTGGGGTAACAACCCGGATGTGTTCGCCAAACCGCTGCAGATGATCCGCGCGATGACCGAGGGTCGTGATGCCGCCAATCATATGGACAGTCAGCCGCAGGATGGGTTGATCGACACCCTGCTGAGATTTCACCAGTGGCAGTTTGTGCTGCCCAGTACCCCGGCGCTGGTGGTGTTGGATACGCGCACCCGGCGCTGGCGCAGCGAGCGCAACCTCAAGCGGCCGTCTGGCCTGCTGGACTGGGAAGCGCTGTGCGAGTTTCAACAAGAACTGCTCGATCATCCCTCGGCGATTATCGTGTCCCCGGCACCGATGTTTGGCGTCAAGCTGATCGAGGCTATCCAGAAGCTCTTCAGCTGGGCCGGTCATCCGCTGATGGTCGATGCGGAAAACTGGATGGCCCACCGCGGCGCCGCGCAGGTGATGCTGAACATTTTTCGCCACTCGCGCACGCCGGGTAACTACGTAATTCTCTCCGGCGACGTGCACTATTCGTTCGTTTACGAGGTGCTAATCCGCCAGCGCAAACGCGGCCCGCAGCTCTGGCAGATCACCAGCAGCGGGGTGAAAAACGAATTTCCACGGCGCTTGCTCGACTGGTTTGATCGCCTCAATCGCTGGTTATATGCGCCTTGGTCGCCGCTCAACTGGCTGACCAAGCGTCGGCGTATGCAGGTCACACCGCGCATTCCCTCACGCAGCAAGGCCGGCGAGCGCCTTTGGAATGGCACGGGGCTGGGGCAGGTGTTCTTCAACGACAACGGCCAGCCACGCGCGATCTACCAGCTAAATGCCGACGGCTCGCCAGCGGTGGAGTTTGTCGATGAGCGTGATGAGGCCCAGGATCCCTGCGCTGATCCAACGCTCGCAGCTAAGGCCGCTCCTACAGACTCACACCTGTCGTAGGAGCGGCTTTGGCCGCGATTTAGTACAAGCGCATGGCTTAGCGGAATTTTTCCAGCATCTGGTAGTACCACATGCCGGCGGCCAGCATCGGGTTGCCGAACACATCGCCCAGCGGCACCTTGATATGTGAGCAGGCGGCGAAGGTGTCGTAGTGGCCCAGCGTGCCGGTCAGGGCGTTGGCCATGATTTCACCCATGATATGGGTGGTGGCGATGCCATGGCCGGAGTAGCCCTGGCAGTACCAGACGTTGTTCGAGAGCTTGCCCAGCTGCGGGATACGGTTGATCACGATGCCCATGGCGCAGCTCCACTGAAAGTCGATGGCGACGCCCTTGAGCTGCGGGAAGGTCTGCTCGATGCCGGGGCGCAGCTCGGCGGCGATGTCGCGTGAATCGCGCCCGGAATAGTTGCAGCCACCGCCAAACAGCAGGCGGCCGTCGGCGGTCATGCGGTAGTAGTCGAGGACAAAGCGGCAGTCATACACGGCCAGGTCTTGCGGGTTGATTTGCTTCGCCAGCTCACCCAGCGGTGCGGTGGTGACGATGCCGCCCATGGCCGGGAAGATCATGCCCTTGAGCTTCTTCGGCTCCAGCTTGTGGTACACGTCGCCGGCCAGCAGCACCTGCTTGGCATTGATCCGGCCTTGGGCGGTGACCACCGCCGGGTTGTTGCCATGCACAATCTCCAGTACTTCGGAGTGCTCGAAAATCAGCGCGCCCAGGCTTGCCGCCGCCTTGGCTTCGCCGATGCACAGATTCAGCGGGTGCAGGTGCATATTGCGGGTGTTCTTCAGCGCGCCGCTGTAAAGGTCGCTGGCCAGGTGGCTGCGCACGCCGTCGCGGTCGAGCAGGGTCACGTCAGCGCCCATGCCGCGGCGCTGCGCTTCGGCGTAGGTGGCCTGCAGTTCTTGCATATGCACGGGCTTCATCGCCGCATGCAGGTGGCCGTGCTTGAGGTCGCAGTTGATCCCGTACTTTTCCACGCGGTTCTTGATGATGTCGTGGCCGCGCCAGCGCAGGTGCCAGATAAAGTCTTCAACCTCTTCGCCGAGGGTGTTGCGCATCTGCTTGGTCATTGCCGCATCGCCCGACAGGCTGCCGGTGACCTGGCCGCCGTTGCGCCCGGTGGCGCCCCAGCCAATCTTGTTGGACTCGACAATCGCCACTTTCAGGCCGCGTTCGGCCAATTCAACGGCAGACGCTACACCGGTAAAACCGCCGCCGATGATCACCACATCGACACTGACCTCGCCTTGCAGGGTCGGGTAGTCGGTTTCTTCATTGAGGGTGGCGCTGTAATAGGACGGGCAGCGTTCGGCGGCGGGCAGCACGGGTTTGATTGCGGCGTTCATAAGACGATTCCTGGGTACAACATGCGGGTGCTGGAGCAAGCAGGGCTCCGCGTTGGCAACCAGCGGCGCTGGCTACAAGGCAATCAGAGGAATAGCTGTGCAGCATCCGGTGGGCGCGCATGGCGGCAATGCCAGAGCGCCCAGAAGGCCAGGGGTTTTGGCAGCGTGGCATTGCTCTGCCGGGCGGCGCAATGGCACCGTTTAGACAGCTGCGTGGCGCATGCAGAGGGGGCGGAAAACGCGGTGGAAGAACACATGGCCAGCAGGGTCACACAGGGCCAAGCATCGGTTAAATCTGATTTTTCACATGCTTGGTTGCTGTATCGCTAAACATTGGCCGGGCTTGTTTGGCTGATTCAGGCGCCGCGCAGATTGGCCAGTACCCGTTCGGCATTCTCGCTGCAGGGCATGCCTTCGGGTTTATTTTCGATGGTGGCGATGATCGTCAGCAGTTGTGCTTTGTTCTCGAGCAACCGCTGTTGCATGGCCTCGATTTCGACGACCTTGCGCTGCAGGCTGGCGAGCAATTCAGCGTGCCCCAAGCCCTGTGACTCGGTTTGCGGCAGCAGGCGGCGAATCTCTTCCAGGCTGAACCCGGCCTGCTGTGCGCAGCTGATAATCCCCAGGGTGTGCAACGCCTGCTCGGGGTAGCGGCGATAACCGTTGGCCTGGCGCTGCGCGCTGAGCAGCCCGCTGGCTTCGTAGAAGCGAATGCGTGAGGGCGCCAAGCCACTGCGGGTGGCCAGTTCACCAATTTTCATGAGCGTCACTCCGGGCTATTGACCTTAAAGTTGACTTTAACCTTAGGCTCGCTCCACCTGCTACCTCGGAGTACGCCATGACCGCCTTCCAACCCTTACATCTGCCCAACGGCAGCATCCTGGCCAATCGCATCGCCAAAGCGGCGATGGAAGAGAACCTGGCCGACCTGAATCAGGGCCCGTCTGCCGAGTTGTTGCAGTTGTATCGCGCCTGGGCCGAAGGCGGTGCGGGTTTGTTGTTGACCGGCAATGTGATGGTCGACCGTCGCGCCATGACCGGCCCTGGCGGCGTGGTGCTGGAAGACGCCTCGCAGTTGGACAAGTTCCGCGACTGGGCGCGCATTGGCCGCGCCAAGGGGGCGCAGATCTGGATGCAGATCAATCATCCGGGCCGGCAGATGCAGGCTAACCTCGGCCAGCCGACTGTTGCACCTTCGGCCGTGGCGTTGCAGTTGGGCGGTTTATCGAAGATGTTTGCCGTGCCCAAAGCCCTGGATGAGGCGGAGATTGCCGAATTGATTCAGCGTTTTGCGCGCACTGCGCAACTGGCCGAACAGGCCGGCTTCAACGGCGTGCAGATCCACGCGGCGCACGGTTACCTGCTTAGCCAGTTCCTCTCGCCGCTGAGCAACAAACGCACGGACCGCTGGGGTGGCCCGCTGGAGAACCGCGCACGCCTGCTGCTTGAGGTGGTCACGGCGGTGCGCGCGGCGGTGGCGCCGGGTTTCTGCGTGGCGGTCAAGCTCAACTCGGCGGACTTCCAGCGCGGCGGCTTTGCCGCAGCCGATGCCAAGCGTGTGGTGCAGTTGCTTAATGAACAGGCGGTTGATCTGGTCGAGCTGTCCGGTGGCAGCTACGAAGCGCCGGCCATGCAGGGCGATGCCCGCGACGGGCGGACCTTGGCGCGCGAGGCGTATTTCCTCGAATTTGCCGGGGAGATCGCGGCGGTGGCCAGGATGCCGGTGATGGTCACTGGCGGTATTCGCCGCCTGCCGGTGGTCGAGCAGGTGCTGGCCAGCGGTGTGGCCATGGCCGGTATCGGTACGGCGTTGGCCATCGAGCCGGCCTTGCCTAAGCAGTGGCAGGCTGGCCAGCGTGAAGCCCTGGCCGAGTTGCCGCCGATCCGCTGGAAGAACAAGGCGTTTGCCTCGTTGGCGTACATGGCCACGGTGAAGTTTCAGCTGCGCCAGCTTAGCCGCGGTAAGCGCACCCATGCGCAGGTTTCACCGCTGCGCGCCTTATTGCTGGAGCAACTCAAAGCGGCGTGGCGCACCCGTGTGTATAAGCGGTCGATGGCCAGCGAGGGTTAATCGGGCAGGTGCCCGGTTTTTACCCAGATCAGGCAGCCCTGTTCACTGAATGGGGTGTGCTGCGACAGGTGCGGGCTGCGTAGCCAGCTGCCGGCCGGGTAGTCGCCGAATTCATCCTGAAAGGTACCCTCGAGCACCAGAATCTCTTCGCCGCCCCAATGCCGGTGCGCATTGAAATAGGTGCCCGGCGCCCAACGCACCAGCGCCACATGCTCGGTGCCATGCTGATGCAGCGGCAACACCTGCAGACCCGGAACCAAGCCTTGTCGCCACTCGGCGCGGTTGCTGTCGATGACGACGTGCTGATCATCTGCTGGATCAAACTGCATGAGTTTGACGAAGATCGTGCAGCCATCGCGGCTGAACGGCGCATGTTGGCTACCGATCGGATTACGCACATAGGTGCCGGCCGGGTAATCTCCGCGCTCGTCGGAGAACACCCCTTCCAGCACCAGAAACTCCTCACCGCCGGGGTGCTGGTGCGAGCTGAAGTGAGAGCCTGCGGCATAGCGCACGATGGAGGTTGCTCGTGCCAGTTCCTCGCCAATGCGGTCGAGCATGCGCCGCTCGACACCGGGCATGGGCGATGCGACCCAGGGGCTGTCGTCTGGACGCACAAGCGCCCGCTGGCTGAAATCGGCGTTAAGTTGCATGGTTGAAATGACCTCTGGCCGGCGTTCAGCTTTATATATGCGGTACGCCAGCCTGTTTAGCGATTAGTGGCTGTTTAGCAGCGTGATCAGTGCGTCGGCGGTGGCCTCTGAGGACGCCGGGTTTTGCCCGGTAATCAGCAGGCCGTCGACCGCCACATGGCTGTGCCAGTCGTTCTTGCTGGTGTAATGGCCGCCGTTGGCGATCAGCATGTCTTGCACCAGGAAGGGCACCACTTCGGTGAGCTGCACCGCCGCTTCTTCGCTGTTACTGAACCCGGTGACTTTTTTACCGCTGACCAGCGGCTTACCGTTGGCCGCTTTCACATGGCGCAGCACGCCCGGTGCATGACACACCGCCGCCACTGGCTTGTTGAGTGCCTGGAAGCGTTCGATCAGGGCAATTGAGGTGCGGTCTTCGGCCAAATCCCACAGCGGGCCATGGCCGCCTGGGTAGAACACGGCATCGAAATCGTCCGCCTTTACCTGGCTTAACGGCACTGTGTTGGCCAGTGCTTGTTGCGCGGCCGGGTCGGCGTTGAAGCGGTCGGTAGCGGCGGTTTGCGCATCGGCATCAGCGCTTTTCGGGTCAAGGGGTGGCTGACCGCCCTTGGGCGAGGCCAGGGTCAGCTGCGCACCGGCATCCTTGAATACGTAATAAGGCGCAGCAAATTCCTCTAGCCAGAAACCGGTCTTATGGCCCGTATCGCCGAGTTGGTCGTGGGAAGTCAGAACCAGCAGAATCTTCATAACCTGCTCCTTGTAGGTAAATGCCCATTGCGAGCGTGAATGGCGTACAGCATAGGAGCCTTGCTCTGATTCGATAATTCAAAAGTTTTAATGACGAGTATCGAGAGGATGAATACCCCGCTCCGCTCGAATCTCTGTCCGTGCTGCCCGCCGCCACAGGCCTGGCTCTCGGGGTGCGACGGGATAGCGTCGCGCCGATTTAGGCCTCGGGCTTATAACCCAGGCGCAAACCACCCCAATGGCGACCCTGAACCATGATCGGCACCGACAGGTCGTGCATCAGCTCGCCGGTGTCGCGCATATAGGTTTGCAGCAGCAACGGCTTTTGATGGCTGCCGCAGCGGATGCCGGTGCGGTCATTGAACAGGCGTTTGCTGCGGCTCTTCAGGGTGTCTACGGCACGGTCACCGCAGGGCGGATGATTGAAGGCGTTGTTGTGGGTCGGCACATAGCCTTCCGGGGTGCAGGCGATGGCGAATACCAGGCCTTCATGCTGGCTGAGCAGCGGCTCCTGAATGGTCGGCAGCACCTGATCGGCATAGTGGTCGAAGCGGGTGCTGTATTTGGCTGGGAAGCTACCGGCAATCGGTTGGTAGTGGCGGTCGAACAGGTCGCTGACGCTGACCCGGCCAGCCTGGATATCGCTTTCGAACTGCGCGGCAATCTGCGCTGCGGCGTTACGCGCGAGATCAAAAATGCGCTGGTGATAGTCGTCCAGGCCGACTTCGGCGAGTTGCTCGCTGATGCTTTCTGCCTGGCCGACCAGGCGCTCGGCAGCGTTACTGAGTTGGCGGGTTTGCCCTTCGCTGTCGTCGACATCGCCGCGCAATTGGCCGACGGCGACTGACAGTTCGGCCAGGCGTTCGTGGTTATGCCGGGTGCCGCTGTCGATCTGCCCAACCTGGGCTTCGACATCCTCGGCCAGCTCGGCAATCCCCTGCAATTGTTCGCCGGTGTGCTCGACCTGTTGCGCGGCCTGGGTGAGCTGTTCGGCTTGTTGTTGCATGTGGCTAACCACGGCGGCGCTTTGCTGGCGGATATCGCCGACGATCTGCGCGACCTCCTCGGTGGCGCTGCTGGTGCGCCCGGCCAGGTTGCGCACTTCATCGGCGACCACAGCAAAGCCGCGGCCGAGCTCACCGGCGCGGGCCGCTTCGATGGCCGCATTGAGCGCCAGCAGGTTGGTCTGGCTGGCGATGGACTGGATCACCTGGGTGACTTTCTCGATCTGTTCGGTGCGGCTGCTGAGGCCGTCGATCAGCTCGCGGCTGGTCGCCGTCTGCGCGCTCAATTGCTGCATGGCCTCGATGGCTTCACGCAGCGCGTGCTGCCCGCTGGCGCTGTTCTGGCGCACGTTTTGCGCGGCCAGCAGGGTTTGCTCGGCACGCTGAGCGTTGTCCTGCTCGGTGTGGGTAATCGCCTCGGCAGCCTGATTGATCTGCTCGGTAGCGCTCAGCTGCGAGTGCAGCTTGCCGGCCAGTTGCTGCGCCGCATGGGCTACTTCGGCAGCGGCCAGGGCGTTGTGGCAGGTTTGCTGCGACAGGCTCTGGCTAAGGTCGTTGAATGATGGATGCTGCGCATTGGCCTGCGCCAGCGGCTCTTCATGTTGACGCTGCCAGGGCCCGAGCCAGGGCCAGAGTGCCAATAGCAGAAACGACGGAATGCTGACAAACCAGGGCAGCTGGACCTGTTGATAGGCCGCCATTAATCCGGCCAGCCCAATGGCGTGCAGCAGGCAAGCCTTGGGATAGGTAATAAACGCGGAGCGCATGACAAACCTCATTATTCTTATTCTGGCCCAAGTAAGACCAGAAACGGCCTGTGGCGCGCCGCTATGCAGTGGGCGGGCCATGCCTGCTGGAACCTGGGGGCGTGCAGCCGGGTATGCCTGCTTAGGCAATCGGCCGCTGTCGACAATTCTATAGCCCATAGTGGGTGACGCTCCCTGCGGCCAACCTTTACTGAGAGGTTGATTCGAGCAGCCATGGGCGTATTCGGCCATGACACTTTGGTCGCAGGTGCGTTAATCACTTAGCGTTTGGTTAACCCCGTGGGGTAAGGGCGCCGAGCGGTTAAAAACGATGACGCTGGATAAAACCCTTATCAAGAAAATCTTTCCAGCGGCCATACAGTTGCCCGCCGGCGCTGTAGCCGTGCCAGTCCAGCAGGGCACCGCCGTCACCGGTGGCCAGCAGGGCCAGGCTCTGCCGCTGTGGGCGGTAGCGTTTGAGCGGCAAACCGCGCAGCGCCGCACTCAGGTTGGTGGCCAGCACCGGGCCTTGGCGCACTGCATACACCCCGCTCTTGCGTGCACCGGGCAGGCTGGCGCAGTCGCCCACGGCAAAAATAGTCGGGTGGGTGTAGCTCTGCAGGGTGGGTGCAATCAGCACAAAGCCGCGCTCATCGCAGCCCAGGCCGCTGTGCTGTGGCCAGGCAAAGGCCTTGGCGCCGCTGGCCAGCAATAACCGCTGGCCGCGCCAGACCGGCGCATTAGCGCTGAGCAGGCAGTCGTTCTCGATGCGGCTGATTGGGCAATCCTCGCGCACTTCTACGCGGTGTTGGCGCAAGTGGCCGAGTGCGCGCAAACGCAGCCCAGGGGACAAGCCATCGAGCAGATGGCCGGCGCAGAACAGGGACAGGTGCGGCACTTTATCGGCCAAGGCCAGGGCCAACTCGACCCCCGCCGCACCGCCACCGAGTATGGTCATGGGCTGAGGCGTGGCCTGCCACTGCTGCCAACCGGCAATGAATTTATCGAAGGGTTTGACGGCCAGCAGCTGCATGGCCTCGCCCTGCTGCGGCGGTGCGCTGATCTGCGCGCCGACGTTTAACGATAACCAGCTGGCGTCGAGGGTGCGGCCATCATCAAGCTGCACCTGCTGCTGAGCGGCGGACAAGCTTTCCACCGGGCTGATGATCAGCTCAACCTTGGCCGCGCGACACAAGGCTTGCAGCTCTACCTGGCAATCAGCAGCGCTATGCCGGCCGGCCAGCAGCCCCGGCAACATGCCGGAATACCAGGCCACCGGTCCGGCACTCAGCAGGGCGATCCGCCCCGGCGGCCGTTCGACCAAGGCCCAGCGCCGCAATACCCCGAGGTGAGCGTGGCCGGCGCCGATTAATAGCAGGTCATAGTGATGAGTCACGCCAAGCTTCCATAGGTTGCGTGTCTAACAGTGGCTGCATGGTAAAGACTTACCCGCGCTGTTGTCAGGGCAGCTTGCGTATTTGTGGTGCGGCGAAATAACTGGTCACGCTTTCACCGGTGTTGTCGCTGTCGGCAGCGAACACCACACCGAGGATCTTGCGTGGCGCGCTGCCGAAGGCGGCAGTGGCGTCGGCGCGTAGATCGCGGGATTCTGTCAGCCACTCGCCCAGCGCGGCTTCAGGTCCGCGCAGCACGCGCATCTCCACCGTTTCGGTGTAGGCGCTGCGGGCATGGCTACCGGGGGCTTCACGGTTATCCCAGACGTAGCTAAGGGTCGCCGCCGGCAAGTCGGGGTCGAAGAAGGTGCGCGCCAGCCGCAGCTTTTGCCGGGTGACAAAACTCAGCGAGTCCAGTGGGTAATCCAGCAGCACATAGACCCGTGCGGCGTAGTCATCGCCTTCGCGGGTGGCGAAACGGGCCTGATCCAGATGCTGTTCGGTGCGCCACTGCCAGCTCAGCTGCCAGGGCTGATCGCCAGGTAGATCGAGCGGATGTAACAGCCCGCCGGCAGCCGCATCGGCGTTGATGCGTAAGACAGATTGGCCGTCCAGCTCGACCAGCGTGCGCTGCGATGGCTTGAGTTTGGGAATGTCTGCCAGCTTCCACGGCGTCGACCATGCAGCTGCCGGCGGGCCTGCTGTCCAGGGCGTCAGCAGGTTCTCCGCCTGGGTCAGCGGTGCGGCGAGGATGAGCCCCAGCACTAACGTGCGCATCAGCTGCGCCGCCAGGTGTGGAAGTGCTCGACCAACCGCAGCAGCCCTTGCGGGGCATGGGCGCGTTTCCATTCGCCGGCGGCGTACTTGTTCGCCTCGCTCATGGTCGGGTAGCTGTGGATGGTGCCGAGAATTTTGTTCAGGCCCAGGTTGTACTTCATCGCCAGCACGTACTCGGTGAGCAGTTCACCGGCGTGTTCGCCAACGATAGTGACGCCGAGAATGCGGTCTTTGCCGGGCGTGGTCAGCACCTGCACATAGCCATGGGCGGCCTCATCGGCGATGGCGCGGTCGAGGTCGTCGATGCCGTAGCGGGTCACTTCATAGGCGACGTTTTGCGCTTGTGCTTCCGCTTCACTGAGGCCAACGCGGGCTACTTCCGGGTCAGTGAAGGTGCAGTGTGGAATCACCCGGTAATCCGCCTTGAAGCGTTTAAAACCGGCAAACAGCGCGTTGACCGCCGCGTACCAGGCTTGGTGGGCCGCCACGTGGGTGAACTGATACGGCCCGGTGACATCGCCCACCGCAAATATATTGGGGAAGCGCGTGGCCAGGTATTCGTCAGTCTCCAACGTGCCATTGTCGCGCAGCGTCAGGCCTAGCTCCTCAGCCCCGTAGCCGCTGACATTAGCTTTACGGCCGAGGGCCAGCAGCAGGCAGTCGAAGGCGATGGTCACCGGTTCGCCGGTGTCCAGGTTGCGGGCGATCATGCGGGTTTCGCCGTCGACCACTTCAAAGCGCTCGGCCTGATGACCCAGGCGCAGGTCGACGCCATCAGCACGCAGGCTGGCCATTACCGCTTCGCTGGCGTTGGCGTCTTCACGGGGCAGCAGGCGGCCGCCGCGTTCCACTTGAATCACTTGGCTGCCAAGGCGCTGGAAGGCCTGCGAGAGTTCGCAACCAATCGGCCCGCCGCCCAGCACCAGCAGCCAGCGCGGTTGCTGGCGCAGGGTCCAGATTGTATCGGAGGTGTAAGCCTGTATCTGCTCAAGGCCAGGAATATCGGGCACGAACGGCCGCGCGCCGGCGGCGATGATCAGGTTGCGGCTGCTCAGGGTTTGGCCATTGACCTCAACCGTCCAGGGCGAAAGGATCTTCGCTTCACCCTCAATCACCTCGACGCCCAGGCCGGTGTAGCGCTCCACCGAGTCATGCGGCTCGATGTCGGCAATCACCCGCTGGATGCGCTGCATCACTGCCGGGAAATCCACCTGGCCCTGCACGCCGGTAAAGCCCAGGGCTTCACCCTTCTTCAGTTCGTTGGCCAGCTTGGCCGAGCGCAGCAGCGCCTTGGAGGGCACGCAGCCGGTGTTGAGGCAGTCGCCGCCCATTTGGTGTTTTTCGATCAAGCTGACCTTGGCCTTCACGGCTGCGGCGATATAGGCGCTGACCAGCCCGCCGGCACCAGCGCCGATCACGACTAGGTTACGGTCGAAGGTCTTGGGTTTGTGCCAGCCGGCATACACCCGCCGCGCCTGGATCAGCCCGAGCAACTTGCGCGCGATCAGCGGGAACACCCCGAGCAGCACAAAGGCGCCGAGCAGGCCCGGTGAAAGAATGCCGGACAACGATTCCAGCTGGCCCAGCTCACGGCCGGCGTTCACATACACCAGAGTGCCGGGCAGCATGCCGAGCTGGCTGACCCACCAGTAGGTGCGCAGCGGCAGACGGGTCAGGCCCATGGCCAGGTTGATCAGGAAGAACGGAAACAGCGGCACCAGGCGCAGGGCGAACAGGTAGAACGCCCCTTCCCGCTCGACCCCGTTATTGATGCTCGCCAGGCGCTGGCCGAAGCGGCCTTGCACCCAGTCACGCAGCAGAAAGCGGCTGCTGAGCATGGCCAGGCTGGCGCCCAATGTGGAAGCAAAGGAAATCAGCACAAAGCCTTCGATCAACCCGAACAGTGCGCCGCCGAGCAGGGTCATCAGCGCCGCGCCGGGTAAGGAAAGCGCCGTGACCGCGACATAGGCGAGAAAGAACAGCCCCGCCGCCAGCCAGGGCTGCTCGGCGACCTGGGCGTTGAGTGCCACTTGCTGCGCTTTCAGCGCCTCGAGGTTGAGGTACTGGCCAATGTCGAAGACAAAGAAGCTGCCGAGCAAGGCGAGGATCAAGCCCATCAGGGCGATTTTGCGGCTATTCATCAGTCAGCGCCTCCAAGGCGCAGAGGCTTTGGCACAGGCTAAAGCCGGCCAGCAGGGCCTGTGACGGTTGATCCGCCACAGTGCCAAGAATACGTGAGCGATAGGACTGCGCCGCCGGGCTGTGGGCGGGCCACTGGCGGTCGAAGTCGGCGAGAAATTCATGATGGTCGTAGTTCAGCGGCAGGGCCTCGACAAACAATCCGTCGCGTTGGCAGCGA
The DNA here is from genome assembly GCF_034653255.1 of Pseudomonas spirodelae. Classification (NCBI taxonomy): domain Bacteria; kingdom Pseudomonadati; phylum Pseudomonadota; class Gammaproteobacteria; order Pseudomonadales; family Pseudomonadaceae; genus Pseudomonas; species Pseudomonas spirodelae. Next base: position 133,596 of record NZ_JAYEET010000008.1, on the reverse strand, counting down.
TAAAGCGCCGCCGGGTGCGCGGTGGTGGCGATACGGCTGAGCAGGCCATAGCGACCGCCGGCGAAGTTGGGCAGGCCGGCCGCGCCGTTATTGACCAACGCGCCATGCTTAAGGTTCAGCGCGACGGCGGCGCAGCTATGGCTGGTGGCCAATACGCGAATGTTCTGTGCGTGAAGCCAGGCATCAAGCTGCTGTTGGCGGGCCGGTTCACTCAGCGCTTCACGCGAGCAGCTCCAGCCGGCCAGCGACTGCTCATCGCCATGGCTGATGGCGATGCGTTGCCCGCCGACGCTCACCAGCGCTGTACTCGGGCGCGCAGCCAAGCGCTCGGCCATACCGGGCAAGCTTTGCACGATGCTATTCAGCACCTGCTGAATAGCATTGGAGCGTTCGACTACTTGGTCGTCCACGTTCATCGGGTAGGCGCAGCCGCAGCCGGCACCGCTGTCGTCGGCGCGGCCCAGCTCGGTTTCGACATTACCGCGCAGGGCCAGGTGCGCGCTTAACCCTTCTTCAATCTGCTGGAAAATTTGCGGGTCGCGGTCAAACCAATGGGCATCGCCGTTGAACACCACCTGCGCATTAGGCTCGGCCGCCAGGCGCCGTTGCAGCGCGGCCAGGGCCTGACGGTTGCCATACAGGCCGCCGACGACATACAGCACTTGGCAGTCGAACAGCGGCTCGCCGCTAAAGGCCTCTGGCGCCAGGCGGTAATCCAGCGGGCAATCGCGGCCAGCGCGCATCAGGCTGCGCCTCGTTGACCGGCGCGCAGCCAGCCGGGAACCAGGTAGCCCAGCACACACAGGCCCAGGCCATACAGGTTAGTGCCGAGCAGCAGGGCGTATTTGCCGTCGCCAATGGCCCAGCTTGGTGGGATCCAGCCCAGCGTCAGGGCGACGCCCAAGCCCAGACCGGTCCAGAAACTCAGGTGAAAGCCCATACGGGTTGGCGTGGTCAGGCCATGCAGGATAAATACCGGCGCCAGGCCGATGACCATGGTGCCGCTGATGGTGGTGGCTTTGAGAATGTCGGTGCCGGCGATCATCGGCAGGTTGCCGAGCAAGGCGAAGACCACCATGACGGCCATGCCGACGCCAATGGCCTTCTGCCCCAGGTCGCGCCCTGCCAACTTGGGCAGCTCGCGCCCTGCCAACTTGGCCAGGCTGGAGAAGGTTGAGTCCAGGGTTGAGCCCGCGGCAGAGACCATCACCACGGTCATCACCATCAACGCGCCGATGCCCATAGTCTTGGCCAGGGCAGCGGGCACGTTGTCTGAGGCCGCTAAACCAGTGAGCTGCGCATGGACGCCGATCAGGCTGAACGCGAGGATGGCGATAAAGCCCAGTACGCCGGCAATCACGAATGAGCGGCGCATGGTTTTCTCTTCGCTGATAAAGCCGCGATCAGTCAGCACCGGGTCATGGAAGCCATAGCTGAAGGCCTGCAGACCGGCGACCAGCAGCAGATCGACGCCGGCATTCAGTGCCCAGTGGCTGGTGCTGGCCAGCTCGCTGGGGGAATGCTGCGGGAGTACTAGGCCGAGTACCCAGACCAGCGCGACGATAAAGATCGCCGCCTGCGCCGCATCGGTAAGGATCGAGCTACGCAGGCCGCCGCGCAGGCTATAGGCCAGCGTCACGGCGGTAAACAGCAAGGCCGCGCCGATAAACTCAAGGCTGCCGGCGTCGCCGTAATAACCACCAACCACGGCGGTGTTGCTCCACACCTCGTTAAACAGGCGGATCAGGATGGCGGCAGAAAACGCCAGCGCCGCGCCACGGCCATAATGGCTGCTGAGAAAACTCACCAGCCCCGTGGCCGCATAACGCCGGCGCAGGCGGTAGATGACGAAGCCGGTCAGCGGAATCGACAGCCAATACATGGCGTAGGCCAGGCCGCCGATCAGGCCGTAACTGGCTCCCAGATTGGCGGCGTTGGTCACCGACTTGGCGAAGATCCAGCTGATAAAAATGCTTGAGGTCAGCAACCAAGGCGCAGCACTGCGGCCTTGATTGTCTTCACCGTTGAAGAAGCCACCGAGGGTCACTGCGCGCGGCGACAGCGCCACCATCAGCGCGCCATACACCAGCAGAAACCCCCAGAAAAACAGCCCGACCGTGCTGCTCATAGGTTCACTCCAAGCTTATTCATTTAATGCGCCGCCACAGCTGGAGCCCTGTCCAGCGGTGCAGGCGTAGCAGTGGTCGCGGGTAACAATCGGGTTGCCATCGAGTGTGGCGCCGAGCAGGTCACGCAAATGCGCGCGCTGGCGGCCAATCAACTGGCCTTGCAAGGGCAGTGGCAGATCGAGCATCTGGTTGAAATCGCAGTCGTACAGATAACCCTGCCAGTCGACGCTGACCAGCGAGCGGCACATCAGTGCGTCGAGGTTTTCCGGGCGATAACTGTCGCGCAGCAATTGCATGTAGGTGTTGAACTGGCCCTTGCTGACCAAGGTGCTGCCAAAGCGCGCAATCGGCTGGTTGGTAATGGTCAGCAGGTGGTTGAAGACGATTCCGAAATCTTCCGCCAGGTGCTGCTTATAGTCGGCCTCAAGGCCTTGCTGAGGCGGCGGCAAGCTTGGCCCTTGCGGGTTGTACACCAGATTCAGAATCAGGCCGCTGCCGGGTTGGCCATAGCCGAGGGCGTTGAGCTGTTGCAGGCCTTTGATACTGGCCTCGAATACGCCATCGCCGCGCTGTTTATCGACGTTATCCCGTGAGTAGCATGGCAACGAGGCGCTGACCTCCACGCCTTGCTCGGCAAGGAACTGGGCCAGGTCTTCATAGCCGGGCTCACTGAGGATGGTCAGGTTGCAGCGGTCGATCACCCGCAGGCCTTCACGGCGCGCATGTACAACAATTTCACGAAAACGTGGGTGCATTTCCGGTGCGCCGCCGGTGAGGTCCAAGGTTTGCACCGGGTGCGCATCGATTACTTGATGCAATAACGCCAGGCTTTCGTCTGTCATTTCCTCGGTGCGCGTTGGCCCGGCATTCACGTGGCAATGCAGGCAGCGCTGGTTGCAGCGGTAGGTCAGGTTGATCTGCAGCGCTTCCAGTGGCCCCCGGCGGATTGCCGGAAAAGCCAGTTGGTCGAGCAAGGGCAGCATGGCGTGCACAGTTGGCTCCTTTATGAGGGGCGCGCCGGGTGGGCGCAGCGGGCTGAATAGGCTCAGCCGTGATGTCGCCACTATAGAGAGTGCACGCGGGGTTTTGTTACACAGCTGGATAGAAGAATGCCGTGCAATTAGTTGTACGGATCTTATACAAATAAGGCAGTATCGGCTAACAGTCGTTAGCCTGGGGATTACCGATGTTGCGTTTGAGTCTGTTTTTTCTCGCGGGCTTTCTGGCCGTGCCGTTTTTTCACCAGCCTGTGCTGGGCTTGCTGCATGCACTGGCAGTGGTGCCGTTTGCACCGTTCAACCTGAGCCCCACTGCGCCATTGGGGGTGCCCGCGTTACTTTCGGCGTCCTTCTGGGGTGGGCTCTGGGCGGTGGTGATGCTGCTGGTGCTGCGTTGGCAGGCAGGCACCCCACAACCTTGGCTCAAGGCCCTGCTGTTCGGCGGTATAGCCCTGACCACCGTCGCTTTGCTGGTGGTGTTTCCACTCAAGGGGATGGGCTTTGATCCGGTGAAGCTGCCGGGGCGTTTTCTGATCGGCTTTCTGGTTAACGCCGCCTGGGGTGTCGGCACGTTGATTTTTGCTCGAACCCTGTTGCCACGTTAATTCAATAAAGGAGATCACCATGCTTGTCCGCCTCACCTATGCCAGCCGAGCCAGTCACAGCGTGTCTGCTGAGCTGATTCGCGAAATTCTCGACAGTTCGCAGCGTAACAACCCGCGTAAAGGCCTGACCGGGATTCTCTGCTGCAACGCCGATATCTTTCTGCAGGCACTGGAAGGCCCGCGGACCGAGGTTAATGCCTTGTACAACCGCCTGGCCGATGACACCCGGCACAAGGAGTTGACCATCCTCGACTACGCCGAAATCAGCATGCGCCGTTACAGCAACTGGAGCATGGGTTGGGCCGGGGCCAAGCAGACCAACCGCGAGCTGTTTCTCAAGTATTCGGCCAGCGACCGCTTTGATCCGTTCAACATGAGCGCCGAGCAAATTACCGGTCTGCTACTGGAGCTGAGTGAGACCGTCAGCACGCTTAAATCGCCTGTTCTCAGTTAGAACCTCAGTGGCTCAGCCCACTGGCCGCTACAGCTTGGGAATGCGCTCTAGCAGGCTGATATCCAGGCGCAATAAGCGTACGCAGCGTTCGTCGCGTAACTCTTTGGCTGATTGATTGCTGCGTTGGCGTAGCAGCAGGCACACCAGATTGAGCACCAGCGCCTCGCGCGAAAAGACACCGCTACTGAGGGTGTAAAACGCGGTAATCAGCTCGCGCAGGCCGAACGGCAACCGCCAGCGGATGCGCAGCGCCGAGCCGAAGCTGGCGGCGCGTTGCTGAAGGCTTTGCGGGATTTGCTCGTCACGCAGTACGCCGCCAGCGTCCTGCCAATCTTGCAGGCTACGCAGCAATGCCAGCTCACCGATGTTGTGCAACAGCGCGGCGGTAAAGCACAGCTCGGCATCCAGATGCAGCTCGTTGGCCAGCCAGCGCGCCAGATCGGCACTGCGCTGGGCGCTCTCCCAGGCACTGTTGGCCAGCTCGGCCAAGCGCGGGTCGCTGAGTTGCGCGTTGCGCTGCACGGCCATGCCCAGCACCAGATTCAACGTGCGCGCCACGCCCAGGCGTGGCAGTGCCTGGCTCAGGGTTTGACAGGGCACGCCCTGATGCTGGGCAGCACTGTTGGCCGCAGCGATCAGGCGCGCAGTGATCTGCGGGTCACGGGAAAAGATCTGTTCAAGTTCACGCAGGTTGGTTTCGTCGCCTTTCAGGCACTGGCTCACCGAGTCACGTACCGAGGCTAACAGCGGCGCGCCCTGGCCTTCTTCACGCACCGCGTTGAGGTACTCATCCAGGCTGTCGACGAGCAGAGGGGCGTTAGCGTTCATCGCTGGCGCCTCTGCGCTGCCGAGAATGGCCAATAGGCGCTGGCGCAGTTGTTCGGCATTGAACGGTTTAGCCAGGTAGGCCGTCGGTGCCAGCGGCCGTGTAGCGCGCACGCTGTTGGCATCCAGGCGGCTGCTGATTAGGATAAATGGCAGTGCCGGGGTGCGTGGGTGACGGCGCAGTTGGCGCAGCAGTTCCAGGCCATCGACCCCCGGCAGGTCGCCATCGGCAATCACCAGATCCGGCAGGCGCCGTTTGCATTTGGCCAGCGCCGCTTCGCCGTCGGTGACGCGCAGAATGCGTGCATCGGGGCGAACATCACGAACCAGTTGCACGAGCAGATCGGCAGTCCAGGGTTCTGCTTCGGCGATCAGAATCTCCGCAGCCTTGGCCGTAGCAGTCATGGAAACCTCAGAGAAAAGCGTCATAGCAAAATAATGGCTTCAGCGCAGCCAGCCGCGCGCAGTGTAAGGGAAAGCCAGTCACGCGCGCATGCAACGCGAGAAAATCTTGAGCACTTAGCCAAGTTTAAATCATGGCTGAATAGGCTGTTCTAGAGCGGTTGGTTTAGATAAAAAACCGGCATGAGGCATTTTGCCACGGTTTCAAATCCGCCCTGAAACAGGTGCGATATAGCCGTGGATTTCAGTGCTGAGCCTGATACGGCGGTAGAAAACAAAAGACCCGCCTAAGCGGGTCTTTTGCATGAACAGCTGAGTATCAGGCCAGTTCGTCGAAGCACTCGGCGAGGATCGCCAGACCCTTCTCCAGTTGTGCGTCGGGAATGGTCACGGGCATCAGGAAACGAATGACGTTGTAGTAAGTGCCGCACGACAGCAGGATCAAGCCCTTCTCACGTGCACGCGCAACGATCTTGCCGACCAATGCCGCCGCCGGGGTGCGCTTCTCGTCGCCCTCGAACAGTTCAATGGCAATCATCGAGCCCAGACCGCGGACATCGCCAATCACCTTGTGCTTGGCTTGGATCGCGCGCAGACCGGTTTTGACTTTCTCACCCAGCGCTTGTGAACGCTCCAGCAGGTTTTCTTCGTCGAAGACCTTCAACACGGCCAAGGCCGCTGCGCAGGCAATCGGGCTGCCGGCATAGGTGCCGCCCAGGCCGCCGGGTGCGATCACGTCCATGATTTCGGCTTTGCCGCACACGCCCGCGATCGGGAAGCCACCGCCGACCGACTTGGCGAAGGTGGTCAGGTCCGCAATTACGCCCAGTTGCTCGGTGGCAAAGAAGGTGCCGGTACGACCCGCGCCGGTTTGTACTTCGTCAGCGATCAGCAGAATGCCGTGCTCGTCGCACAGGGCACGCAGGCGCTGCATGAAGGCTGGAGAGTTGGTGTAGAAACCGCCCTCGCCCTGCACCGGCTCGATGATGATGGCCGCGATGTCGCTCGGCTGCGCATCGTTCTTGAAGATGCGTTCGATGCTGGCGATCGACGCGTCTTCACTCACACCGTGCAGCTCACACGGTGCCAGCGCACGGAAGATACCGCCTGGCATCAGGCCCATACCGGCCGAGTAAGGCACGACTTTACCGGTCAGCCCGAGGGTCATCATGGTGCGGCCGTGGTAGGCGCCAGTGAAGGCGATCACGCCGGCACGGCCAGTGGCGGCGCGGGCAATCTTCACGGCGTTTTCGACCGCTTCCGAGCCGGAGGTCACCAGCAGGGTTTTCTTGTCGAAGTCACCCGGTACGCGCTTGGCGATTTCTTCGCACAGCTCGACATAGGGTTCGTAAGCCAGCACCTGGAAGCAGGTGTGCGACAGCTTGGTCAGCTGCTCTTGTACCGCGGCTACTACCTTAGGGTGCAAGTGGCCGGTGTTGAGTACGGCGATACCGCCGGCGAAGTCGATAAACTCGCGGCCTTCGACGTCCCATACGGTGGCGTTTTCCGCGCGCTCAGCGAAGATCGGGTGGATCTGGCCGACACCGCGTGGAACGGCAGCCATCCGGCGTTGCATCAAAGATTCGTTGGTCTTGCTCATGGTGTCCTCATTCGCCGTTTAATCGCGGCGTGGTTCAAGGATGTGTTACCGGGAGGGCTTGGCAGTATTCGATGATCGACTGCCGCAGCACACCCGGCCACAGGGTCTGTCCATATAAACGCAGAAGGTGCAGCGCTCTCGTGCACCTCTGCGCAGTTACTTCGCCGGGGGTTAGATACCCAGGCAGAGGTATTTGATTTCCAGGTAGTCCTCAATGCCGTACTTCGAGCCTTCGCGGCCCAGACCGGAGGCTTTGACGCCGCCGAACGGCGCGACTTCATTGGAGATCAACCCGGTGTTAACGCCCACCATGCCGTACTCCAGTGCTTCCGCTACACGGAACACACGGCCCAAATCACGGGCATAGAAGTAAGAGGCTAGGCCGAACTCGGTGTCGTTGGACATGGCAATGACTTCGGCCTCGTCCTTAAAGCGGAACAGCGGGGCCAGCGGGCCGAAGGTTTCTTCCTTGGCCACCGCTGCATGCTTCGGCACGTCGACCAGGATGGTTGGCTCGAAGAAGCTGCCGCCCAAGGTGTGCGGCTTGCCACCGGTGAGCAGGCGCGCGCCTTTGCTCAATGCATCGGCAATGTGCTCCTGCACTTTGGCCACAGCTTTGTCGTCGATCAGCGGGCCAGTGGTGGTGCCCTCTTGCAGGCCGTTACCGATCTGCAGCTTGGCCACCGCAACCGCCAGTTTCTCGGCGAAGGCGTCGTATACGCCGTCCTGAATGTACAGGCGGTTAGCGCAGACGCAGGTCTGGCCGTTGTTGCGGAACTTGGAAATGATCGCGCCTTCGACGGCCTTATCCAGGTCTGCGTCGTCGAACACGATGAACGGCGCGTTGCCGCCCAGTTCCAGGGACACCTTTTTGATGTCCTTGGCGCATTCGGCCATCAGCTGGCGGCCGATATCCGTCGAGCCCGTGAAGGACAACTTACGCACGATCGGGTTGCTGGTCAGCTCGCTGCCGATATCGCCGGCGCTGCCGGACACCACGCTGAACACACCGGCAGGAATACCGGCACGCTGGGCCAGCTCAGCCAGGGCAAACGCCGAAAAAGGCGTTTGCGACGCAGGCTTGAGCACCATGGTGCAGCCCGCGGCGAGCGCCGGGCCGGCTTTACGGGTGATCATCGCCGCCGGGAAGTTCCACGGGGTAATTGCTGCCGTCACGCCAATTGGCTGCTTGATCACGATCAAGCGCTTGTCTGGTTGGTGACCGGGAATCACATCGCCATAGACGCGCTTGGCTTCTTCGGCGAACCACTCAATAAAGGAGGCGGCATAAACGATTTCGCCTTTAGCTTCAGCCAATGGCTTGCCCTGCTCCAGGGTCATCAGGCGCGCGAGGTCGTCCTGATTTTCGATGATCAGCTCGAACCAGCGACGCAGTTTGTTGGCGCGGTCCTTGGCGGTCAGTGCACGCCAGGCCGGCAGCGCTTTCTCTGCGGCTTCAATGGCGCGACGGGTTTCGGCCGCGCCCATTTTTGGGACTGTACCGAGAATTTCGCCAGTTGCCGGGTTATTCACGTTGATGGTCTGGCCGCTGTCGGCGTCCAACCAAACACCGTCGATATAAGCTTGCTGACGGAACAGCTGGGTGTCTTTCAGTTGCATGGCAGTCTCCTCAATTCCGACACCCTGGCATCGGTACCTGTCATCGAATGCGCCGCCCTACAGCGTCGCTGGATTTGATCGTTGGGCTTATGCTGCTTAATAAACGCGCAAAAAAGCGTAGCGCAGATGATTTCAGCAAGAGCGTTTGAAATCTCAAACGAATGCTAGGGTTAAGAGGGGTAAAGGGCAATAGTATGTTCGAAAAAATTAACGAGGACTGTGCATATTCCCTGCTCGCAGGCCCAGATAGCCAGGCGGCGGTTCCCGTGCAGAATCACGAACAAAGTAGCGGCATGGACGCCCGCCAGCGAGATGCGTATGATTGCGCCGCGTTGCACCAGTAGCTCAGCTGGATAGAGTACTGCCCTCCGAAGGCAGTGGTCGTGGGTTCGAATCCCGCCTGGTGCACCATATAAAACAAGGCCTTAGGTGAAAACCTAGGGCCTTTTGTTTTTCATCTGTCCCAAATGTGTCCATTCTGTGCCCATCCAAATTGGTACTCGGAATGTACCGACACGGTTTGACCACTGCCCTTATCTGCGGGGCGCTGGTAGACACTAATGGCGTTATGAGCGGTGACGCGGAAGGCGTCACTCAGCCTCTCCAGGTAGCTCAGTTACTCGCTTCAGTAAATCGCCCAACTCGCACCCCAGATACTCAAAGAGCAGATCAATGTGATTCGCCGCTTTTCTCTGAAGGACTTCTCGTTCAGTTGCTGTTTGCAACTTGGCTCAGGACAGCGTCGAGGATGGCTAGCAACTCATCGGCCTGCTGCTGGTCGATGGTCAGCGCGGGGCTCAAACACAGGGTGTTGTTGTAGTCGGCAAACGAGCGATTGGTGCGCCCGATGATCAGGCCTCGCGCCATGCAGGCGCCCGCCACTTGCATGGCAACACGCTCGTGCACGGGCTCGCGAGTCGTCCGGTCGGCGACCAACTCGATTCCCATAAACAGCCCCTTGCCGCGTACGTCGCCGATCAGCGCATGTTTGTCCTTGAGTGCCAGCAGGCCGGTCATCAGGTATTCGCCCATGTGCGTGGCGTTCTCCAGCAGACCCTCATCTTCGATGATGCGCAGGTTTTCCATGGCCGCGGCTGGGCCGGCGGTGCAGCCGCCAAAGGTGCTGATGTCGCGGAAATAAGCTTCTCGATCATCCGCCTCGCCACGAAAGGATTCGAACACTGCCTCGGTGGTTACCGTGCATGAAATCGCCGCGTAGGCCGAAGCCACGCCCTTGGCCATGGTGACGATGTCGGGTTGGATGCCATAGTGCTGGTAGGCGAACCAGGCGCCGGTGCGGCCCAGGCCGCAGACCACCTCATCGATGTGGATGAGGATGTCGTACTTGCGGCAGATCGCCTCGATGGCCTGGAAGTAGCCCTCTGGCGGGGTAATTACGCCGCCGCCTGCGGTAATCGGCTCCAGCACCACGGCGCCGATGGTGTCCGGGCCTTCGCGCAAGATCACCTCTTCCATTGCCTTGGCGGCCAGCTCGCCGTAGTTGTCGACTTCACCGAACTGGCTGCGGTATTCGCAGCAGTGCGGGAATTCGACGAAACCTGGGGTGAAAGGACCGTACTGCATGCGCCGTTCTTCCTGGCCGGTAGAGCTAAGGCAGGTGATGGTGGTGCCGTGGTAGTCGCGCTCGCGGTAGAGAATCTTGTGCTTCTTGCCGCCGTATTTACGGTGGGCGATCTGCCGCACCATCTTGTAGGCCTTCTCGTTGGCTTCGGAGCCGGAGTTGGAGTAGTACACCCGGCTCATGCCCGGCATCTTCTCGATCAGCGCCTCGGCAAAGCGCGCGGCTACCGGTGTGCCGGCAGTGCCGGCGTAGTAGTTGAGCTGAAGCAATTGTTCACGCACCGCGTCGGCGATGCTCTGGCGTCCGTAACCGACGTTGACGCACCACACGCCGCCGGAGGTGGCATCCAGGTAGCGCTTGCCGTTGACGTCCCAGATGTATAGGCCCTCACCACGCGTCATCATCGGTGGGGCAACGTTGTCGAAGGCCTGGTGCTGGGTGAGGTGGTGCCAGACGTGGCGGCGGTCAAGTTCCTGCAGGCTAGTAGCGTGTGAAAGATCGTTCATGGCTAGGGCTTCCGTTGCAATGGGCGCGTCTGTGGTGAGGGCACGATAGGTGCAGCGCGCAACCACTCGATAGAGCCAGTGGCGCGCATTGATGGAGCCAGTTGTCTATTCGCGGTGGATGGCGAAATTGTTCCAGGCCTGGCTGACCGGCATCAGTTCGAGGCTGTTGATGTTGATGTGCGCCGGCTGGTTGAGGATCCAGAAAATGGTCTCGGCGATGTCCTCCGGTTGGATCGGGCTGGCGCCGCCGTAGGTGGCGTCGTAGCGCGCCTGGTCACCGCCGAAGCGCACCAGCGAAAACTCGCTCTCGCACAGACCCGGCTCCAGGTTGGTGACGCGCACACCGGTGCCCTGCAGGTCGCAGCGCAGGTTTAGCGAAAACTGCCGAACGAAGGCCTTGGTTGCGCCGTATACGTGGCTGCCGGGATAGGGCCAGTTGCCGGCAATCGAACCGAGATTAACGATGCCAGCACCGGCGCCGTGGGTGATCAGGCGCGGCAGCAGCAGGCGGGTGCTGTAAAGCAGGCCCTTGATATTGGTGTCGACCATGGTGTCCCACTGGTCAAGGTCGCAGACCTGCGCTGGTTCGGTGCCGAGCGCCAAACCAGCGTTGTTGATCAGCCCGCGCAGGCTGGAAAACTGCTCGGGCAGGTTGGCGATGGCCGTCTCCATGGCGGCTCGATCGCGCACGTCCAGCACCAGTGGCAGCACTTCCGTTTGCCCGGACAGCTCGTCGGCTAGTTCCTGCAGGCGGTCTTCACGGCGACCGCTGATGATCAGTGACCAGCCTGCCTGAGCGAAGCGGCGGGCACATGCAGCGCCGAAGCCGGAGGTAGCGCCAGTGATAAATAGAGTGGGTTGCATGTGGAGTCTCCTAAGTTTGAAGCGGTCAGCTGTGCCACCAGCCGAGCAGGCCGAGGGTGGCGAGAGTCAGTAGCAGCCATTGCGTGGCGCGGGCGGCGATGGGCGCTGAGATCTGGCGAAACAACTGCTGACCGAGCCATAGACCGAGGGCCAGCGGCGGCAGTAGCAAAAGGCTCTGGCTGGCGGTGGCCTGGGTGACGGCGCCACTCAGGCTGAGGCCAGCGAGGGCGGCCAGGTCGACGACGCAGAAGAACAAAATCAGCGTGGCGCGCAGGGCTGTGGGGTTCAGCTGTAATTGGCTCAGGCAGGCGACCAACAGAGGCCCGCCTATAGAGAAGGTAGCAATCAGTGCGCCGCTGACGCCGCCGACCAGGCTCAGTGATAGCGGTCCTCTGCCAAGGGGTAGGGCGATACGCGACAAGCCAAGCAGGGCCAGTGCGCCGACCAGCAGGTAGACGCACAAGGTTAGCCAGTGCGGGTTGGTGCCACTGAGCACGGCGATACCGCAGGGTACGCCGAGCAGTGCGGCAAGCAGCAGGGTGCGTAATAGGCTGCGGTCGGCCTCTCGCCAGGCGCTGGGCAACAGCAGCAGGCTGCTGGCAATTTCCAGGCAGAGAATCAGCGGCACAGCCCGCTCCAATGGCATCAACAGAACCAGGCCGACGACCGCCACCGCCGCAAAGCCGAAGCCGGTGAGTCCGCGAATGATGGCAGCGACGAAAACCAGGAGGCTCGCCAGAATTGTGGGCTGATCAACGATCACGGCCGGCTCCAGTCCAGAAGTGTTATCCACTCTAATGGGCGGCCGAGTGTGCCCTTAGTGCCAGGCGCCTATTGTTATGGTGCCAGCGCGCTGCGCTGCATTTCCTCCCAAGCAGCGCCGAGGGCCGCAATGCCCGGCTCGATCAGCGCCTCGGCGATGGCGCCGTAACCCAGGCGAAAGAAGTGTTGCGGGCGTTCCTCACCGAGGAAGTGAATATCGCCGGGCTCGATCAGCACGCCACGCTTGGCCGCCAGGCGTTGCAATTGCCAGGCATCGAAACCCGCCGGGCCTTCGACCCACAGCGCCGAGCCGCCCGCCATGCCGCTGGTCTGGCAGGCGGGCAGGTGCTCGGAGAGGGCGCTACTGATGCACTGCCACTTACGTGACAGGCTGTCGCGCAGCCGGCGAATGTGTGCGTCGTAGTGCCCCATGGCGAGGAACAGGGCAAGGATGCGTTGATTGTTGGCCGGTGGGTGTCGGTATTGGTAGCGGCGCAGGGCGCGCAGCTCATGGATAAGCTCCGGGGCAGCGACGATAAAGCCGAGGCGGATGCCCGGCAGTAGCCCCTTGGTCAGGCTGCCGAGGTAAATCACCCGGCCACTGTCATCGAAGCTCTTGAGGGCCGGGTGATTACCGCCCAGATAGTTCTGCTCACTGTCGTAATCATCCTCGATGACCAGAAAATCGTCCTCCCGCGCCCGTTCAAGCAGCGCCATGCGCCGGTACACCGGCAGGGTCACGCCGGTCGGCGACTGGTGGCTGGGTGTGCAAAAGATCATCTCGCAGCCGCGTAGTTGCTCGTCGACCACCAGGCCCTGGCGGTCGATACGCAGTGGGCGCAGGTTGCATCCGGCTAACTGCAGGATGTTGCGGGCGTCGACGTAGCCCGGGTTCTCCAGGCCAACCGGTTGGCCCTTGCGTCCGAGCAGGCAACTCAGCATGTACAGCGAGCTCTGGGTGCCCACGGTAATAAGGATTTCCTCGGCGCCGGCCTTGATGCCGCGCCGTGGCAGTACGCGCTGGATGATCTGCTCCACCAGCAAGGCATCGTCCTGCATCACCTGATCGTCCACCCAGCTGCGCATGTGCGCGCCGGAGGCAGCAATGCGTGCGCAGTCGCGCCAGCGCGCAGTGGTCTGCTCGTCGTGTTCGACCTGGCCATAGATGAAGGGGTAGCGGTACTCGCGCCAGTTGCGTGGTTTGACGATGGCCTTCATGGCCGATGGTTGCAGCTGCAGGCGTGCCTCCCAGTCAGGGGCGTGATCCGGACGTTCGAATAGGTGCTTTGGCCTGGGCGGGATGCTGACGTTGAGCTGCTGGCGGAGGAATTTCTCGTTAATGAAGTAGCCGCGCCGGTCGGAAGGAATGAGAAAGCTGTCCTGCACCAGTTTGTCGTACACCAGCACTACGGTATTGCGCGACACCGCCAGCAGCTTGCTCAGCTCACGCGACGAGGGCAGCGCTTCGCCGGGTGGTAGCGCACCGTCGAGGATGGCCTGCAGCAGGTTTTCCCGCAGCTGCTCCTGAAGACTGCGCCCCTGCTCGAAGGGGCGGAAATAACGTTCCAACATGGGGCGGGCTCCGCGGGTATTGCACTAAAAGGATTCAGTGGCAGGCGCTTAAGGCAGGTGCGACGCGGCTTGTGCGGCATCTGGCCTCAAGCTTTCTGGTGTCTGGATCTAAAGCAAGGAGCAAGCCGGCACTAAGATCGCATGGCATCTGGAACTTCCCGCGCTTATTGGAGATACGCCATGCTGAAGAAAGCTCGCCGCTTGTTGTTGGCCCCTGTGGCCGCGTTGTCCCTAGGACTGGTTGGCACCGTTCAGGCTGAAACCGTCACCATTGGCATACAGAGCATGTATGCGCCATGGAAGGACGCGATTGCCGAGAAAGAGTTCGAGAAAGCCACCGGTTGGGACATCCAGTGGCGCAACTTTGACAGCGGTGGCGATGTGATGCTGGCCATGGCTTCGGGTGACGTGCAGATCGGCGTGGCTGGTAGCAGCCCGATTGCTGCCGCCGTCAGTCGTGGCATCGGTATCGAGGTGTTCTGGGTGCTCGACAACATCGCCAACGCCGAGGCGCTGGTGGTGCGTAACGGCAGCGGTATCAGTGCTCCGCAGGATTTGGCCGGCAAGACCCTGGCCGTACCTTTCGTCTCCACCACGCACTTCCATACCTTGTTTGCCCTGGAGCAGTTCGGCCTGGCGGGCAAGGTCAAGGTGGTCAACCTTCAACCTTCGGACATTCCGGCGGCCTGGGAGCGTGGCGATATCGATGCAGCCTTTATCTGGGACCCGGCGCTGGGCAAGCTCAAGCAGAGCGGCAAAGTGCTGATCAGCTCCGGCACCTTGAGTGGCTGGGGAAAAGCGACCTTCGAGGCACTGGTGGTCGACAAGGAATTCTCCAGCAAACACGCCGATGGCATGACCGTCTTCACCAAAGTGCTGCAGAGCAGCACGGCCGACTACGTCAAGGCGCCTGAGTCTTGGAACGCCGCGTCACCCAAAGTGGCCAATGTTGCTCGTCTGTCGGGTGGCAAGGCTGCGGAAGTACCTGAGGTGTTGGCCCTGTACGAGTTCCCCCTGGCTGCCGAGCAGTCCAGCGCTACCTGGTTGGGCGGTGGTAAAGACGGTGGTGCGGCCAAAGCCCTGGCGGCCACTGCCGAGTTCCTCAAAGAGCAAAAGAAAGTCCCGGCGGTACTGCCGGACTACAGCGTTGCCATCAATGCGAGCTTTGTCGAAGCGGCGAAGTGATTGCCTGAGCCGCCGGTGCGAGCGGGCGGCTCTTTGATTCTCAAGGGGACTTGTTATGAGCCACAGCCTGAAAATCCATGATGTGTCTGTCGTCTACCCGAGCCAGCAGGGCGGCCAGCCGGTGACTGCACTAACCGGCGTCAATCTGAGCATTGAATCGGGTGACTTCGTGGTGGCGCTGGGCGCTTCGGGGTGCGGTAAGACCACCCTGCTCAATCTGATGGCGGGCTTTATCCGCCCCAGCAGCGGGGCGTTAACCCTGGGCGACTACCGGGGCCAGGTGCCACAGATGATCGAGCCGAACTCGCAACTGCGTGACCAGATTACCGGGCCGGGTGCCGAACGCGGCGTGGTGTTCCAGAAGCATGCCCTGATGCCCTGGTTGAACGTGTTGGATAACGTCGCCCTCGGCCTCAAACTGCGTGGCGTTGGCCGGCGCGAGTGCGAAAAGCGCGCCATGCGCTTTCTAGAGCTGACCGGGCTGCAGGACTTCCGTAGCCATACGATTTATCAGCTGTCCGGCGGTATGCAACAACGTGTGGGTATCGCCCGTGCGCTGACCAACGACCCGCACATGCTGTTGCTCGACGAACCGCTCGGTGCGCTCGATGCGCTGACTCGCGAGCGCCTGCAGGAACTGCTGCTGGAAATCTGGCAGAGCACCCGCAAGATGATGTTTTTTATCACCCACGACGTGGAAGAGGCTTTGTTCATGGGCACCCGGCTGATCATCATGTCGCCGCGTCCCGGGCGCATTACCCATGAATTCTCGCTGGACTTCGGGCGTCGTTTTCTAGAGTGCCGCGATGCCCGTGCGGTCAAATCCATGCCGGATTTCATCGCGATGCGCGAGCAGGTTCTGAGCATTATCCACGGTGACGAGGAGGCGGCATGAGCATGTTCGATCAGCAGCAACGCCAGGCCGTCATGCGGACGTTACAGGAGCTACGCCGCGGCCAGTCGGCCAAGCCTGGCGAGCAGTACGGCGCGCCGGGTAACGGCTCCAGCCTATTGCTCAGTTGCATCACCGTGGTGGCGTTTCTCGCTTTGTGGTTTGCCGCCACCAACCTGGGCTGGGTCAAGCCGCTGTTCCTGCCTTCACCGCAGGCGGTATGGGAGCAACTGATCGCCGTGTCGCAGGATGGTTTTGCCGATGCCTCGTTGCTGGCGCATATCGGCTGGAGCGCCCTGCGTGTCTTCAGCGCCTTTGCGCTGGCGGTGCTCACGGCGATTCCGCTGGGCATCATGATGGGCGTCAACCGTGTCGCACGCGGCATCTTCGATCCGTTGGTGGAGTTCTACCGTCCGTTGCCGCCGCTGGCCTATCTGCCGCTGGTGGTGATCTGGATGGGCATCGGCGAAGGCTCGAAAGTGTTGCTGATCTACCTGGCGATGTTTGCCCCGCTGGCGCTGAGTGCGCGTGCCGGGGTGCGTTCGGTGGCGATCGAGCAGATCCATGCTGCCTACTCAATGGGAGCCAGCCGTAGTCAGGTGCTGCGCTATGTGATCATGCCTGCCGCGTTGCCGGAAATGCTCACTGGTATGCGTATTGCCATTGGTTTCGGCTGGACCACCCTGGTCGCTGCCGAGATGGTCGCCGCTACTGCGGGCTTGGGCTTCATGGTGCTTAGCGCGTCAAAATTCATGGTCACCGAGGTGGTTATCATGGGCATTTTGGTGATCGGTCTGATGGCGCTACTGTTCGACTTTGCCATGCGCTGGTTGGAGCGACGCCTAGTGCCTTGGAAGGGTAAGGTCTAGTTAGTCGTAGACGTTTGATCGATTGCGCTCCCGAACTTGTGTGTCGGTGATGAAGCTAGCGCCAACGGCGATCGCTATAGATCGCCGCTTTATTTCTTAGATCACCACAATCATTTGCTGCCGTTGGTTTGCCCTAAAGGGGTTCCCAGAACCCTGCATTGCCGCTAGTTTCGAACGCTTAACTTGTTGTTATATTTCACTTTTAAGGCTGTAGAGTTGAGCCAGCATAGCGTCGCTGACCACAGCGAATGATCACCTCACCGAAGGCTTCGATCAGCGAACGGGATAAACATCGGGCCTTTTGTTGAGGGCTGCGGATGCCCGCGCACTAGTTAAGGCCCAGGCGTTTGGCCAGGCGGATCAGGTTGGCGCGGTCGAGGCCCAGTTCGCGCGCGGCGGCTGCCCATTTGTGCTGATGACGGCTGAGGGCCTGGCTGATCAGCTGTTTCTGGACGGCGTCGACGGCCTCGCGCAGCGGCAAGTTGTTAGGGCTTGAAGCTGGGCTGCTGGACGCGGGAAGAGGCATGTCAGGGTGTTGCTCTGGTAGGTCGAGGTGGTCGCTGTCGATGCTGAGAATGCGCGGGCGTTCGCGGCAACCGGCGATCGCCTTGAGCGCAGCGCGGCCGATCAGGTGTTCCAGCTCGCGCACATTACCTGGCCAGGTGTAGCTCAGCAGGCTGGCTTGTGCGGCCTGGGTCAGGCGCACGCTGCGCAGCCCCAAGCGGCCGCGGTTTTCCTCAAGGAAGTAGCCGGCCAGGAGCAACACGTCACGTCCGCGTTCGCGCAGCGCAGGCACCTTGAGCGGGTAAACACTGAGGCGATGGTAGAGGTCGGCGCGAAAGCGTCCGGCGCGCACTTCTTCGGCCAGGTCGCGGTTGCTGGCAGCCAGTACCCGCACGTTGACCCGCTGCTCCTGGTCGGCCCCCACGCGTTGCAGCTGGCCACTTTGCAGTACGCGCAACAGCTTGGCCTGAGCGGGCAGCGGCAGTTCGCCGATTTCATCGAGAAACAGGCTGCCGCCATCGGCCAGCTCGAACTTGCCGCGGCGTTCGTTGTGCGCCCCGGTGAAGGCGCCGCGTACATGGCCAAACAGTTCGCTTTCCACCAGGTTATCCGGCAGCGCCGCGCAGTTCAGGCTGATCATGGGCCGATTGGCGCGCGGCGAGGCGGCGTGCAGGGCTTCGGCCACCAACTCTTTGCCGACCCCGGTTTCGCCACTGATGAGCACGTTCAGCTCGCTGTTACCGACCAGGGCGATTTCCTGCTGCAGCTGTTTGAGCACTGCGCTCTGGCCGATCAGTTCACGCGGGCGCTGTTGCACTGCGGCCTGCTTGTAGGCCTCGGCCAATTGGTGCTGGTCTTCGGCGCGTTGCAGCAGGGCGTTGATTCGCTCGCTGGCCATCACCGTGGCGGCTGCGAGGCTGGCGAAGGCTTGCAGGTTGTCCAGGTCCACCCGGCCAAAACTGGCGGGGTCGAGCGAGTCGAGGGTCAGCAGGCCCCAGGGCTGATCTTGCACATAGAGTGCGCAGCCAAGGCAGTCATGCACGGGTAGGTGGCCGCGATGACCGTCGACCAGGCCGTCATAGGGGTCTGGCATACCGCAGTCGGTGGCAAAACGCAGTGGCCCGCGTTGCGCCAGCAGCGCTTGCAGGCGTGGCTGTTCGCTGAGTTTGAAACGCCGGCCAAGGGTGTCGGCACTCAGGCCCTCGACCGCCAGTGGGATCAATACCTCACCGTCGAGTTTGAGCAGGGCCACGGCGTCGCAGGGCAGCAATTGCCTGAGCGCTTGCAGCAGGCGCCGGTAGCGCTCGGCCTCGGGCAGCTCGCGGGACAGGTCGGCGACCAGAGGGATCAGGGCGGTGAGCAGTGGGTTTGCTGTCATAAGGACACGCTAGAGGTCATTAAGACTCAAAATAGTTGTTGTCATAAAGACACGTATATTTGTAAGCCATTGAATTTAAACAATAAAAATATTGGCATGCTTCCTGTAATAGTCAGGGTGATATGAACCGAACCACTGCGCAAGTGCAGTGTGTCGCCCCGATGAGGAAGCCTGCATGTTGACCCCTGAGCAAACCGCCCTGATTAAAGCCACTGTTCCGCTGCTGGAAACCGGCGGCGAAGCGCTGACGCGGCATTTCTATGAACTGATGCTCGGCGAGTACCCCGAGGTGCGTGCGCTGTTTAACCAGGCGCACCAGGCCAGTGGCGGGCAGCAGCGCGCTCTGGCCAATGCGGTGCTGATGTATGCGCGGCACATCGACAAGCTGGAGGCGCTCGGCCCGCTGGTTGGGCAAATTGTTAACAAGCACGTGTCGCTGCAAATCCTGCCCGAGCATTACCCGATTGTTGGCAGCTGCCTGTTGCGGGCGATCCGCGAAGTGCTGGGGGCTGAGATTGCTACCGATGCGGTGATTGATGCCTGGGCCGCCGCCTATGACCAGCTCGCTGACATTCTGATTGGTGCAGAAGAAGCGGCTTATGCCGCGAATGCCAGCGCTGAGGGTGGCTGGCGCGGGGCGCGCGAATTCCGCCTGAGTCGCAAGGTGGTGGAGAGTGAGGAGATTGTTTCGCTGTACCTGGCCCCGTCCGATGGTGGCGTTGTGGCGGACTTCCAGCCCGGCCAATACATTGGCCTGCGCCTGCTGCTGGAGGGCGACGAGCAGCGCCGCAATTACTCGCTGTCGGCGCTGAGCAATGGCCGCGAGTACCGCATCAGCGTTAAGCGCGAAGTGGGCGGCAAGGTTTCCAACTACCTGCATGACCAGCTGCAAGTCGGCGATAGCTTGGAGTTGTTTGCCCCGGCCGGCGATTTCGTTCTGCGCGAATCGACCAAGCCGCTGGTGCTGATCAGCGCGGGCGTCGGCATCACGCCGGCGCTGAGCATGCTTGAAGCGGCGCGTGACAGCGGCCGTGATATTCACTTTATCCACTGTGCCCGGCACGCTGGTGTGCATGCCTTCCGTGACTGGGTCGAGGCGCAGCGCAGCGAGCGTCCGCAGGTGCGTCATTACGTCTGCTACAGCGAGCCGCGTAACGGTGATGTGGGTGATGCCGAAGGCTTCCTCAGCGTTGAACAGTTGGCCGAGTGGCTGCCTGAACAGCGTGATCTGGATGCCTACTTCCTGGGGCCTAAGCCGTTTATGGCGCAGGTCAAACGGCATTTGCACAGCCTGGGTGTGCCGGCTGCGCAGAGCCATTACGAGTTCTTTGGCCCGGCCAGTGCGTTGGACAGTTAATCAGGCGACCTGGGCGCTCGTGGGCTGGGGGCGCAGTGCGCATGAGCCGCGCGTAGCGGCCTGAGGGTGCTGCGCCATCTAAATAGGGATAAGCAGGCCTTTGCGCCGGTAAGCATCGATATCAATACCAAAGGCCCCGCTGCTGTGTACTTCGTGCACGCGGTAGGGCCTGTCGTTGCTGTCCTTGGCCATTTTTGCCAGTTCTATGATGCGTTCTTTGCACGCTTTTTTATCCGCATCCAGCACCCGCAGCACCTTGGGCTTGAGCTTGTTGCCGGGGTAACAGCCCACGATGATGCCGACCTCACCATTGGTCATCTCAACGATTTCTCCGGGTGGATAGATGCCGATCATGCGCGAAAAGCAGCCCACAATATCTTCATCGAAATGGCTGTCGACGGCTTCCAGCAAGATACACAGCGACGCCAGGCTGGATTTACCCTTGCTGTAAACGCGGTCGCTATTAATCGCGTCATAGCTGTCGGCTACCGCAATGATCTTGGCGAAATAAGGAATCTTGCTGGCCTCCAGGCCGCGAGGGTAGCCCTTGCCATCCACGCGCTCATGATGGGAGTAGGCGACGTCGACCGTGGCGGGAGTGACCTGCTGGTTACTCATCAATAGCTTGCGCCCTTCCGCCGCATGGCTCTGCATGATGCCGTGCTCTTCATCCGTCAATTTGCCGGGTTTGTTGAGTATCTCATTGGGTATTTTGACTTTGCCGACATCGTGGAGCATGCCGCAGATACCGATTTGCTCAAGTTGATAAGTCGGCAAACCCAGCGCTCTAGCCAGGGCAATCGACAGAATGGACACGCGCAGTGAATGCTCGGCGGTGTATTCGTCACTGTTTTTGATGCGGGCCAGCCAGAGCATGGCTGTTGGATTGCGCAGGATGCTTTCAACGCAATCCTTGACCACGGCCTTCACCGCATCGACGTCCAGTTCCTGACCCAACTTGACGGCCTGAAGAATCCGCAGGGACTCCTCTCGGGCGGCATGCCATACAGGCGCTGCCTGCTCTATCTCCAGGTTGAAATCGACCTTGGCTATTACCGGCTGCAGTGGCGCAGTCGCGCCTGCGTTTTCCGCTATCTGCTCGCTCATGCTTAAAGAGCGCCGCGCATCCACCCATACGTAACTGCATTGCTGTTGAAACAGGCGGATTTCCTGCTGTTTTTGAATTCTAAATCCCTGAAAAAGAAAGCTGGTATCCGTCCATGGTCGATCAAGCTCAACTACATACATGCCGATTGTCAGCTGCGCTGCTTCGACTTTGATGCGGTCTGTTGGGGAGTCATCGGCCATGCAGGTGCTCCGGTGCGGATTTCGATTGCTGGCTATTAGCCACTATCGATGCCAGGAACAGCAAATTACTTTTGCCTATTGAGCAACCGCTGGCGGGTTCCGCAGTCAGTGAGGCTCAGGTAGGCGAGGTCGTCTGCACCGGGCGGCGCGTGCTGGCGCATCGACCGGTGTTGGCGAGTGGTGTGAGCATTAGGGTAGCTGCCTAATTGCGCCGCCACCCAATGCACTAATCCGCGGGGGGATTAACGGCGGGCGAGTACCCGCTCAGAGCACGCCGGCTGCACGCAGGGCGCTGATCTGCTCCGGGCTTAGGCCCAGGTGCTGGCTGAGTACGTGCTCGGTGTGTTCGCCGAGCAGCGGCGGTGCATTGCGGTAGGTCACTGGCGTCTCGGACAAGCGCAGCGGGCTGGCCACTTGCGGGGTGCTGCTGCCCAGACTGTTGGGCAGGTCGATGCGCAGGCCGCGTGCCAGAACCTGTGGGTCGGCAAATACCTGGGCCAGGTCATTGATCGGCCCGCAGGGTACGCCTGCCTGTTCGAGCAAACTGATCCATTGCGCCGCGGTTTTGAACACCGTGGCCTGGCGCAGCAGTGGGATCAGCTCGGCGCGATGGGCCACGCGCGCCTGGTTCGAAGAAAAGCGCGGGTCGTCGGCCAAAGCCGCAAGGTCGGCAACCTCGCAAAGTTTACGGAACTGCCCATCGTTACCCACGGCGATGATGAAGTCGCCATCGGCCGAGGGGAAATCCTGATAGGGCACGATATTCGGGTGAGCGTTGCCCAAGCGTTTGGGTGAGATGCCGGTATTCAGGTAATTCATCGCCTGATTGGCCAGGCAAGCGACCTGCACGTCGAGCAGGGCTACATCGATATGCTGGCCAAGCCCTGACTGCTCACGCTGATTAAGCGCCGCCAGCACGCCGACGGTGGCGTACAGGCCGGTGAGGATGTCGGTGAGGGCGACGCCGACTTTCATCGGCCCGGCACCTTCTTCGCCGTCGGGCTTGCCGGTCAGGCTCATCAGCCCGCCGAGGCCCTGGATCATAAAGTCATAGCCGGCGCGTTTGGCGTAAGGGCCGTCTTGCCCAAAACCGGTGATTGAGCAGTAGATCAGCCGTGGGTTGATGGCTTTCAGCGAGTCGTAATCAAGGCCATAGGCCGCCAGCCCGCCGACCTTGAAGTTCTCCAGCAGTACGTCGCAGTTCTGCACCAGCTCACGCACCAGGCGTTGGCCCTCGGGCTGGGTGAAGTCGAGGGTGACCGATTGCTTGTTGCGGTTAGCGCTCTGAAAGTACGCCGCTTCGCGCGAGTCGTTGCCCTCGGCATCCTTTACATAGGGCGGGCCCCAGTGGCGGGTGTCATCGCCGCTGCCGGGACGCTCGACCTTGATCACTTCAGCGCCCAGGTCACCGAGAATCTGCCCGGCCCAAGGTCCAGCCAATACACGAGACAGGTCGAGAACGCGGATATGCGACAGGGCGCCGGGCATGGGGAACCTCGCGGGAGAGAAACGTAGGATGGGTTAGCCGCAGAGCGGCGTAACCCATCGGGTAATTTGATGGGTATCGCTGTGCTCAACCCACCGCTACGAAGCGGCTTAGAAGAACGCCTGCAAGCCGGTCTGCGCGCGGCCAAGGATCAGCGCGTGAACGTCGTGGGTGCCTTCGTAGGTGTTGACCACTTCCAGGTTAACCAGGTGGCGAGCCACGCTGTATTCATCGCTGATGCCGTTACCGCCGAGCATGTCGCGGGCCATGCGGGCGATGTCCAGGGACTTGCCGCAGCTGTTGCGCTTCATGATCGAGGTGATTTCCACCGCCGCCGTGCCTTCGTCTTTCATCCGGCCCAGGCGCAGGCAGCCTTGCAAGGCCAGGGTGATTTCGGTCTGCATGTCGGCGAGCTTTTTCTGGATCAACTGCGTTTGCGCCAGCGGGCGGCCGAACTGTTTGCGGTCCAGGGTATATTGGCGGGCGGTGTGCCAGCAGTCTTCGGCGGCACCGAGGGCGCCCCAGCTGATGCCATAGCGTGCCGAGTTGAGGCAGGTGAACGGGCCTTTCAGGCCGCGCACGTCGGGGAAGGCGTTTTCTTCCGGGACGAATACGTTGTCCATGACGATTTCGCCGGTGATCGAGGCGCGCAGGCCGACCTTGCCGTGGATCGCCGGTGCGCTGAGGCCTTGCCAGCCTTTTTCCAGCACAAAGCCGCGGATCTCGCCGGCATCATCCTTGGCCCAGACCACAAATACATCGGCAATCGGGCTGTTGGTGATCCACATTTTCGCGCCGGTCAGGCGGTAGCCGCCGTCGACCTTCTTCGCACGGGTGATCATGCTGCCAGGATCGGAACCGTGGTCCGGCTCGGTCAGGCCAAAGCAGCCGATGTATTCGCCGCTGGCCAGTTTCGGCAGGTATTTCTGTTTGGTCGCTTCGTTGCCGAATTCGAAGATTGGCACCATCACCAAGGACGACTGCACGCTCATCATCGAGCGATAGCCGGAGTCGATGCGCTCCACTTCGCGGGCGATCAAACCGTAGCACACGTAGTTCAGGCCGCTGCCGCCATACTGCTCGGGGATGGTTGCACCGAGCAGGCCGGTGTCGCCCATCTCGCGGAAGATTTTCGGGTCGGTCTGCTCGTTACGGAAGGCCAGTTGCACGCGCGGCTTCAGCTTGTCGGCCGCGAACTGTTGGGCGCTGTCACGCACCATGCGTTCTTCTTCGCTCAGTTGCTGATCCAGCAGCAGCGGGTCGATCCAGTTGAAGCTTGCCTTAGCCATCGCGAACACCTCGAAATCAGACTGTGAGAGGGCGGGTATCTGCGCAAGCGAGCCGCGCCCAGCGGTAAGTGGCCTTGATCCTAGGCGGCTTATGTTGGCCAGGCAAACGAGTAATACGCACCCTGTTGTGCGGTTTGCTCACTTCGAGATAGGGTTATTCGGCTTTTTACAGTGAATAAAGTGAGGCTGACGCACATATGCGCCGCAAGATTCCCAGCACGGCCGCCCTGATTGCTTTTGAGTCAGCCGCGCGCCATCAGAGTTTTACCCGGGCGGCCGATGAGCTAAGCCTGACCCAGGGCGCGGTCTGCCGGCAGATCGCTGGGCTGGAAGCCTTCCTTAATATTGAGCTGTTTCGCCGTTCACGGCGTGGGGTGAAGCTGACCGAGGCGGGCCAGTCCTATGCACGGCGGGTGGCTGGGCAGCTGGACGCCGTGGAGCGCGACACCTTGGCGGTAATGGGCCAGCAAGGGGCGATGAGTATCGAACTGGCCGTGGTGCCGACCTTCGGTACGCAGTGGCTGCTGCCACGGCTGAAAGACTTTCAGCACCTGCACCCGGAAATTACCGTCAATCTGACCAACCGCACGCGACCCTTTCTGTTTGCCGATACCGAGTTCGATGCGGCGGTGTACTTCGGCGATGGCGACTGGTCCGGTACCCAGGCGCACCTGCTGATGGGCGAGAACCCGATGCCAGTGTGCAGCCCGGCGCTGCTGGGTGAGCAGACGCACTTTAGCGGTGAACAAATGGCCAGCCTGCCGCTGTTGCAACAGACCACCCGGCCTTACGCCTGGCGTCAGTGGTTCAACGCCCAGGGCATCAGTACCGCGCGGGACATGGCCGGGCCGCGCTATGAGCTGTTCTCGATGCTGGCTCAGGCGGCCATGCATGAGATGGGCGTGGCGTTGATTCCGCCGTTTCTGATCCGCCGCGAGTTGGATGAAGGACGGCTGGTGATTGCGTCTGATAAGCCGCTCGCGGACAGCGGCCGGGCTTATTACTTGATTGTGCCGGAACGCAAAGTGCAGTCGGCGGCGCTCGCGGCGTTTCGTGATTGGTTGGTCGGCGAGGCGGCGCGTTACCGCAGCGCCTAGGTGTTTCAGGGGCAAGAACGCGGGTTCGCATCCGCATCGTTTGCACAGTAAAAGCGACTGGGTAAACGCCCGCCTGCTTGAGCATTTGTCAGCGAATTAGTGGTCGATCTGTGCATAAACACATGCGCGGATACGGCCTTATGCCGCCTTAAGTGTTAGGTAGTGGATTGTTTTACAAACTACATGAGAATCAGGCGCTAAAAACCGCTAAGGCCCATGCCTGCTGGTGTGAAGGCTATTTTTTACGCTGTGTTCGCTACTTTCTACATATCAGAAGATTCGATCGGCTGTCATCCACCATACGCATGGGTTTTTCCTCTGTAAGCAGCGTGATTGAAGGGCTAAGCCAGAAACGGCGCGGCCTGTGGTCGGTATGAAAAGTAGTCATAGACCTATAACTTGTAGTAATGCGATTTTCTTACTCCATAACTTCTTGAAGGGACTGTCGTTCGCCGGCAGAATGCGGGCCCCGCCACTTTTCGACGGGTTTGTGCTGATCCTCCCTAATGCCCGCGTGCCATCCGCAGTGCGCCGGTTCACCAAAAAGATCACGCAGGAGAATTGAAGTGCACATCGGTGTTCCTCTCGAAACCCATGCTGGTGAGACGCGCGTTGCCGCAACTCCCGAAACCATCAAGAAGCTGATCGGCCAAGGCCATCAGGTGACTGTACAGAGCGGTGCTGGCGTTAGCGCGAGCATTCCGGACAGCGCCTATGAAGCCGTTGGTGCGGCCATTGGTAACGATGCTGCTGCCTTTGGTGCCGATCTGGTGCTGAAAGTGGTCGCCCCGACCGATGCTGAACTGGCGCATATGAAAGCCGGTGCCGTATTGGTGGGCATGCTCAACCCGTTCAGCAACGAGACCATC
This sequence comes from Pseudomonas spirodelae, assembly GCF_034653255.1. NCBI lineage: Bacteria > Pseudomonadati > Pseudomonadota > Gammaproteobacteria > Pseudomonadales > Pseudomonadaceae > Pseudomonas > Pseudomonas spirodelae. Next base: position 107,443 of record NZ_JAYEET010000008.1, on the reverse strand, counting down.
GCGCGCATCAATGCTCGCGGCGTCACCGCCTTCGCCCTGGAGGCCGCCCCGCGTACCTCCCGCGCGCAGAGCCTGGACGTGCTGTCGTCGCAAGCCAACATCGCCGGCTACAAGGCCGTGTTGCTGGCGGCGCATCACTACCCGCGCTTTATGCCAATGTTGATGACCGCTGCCGGTACCGTTAAGGCCGCGCGCATCCTCATCCTCGGTGCCGGTGTAGCTGGCTTGCAGGCCATCGCTACGGCCAAGCGCCTAGGTGCGGTGATCGAAGCGTCCGACGTGCGTCCGGCGGTTAAAGAGCAGATCGAATCGCTCGGCGCCAAGTTCGTCGACGTGCCGTTCGAGACCGATGAAGAGCGCGAATGCGCCCAAGGCGTGGGCGGCTATGCCCGGCCGATGCCGGCGTCGTGGATGGAGCGTCAGGCCAAGGCGGTGCACGAGAAGGCCAAGCTGGCCGACATCGTCATCACCACCGCGCTGATCCCGGGCCGCAAGGCACCGACCCTGCTGCATGCCGCCACCGTGGCGGAAATGAAGCCGGGCTCGGTGATCATCGACCTCGCTGCAGCGCAAGGCGGCAACTGCCCGCTGACCGTCGCCGAACAGGTGGTGGTGCAGCATGGCGTGACCATCGTCGGCCACAGCAACCTGGCGGCCCTGGTGCCGGCCGATGCTTCGGCGCTGTACGCACGCAATCTGCTGGACTTCCTCAAGCTGGTTATCGACGGCGAAGGCAAGTTCCACCTCAACCTTGAAGACGACATCGTCGCCGCATGCTTGATGTGCCGCGACGGCAACGTCGTGCGCACCAACGGCTAAGGGGAGTACCGCACATGGATATGATTTCCGACGGCATCTACAACCTGATCATCTTTGCGCTGGCCATCTACGTGGGCTACCACGTGGTGTGGAACGTGACTCCAGCCTTGCACACCCCACTGATGGCAGTGACCAACGCGATTTCCGCGATCGTGATCGTCGGCGCCATGCTGGCCGCTGCCCTGACCGTGACCCCACTGGGTAAAACCATGGGCACCCTGGCCGTGGCTCTGGCTGCGGTCAACGTGTTCGGTGGTTTCCTGGTGACCCGGCGCATGCTGGAAATGTTTAAGAAGAAAGCGCCGAAAGCCGCTGCAGGGGAGAAGCATTGATGAGCATGAATCTGATCACGGTGCTCTACCTCGTTGCCTCGATCTGCTTTATCCAGGCACTTAAAGGACTGTCGCACCCGACCACCTCGCGCCGCGGCAACCTGTTCGGCATGCTCGGTATGGGTTTGGCCGTACTGACCACCGTTGGGCTGATCTACAAGCTCGGTGCTGAAATCGCCACCGCCGGTATCGGCTACGTGATCGTCGGACTGCTGATTGGCGGCACTGCCGGTTCGGTCATGGCCAAGCGTGTCGAAATGACCAAGATGCCGGAGCTGGTCGCCTTCATGCACAGCATGATCGGCCTGGCCGCGGTGTTTATCGCCATTGCCGCCGTGGTTGAGCCGCAGTCGCTGGGTATCGTTGCCGCCTTGGGTGATGCGATTCCGGCCGGTAACCGTCTGGAGCTGTTCCTCGGTGCAGCCATCGGTGCCATCACCTTCTCCGGTTCGGTGATCGCCTTCGGCAAACTGTCGGGCAAGTACAAGTTCCGTCTGTTCCAGGGCGCACCGGTACAGTTCAAGGGCCAGCACTGGGTCAACCTGGCCATCGGCCTGGCGATTCTCGGCCTCGGCCTGATGTACACCTTCACCGGTAACCTGACCGCCTTCGCCATTCTGCTGGCCCTGGCCTTTGTGATCGGCGTGCTGATCATCATCCCGATTGGCGGTGCTGATATGCCGGTGGTGGTGTCGATGCTCAACAGCTACTCGGGCTGGGCGGCGGCCGGTATCGGCTTCTCGCTGAACAACTCGATGCTGATCATCGCCGGTTCGCTGGTGGGCTCGAGCGGTGCGATCCTCTCGTACATCATGTGCAAGGCGATGAACCGCTCGTTCTTCAACGTGATCCTCGGTGGTTTCGGTGGTGCTCCAGCAGAAGCCGGCCCAGCCGGTGCCAAAGAAGCGCGTCCGGTTAAATCCGGCTCGAGCGACGATGCGGCCTTCCTGCTGACCAACGCCGACACTGTGATCATCGTGCCGGGCTACGGCCTTGCGGTGGCCCGTGCCCAGCATGCGCTGATGGAGCTGGCGGAGAAGCTGACCCATCGCGGCGTCACCGTGAAGTACGCGATTCACCCGGTTGCCGGGCGTATGCCCGGTCACATGAACGTGCTGCTGGCTGAGGCCGAAGTGCCTTACGAGCAAGTGTTCGAGATGGACGACATCAACTCCGAGTTCGGCCAAGCCGACGTGGTGCTGGTGCTGGGTGCTAACGACGTGGTCAACCCGGCCGCGAAGAACGACCCGACGTCGCCGATCGCCGGCATGCCGATTCTCGAGGCTTACAAAGCCAAGACTGTGATCGTCAACAAGCGCTCGATGGCCAGCGGCTACGCCGGCCTGGACAACGAACTGTTCTACCTCGACAAGACCATGATGGTCTTCGGCGACGCCAAGAAAGTCATCGAAGATATGGTTAAAGCGGTCGACTAAAACTCGCCGCTGCGTTGTCGAAAAGCCCGGCTCAAGAGCCGGGCTTTTTTCTGTCTGGTTGATCAAAAATTGGTTTTTCCAGGCGAAAATCTGAAAAACAGGTCAACTGTAATAGAAGTGCAATCTGTAACTGTACCTGTACTAAATCACTGCTTAATAAGCATTTATTCAGGTTTTTTATCTGCAATTAATTGTTTTTCAGGCTAAAGAACTTATGGACAGTACAGTTGATGCTAAAACAGGTCAAACAGTTACAAAGCAAGCTATCTATTGATGCTGCAATTCAATTCAGCTGTGGCTACTGCGTGCAGAGAGCGGTAGCAATAATGCTTACATCGCAACACACCACTGACCCGCCACAAGCGGAAGGATGAGCACCATGGAACGTACCCTCAGTTCCGACCTGTTTTTTGATCACAGCCAAGCCACCGGCTCCAGCGCTCTGCCGCTGCGCATATTGTCTTCTGTTTTGCTGTGGCAGCGCCGCGCTGTCAGCCGCCGTCAACTTGCTCGTTTGGATGCTCGTCTGCTTGCAGATGCCGGAATCAGCGAAGCACAGCGTCAGGCCGAATTGAGTAAGCCTTTCTGGCGTTAAACGCCGCCAGACACCGATTTCTGCTCCTCCCTTTTATGGGATTTTTGAAGCTCCAGCGCCCTGCGTGCTGGGGCTTTCTTTTTGTCTGCAGGATTATTTATCCGTAACAGTCTGCTGTGCGTGAAGCGGTACAGTTTGGATGAAGCTGTAACTGCGCCATAACAATTTCCAGCTGCTGTCTCTGCCCGCTCCGCGCCTTAGCGCGCATCCTAGGTTGCCATCTCTGTTGGTTGACAAGGAATTGCGCCATGGAACGCACGCTCAAACGCCGGCCCTCACAATCGGCTCAGGACCATCGCCCGCTATGGCTGAAGCTCTATGCCACGCTGTGTGGCTGGCAACGCAATCGGCATACGCGTAAGCATTTGGCACACTTGGATAGTCGTCAGCTGGCGGATGCTGGGATCAGTGAGGCGCAGCGTCAGGTTGAGTTGGAAAAGCCGTTTTGGCGCTGATCTGCCTGGCAACCAACTGGCATGCGCTCGGTCTACAATGACTTAGCCCGACTGTTGGGCCTTTTCAGGAGCGTGGATATGAATGCGATAAAGACCTTTAGCCTGGCGGCACTCTTGGCGCTGGCCGGTACGGCTAGCGCCACCAGTTTTGTGGTGACCACGGATGCAGTGGTGGGTGCGATTGGCGCAACCTCGGACGCCAGCTCCGATGTTTCCTCTTCATTTGGTGATGACAAGATTGTGCTCGCCGCGCGTGATGACGCCGCCGCTTTTGTAGCGAGTCAGGGCAATATCCGCGGCGTGCGTCTGGAGGCCGCGTTGCAGCATATCCGCCAGCAGTTGCCGACCTTGGTAAGCGACGATATGCAATTGGCGAGCGCAATCCTCAGTCTCTGAGTGGGGGTGATGCCAGCGCTTAGCTACAAGCGCTGGCGGAACTGTGTGGCAGAATACTCGTCCAAACCAACCCCGTCGGGTTGATGGTTGTTTATTGGAGATGCGTATGCGCCCTACCTTACTCGGTGCTGTAGTTGCGATTGTTCTGTTGAGTGCCACTGCCCAGGCGCAAACCTTGGTGGCGACTAGCAACATCATCGTGCGTGCACTGGATCGCACCCTGGATTTCACGTCGGATACCACCACCTCAGTTCGCGATTCGAAAATCGTGTTGGCCGCGCGTGACGATGCGGCCAGCTTTGTGGCCAGCCAAGGGCAGATCCGTGGCGCGCAACTGGAAGCGGCCATCGTCACCATTCGCAGCCAAGTGCCTGAAGCACAGGGTGCTTCTGATCTGGTCTTGGCCGAAGCCATTCTGGCGCTGTGAATTGGCCGCGTACCTGGCTACTGTTACTGGCAGTATTCGCCAGCACCACTAGCCAGGCCGGGCTGAGTCTGCAGCTGAACGACGCGGCACTCAGTGCCCGCGAACGTCAGGCCAGCCAGCAGCTGTTGCAAGAGGCGCTGGAGGCGTTGCCGCAGCGCTTCAAGCAACAACTCGACCGCCGCGTCAGTGTTCGCTGGGGCGACATGCCTGCAGAGGTCTATGGCCGTGCCGGACGTTTCAGCGGCATCGAACTGAATGCCGCGCTGCTGCCAGCCTTGAGCGACGGCAGCAGCGCTTCTCACCAAACCGCTCGCCCACATGGCAGCGTGCGCCGCGAACTGCTGGCGACGGTGCTGCACGAACTCACCCATCTGTATGACCGCGCCCAGCGTTGGCCACAGGCGGACAGGCAGCTGCAACGCCAGTGTCGCCAGCGTGAGCAGAGCCTGGGGGCTGTCGGGTTGCCTGATTATTGCCGGGGTCAAACGGCGCGGCGTTTTACCCTGAGTGATGATCCGCTGTTGCTCGACCTAGCGGGCTGGCCGCAACAGGTTGGCAGGCGTGGTGAGCGCGAGCACGAGAACCACCAAGTGGCGCGTAGCCCAGACCGCTATGAGTTGACGAACCCGCGCGAGTACCTCGCGGTGAACATGGAGTACTTCCTCCTCGACCCCAGCTACGCCTGCCGCCGACCTTCGCTGGCGCGCTACTTGAGTGCACATTTCGGCTGGTCGCCTGCTGGCCAAGAAACGTGCGCAGGTGGCTTGGCCTATCTGAACGCCGGGCGCGACTTTGCCCGCCAGCCGCTCGGCAGCATCGACCCGCAGCGGGTCTATCAGGTGGATTATTTACTCGCCGAAGCCAACGACGCGCTAGCTAGTCGCTGGGGGCACAGCATGCTGCGCCTGGTGATCTGCGCGCCCGGCCGGCCGCTGGGGCCGGATTGTCGGTTGGACCTGCAGGAGCATCTGGTGCTGTCTTACCGTGCCTTTGTCGGCGATGTGCAGCTGTCCAGTTGGGATGGCCTGACCGGGGCTTATCCTTCACGGTTATTCGTCCTGCCGCTGGCCCAGGTGATTGAGGAATACACCAAGGTTGAGCTGCGTAGCCTGGCCTCGGTGCCGCTTAAGCTTGAACGTCCGCAACTGGAGCAGCTGGTGATTCGCGCGGCTGAGCAGCACTGGAGTTATGACGGCGATTACTGGTTCCTTTCCAACAACTGCGCCGTGGAAACCCTCAAGCTGCTGCGTAGCGGCAGCCAGCACCCCCAGCTGCATGCACTCGACAGCATCATGCCCAACGGCCTGTTGGATACCCTGGCCGCCCGTGATTTGGCTGACCGCAGCGTGCTCGCTGACGATGCTGAGGCGTTGCGCCTGGGGTATCGCTTTGACTCCTTCCGTGACCGCTATCAAGCCATGTTTAGCGTGTTGCAGGCGCAATTGCCAATTACCCAGGCGCACGTTGAGGATTGGTTGAACTTGCCTGCGGCGGAGCGCCAGCCCTGGTTTGCTCAGGCCAATCTGCGCACCAGCGCGGCGCTGCTGCTGCTTGAGCAGGCGGCGCTGCGCCGACAGTTGCTGCTGGCCCAGGATGAGCTCAAGCGCCGCTACCTGAGCGGGCGCGAGAGCGCTGATCCTGAACTCAATACGGCGGGTGGTGCGCTGCAGCAGATTCTCGCCAACAGCGGTTTTCTCAGTCGTCCGGCGGAGTTACTCGAAGGCGGCTATGGCCTGCCGCAACGCGCCGAATGGCAACGCTTGGAAGCCGAGAGCCAGGCGCGCCAGCAGCAACTGCGTCAGCTTAGCGATAACCTCGACCAGGAAGTGCGCACCTTATTGGAACCTGCTCGCCTGGCGGAATTACAAGCAGCTGAAGCCAATCTGGCACAGCTCGGTCAACACCTGCGCACGTTGCACAAAGCCAGCGGCGGTTTGCAATTGCCCTAGCGAGAACGCCCAAGATCAACGCCGGCCTTGCGTCACTCCATGCGCCTGCTCAAGATGGCGGCTTGCTTGTGGCTGGAGGTTGCCGTGCAGGAATTGTTGCTGGCCTTGTGGCCGCTGTTTGCGTTGATCGTGGCCGGTTTCTACCTGCGGCGCTGGGCGTTTCCCAGTGAGGCATTCTGGCCCGGCGCTGAGCGTCTGAATTACTTCATGCTGTTCCCGGCGCTGCTGTTCAGCAGCCTGGCCAAGGCGCCGCTGGATAACCCTGCGTTGCCGCGCTTAGCGTTGGCGGTAATGCTGGCGCTGGGCATCGCCTGGCTGGCGCTGCTGGTGGTACGCCGCCTGCGCGGCTGGCCGGCGGGGCGCTTCGGCGCATTTAGCCAGGGCATTCTGCGGTTCAACACCTACCTCGGCCTGGCAGCGGTGGGCAGCCTATTTGGCCAGGAAGGCCTGACTCTGGCAGCCATCATGCTTGCCTTGATGGTGCCGACGGTGAATGTGCTGTCGGTCTGGTCGCTGACCGCCGAGCGTGGCGTCAGTGCGCGCAGCCTGTTATTACCGATCCTGAAGAACCCGCTGATTCTTGCCTGCCTCGGTGGTGCCTTGGTCAACCTCAGTGGCCTTGGTTTACCCGGTGGCAGTGATCGCCTGCTCAGCTTGTTGGCGGCTGCCAGTTTGCCGTTGGGTCTGCTGTGTGTGGGCGCGGCGTTGAAACCCGAGCAATTGACTGGCGAGATTCCGGCGTTGCTCGGCAACAGCCTGCTGCGCTTGTTAGCCATGCCAATGCTGGCGTGGGCTGTGGCCTATGGTCTGCAATTACCGACGATGGAAAGCACGGTATTGGTGCTGTTCTTTGCCTTGCCAACCGCGCCAACGGCGTATGTGTTGACCCGGCACTTGGGCGGGGACAGCCACTTAATGGCGGGGATTATTACCCTGCAAACTCTTTTGGCGGCGGCCAGTCTGCCGCTGTTGTTGCTATTGTTCGTGGGCTGATGCAGGTGCTTGGCGCGGTGTCGGACTGACGACTGGGTTTGGTGGTGCAGCTAATTTACTGTATTTATATACAGTAAATTATGGAGCCCACTCATGCCTGTTTCCTTGCCGCCGCGCGGTCGCGGTACTGCCAGTAACCCGCATAATCGCTTTGCCCCGCAGCGCATTATCGCCAGCGATGACGGCTGGTTTCAGGAAGTGCCGCCCAGCCGGGCGACTGAGGTGCACAGCGAAACCGCAAAAAGCATCATCACCCGTAACCAGTCGCCGGACCTGCCCTTCGACCGTTCACTCAACCCCTACCGTGGCTGTGAACATGGCTGTATTTACTGCTACGCCAGGCCCAGTCACGCCTATTGGGATCTGTCGCCGGGGCTGGATTTCGAAACCAAGCTGATCGCCAAGACCAATGCCGTTGCGCTGCTCGAACAGCAGCTGAGTAAGCCTGGCTATGTATGCGCGCCGATTAACCTGGGCTCCAACACCGATCCTTATCAACCGATCGAGCGCCAGCACCTGCTGACCCGCAACAGCCTCAAGGTGCTGCTCGACTATCGCCATCCGGCGACCATCATTACCAAGGGGGCGCTGATTCTGCGCGACCTCGACCTGCTCACTGAGCTGGCGCAGCAGCGCCTGGTGGCGGTGATGATCAGCCTGACGACTCTGGATGATGAACTGAAACGCATCATGGAGCCGCGTGCAGCGGCACCGGCAGCACGTTTGCGAGCGATTCGGGTATTGCGCGAAAACCGCATTCCAGTCGGTGTCCTGTGTTCACCGATGATCCCCATGATCAATGACATGGAGCTTGAGCATCTTTTAGCGGCGGCCAAAGAGGCCGGCGCGCAAAGCGCCAATTATATGCTGCTGCGTCTGCCGCGTGAGGTGGCGCCGTTGTTTACGGAATGGCTGCACGCCCATTACCCGCAACGTGCCGAGCATGTGCTCAGCCTGATCCGTCAGAGTCGCGGTGGTGCGCTGTATGACAGTCGCTTCGGTCAGCGTTTTCGTGGTGAGGGCGCTTTTGCTGAATTGCTCGCACAGCGCTTTGCCTTGGCCAGCAAACGCCTTGGGCTGAATCGACGCGAGACGTTCAACCTCGACTGCACGCGTTTTTGTCCGCCGGGCGGCCAGCTGGCGCTGCTCTAAGCGGCGCGCAAGCTGGGTGGTTGCCGTTAGGGCCTGCGGCAGTGACACTTGGCATGTGACTTGCCAGCCTGCTTGGCTGTCGCTTTAGCAGGTTTTTTCAGGTTCAGAGGTCGCAAACATGCCATACAAGCATCAGTTGATCCCGCTGCAAGGGCGCACGGGCAGTGAAACTGCCGAGGAAGCCCTGCAGAGTATCGTCGATGGCTTCAAACGTTTTCGTTGCGAGATCTTCCCGCAGCAGGAAGATCTGTTCAAAAAACTGGCCACCGCGCAGAGTCCGCGGGCAATGTTTATCACCTGCGCCGACTCGCGGGTGGTGCCTGAATTGATCACCCAAAGCTCGCCGGGCGATCTGTTCGTCAACCGCAATGTCGGCAACGTGGTGCCGCCCTACGGGCAGATGATGGGCGGGGTTTCCACGGCGATCGAGTATGCGGTGATGGCCTTGGGCGTACAGCACATCATCATTTGCGGGCATTCCGATTGCGGGGCAATGAAAGCAGTACTCAACCCGGCTGAGCTGGAGCGCATGCCCACGGTAAAAGCCTGGTTGCGCCATGCTGAAGTGGCCAAGACGGTGGTGGCAGACAACTGTGGCTGCGCCGATCACAACACCCTGGGCATCCTCACCGAGGAAAACGTGGTGGCGCAGCTCGACCACCTGCGCACCCACCCTTCGGTGGCGTCTCGTATGGCTTGCGGGCAGGTGTTTATCCACGGTTGGGTGTATGACATCGAAACCAGCGAGATCAAGGCTTACGACGCGGAAAAGGGCGAGTTCCGTCTGATCGATGATGGGCCACTGCCGATGGCCACGCCGCGCCCGCGCTACCTGCCGAGCTAGTCGGCAGCCGCGCGGATGTTAGGGTTAGCCCGCTGCGCGGGTTTCATCCAATTGCAGTTCTACCCCAAGCTGGCGTGACAGGCACGGCCAGCGCTGCCACGCCGCCTCGGTCTGCGGGCTGTGCAGGCGCTCGCGATAGGTTTGCACGGAGTTCTGGGCAAAGCTGGCGTCGTCGAGCATGCCCTCGACGGCATGATGCACAGCCTCATCCAGTTGATTGGCAAAGGGCTCACCGATCAATTGGTGAGCAATCAGATTAGCCACCGTGGTATCCAGCGGAATCAACGGGGCGCCCAGGTGGGTGATATAGCGATCATTCACTTCTTCGACCAAGCGGTGGGCCAGATAGGCTTCATCGAGTAAGCCTTCCAACCCCTCATGGCCGGCCATCAGCGCGGGTGGCTGCAGAAAGAATTGCTCGGCAATCTTCAGCACCGGCTTGATCTGCGCCTCGATCCCGGCTTCCTGCGCGACTTGCTGGGCGGCCAGTAACAATTCTGGCACCTGCTCGATATAGGCGCTGACAAACTGCTGCAGCACGCCGGAGGTGTCTTCGCTGGGTAGGCGGATGGAGGGGTGTAGCTGCCCCGCGTGTGCCTGCATCTGCTTGCTCAGATGACCCGTACTGGCTTCGTGTTGGTGTGCACGCTGGATCAGCGCGTGCAAAGCGGCGATGTTCATGACTGCTCCTGAAGTGAGGACATGGACGAGAACCTTAGTTGGCTGAGCGTAGCTGCTAAGACTCGATTGTCATAATTATTAAACATTTATGCGGACTGGCTATAAGTAGTCGTCGCCACTCCGGTCTATCCCACGCCAACCGTGGTCTTTAGCGCGTGCACTTGCAGTGCGTTGCTCTTTTCGGCTTTCGCGTTGCCAGGTGCAAGTCCCTGTCTATACTCGAACTCGAAAGGCAGTACCTGATAACTCCGAATCAGCTGCGGCATGGACAGTCTTCCTAGGCATTTTCCCCGAGAAAATGCCTGATGGCTCAGCCTCTGACCGGTTCGGCGGGATAACAAGAATAATTAAGGGGAACCCGCAATGATGCGACATCCACGAGTCTGGATGGGCCTCCTGTTGTGGTTGGTATACAGCTCGGCACACGCCAGCTGGGGCATCAATATGACGCCCGGTGCCACCGAGGTGAGCCGCTCAGTATTTGACTTGCACATGACCATCTTCTGGATCTGCGTCGTCATCGGCGTGATCGTATTTGGTGCCATGTTCTGGTCGATGCTGGTCCACCGCCGCTCCACAGGTCAGGAGCCCGCGCACTTTCACGAAAGCACCACAGTCGAGATTCTCTGGACGGTCGTACCGTTGGTGATTCTGGTACTGATGGCCATCCCGGCGACCAAAACCCTGATCGATATCTACGACTCCAGCGAGTCTGAACTGGATATTCAGGTCACCGGTTATCAGTGGAAATGGCACTACAAATACCTGGGTGAAGATGTCGAGTTCTTCAGCAACCTGACCACCCCCAAAGATCAGATCAACAACAAGGCCACCAAGGGTGAGCATTACCTGCTGGAGGTAGACGAGCCGCTGGTGGTGCCGGTTGGCACCAAAGTGCGCTTTCTGATTACTGCCGCCGATGTCATTCACTCCTGGTGGGTGCCGGCGTTGGCGGTGAAAAAGGATGCGATCCCGGGCTTCGTCAATGAGTCCTGGACGCGCATCGACGAGCCCGGCATCTACCGTGGCCAATGCACCGAGCTGTGCGGCAAGGACCATGGGTTTATGCCGATTGTGGTCGAAGCCAAGTCGAAAGAGGACTACGCCACTTGGCTCGCCGAGCGCAAACAACTCGCGGCTGCCGAGAAGGAGCTGACCAGTAAAGAGTGGAGCATGGATGAGCTGATGGCGCGCGGCGAGAAGTCGTATCTGACCAACTGTGCGTCTTGCCATCAGCCGACGGGCGAGGGGCTGCCGCCGATGTTCCCGGCGCTTAAAGGCTCAGCGATTGCTGTCGGACCTGCGGCCGGTCATATCGATATCGTGGTCAACGGCAAGCCAGGTACGGCCATGGCGGCGTTCGGCAAGCAACTCTCGGAAGTCGATATCGCGGCGATCATTACCTACGAGCGCAATGCCTGGGGCAATGCGGTCGGTGACATGGTCACGCCAAAAGACATCCTCGCGTTCAAACAGGCTCAGGAGTAAGGACATGAGTGCAGTGATCGATCCGGGCCACGCAGGCCACGGTCATGCCGGACATGACCATCACCACGGCCCGGCCAAAGGCCTGATGCGCTGGGTGTTGACCACCAACCATAAAGATATCGGCACCATGTACCTGTGGTTCAGCTTTGCCATGTTCTTGCTGGGCGGCAGCATGGCGATGGTGATCCGTGCCGAGTTGTTCCAGCCGGGCTTGCAGATTGTGCAGCCGGAGTTCTTCAACCAGATGACCACTATGCATGGTCTGATCATGGTCTTCGGCGCTGTCATGCCGGCGTTTGTCGGCCTGGCCAACTGGATGATTCCGTTGATGATTGGCGCGCCGGACATGGCCCTGCCGCGCATGAACAACTTCAGTTTCTGGCTGCTGCCAGCGGCCTTTAGCATGTTGGTTAGCACGCTGTTTATGGAGGGTGGTGGGCCGAACTTCGGCTGGACTTTCTATGCGCCGTTATCGACGACCTACGCACCGGAGTCGGTGACCTTCTTCATCTTTGCCGTGCACTTGATGGGCTTCAGTTCGATCATGGGCGCGATCAACGTGATTGCCACCATCCTCAACCTGCGTGCCCCCGGCATGACCCTGATGAAGATGCCCTTGTTCGTCTGGACCTGGCTGATTACCGCGTTCTTGCTGATTGCTGTAATGCCGGTGTTGGCGGGTGTGGTGACCATGATGCTGATGGACATTCACTTCGGCACCAGTTTCTTCAGCGCGGCTGGTGGTGGTGATCCGGTTTTGTTCCAGCACGTGTTCTGGTTCTTCGGTCATCCCGAGGTATACATCATGATCTTGCCGGCATTCGGCGCGGTCAGTGCAATTATCCCGGCGTTCGCCCGTAAGCCGCTGTTTGGTTACACCTCAATGGTCTATGCCACGGCGGCGATCGCGTTCCTGTCATTTATCGTCTGGGCGCACCACATGTTCACCGTGGGCATTCCGCTCACCGGTGAGCTGTTCTTTATGTACGCGACCATGCTGATTGCCGTACCGACCGGGGTGAAGGTGTTCAACTGGGCCAGCACTATGTGGCGTGGTTCGATGACCTTCGAGACACCGATGTTGTTCTCGGTTGCCTTCGTCATCCTGTTCACCATCGGCGGTTTCTCCGGGTTGATGCTGGCCATCGCCCCGGCGGATTTTCAGTACCACGACACCTACTTTGTGGTGGCGCATTTCCACTATGTGCTGGTACCGGGCGCGATCTTTGGCATCTTTGCGTCGGCTTACTTCTGGCTGCCGAAGTGGACGGGGCACATGTATGACGAGACGCTCGGCAAGCTGCATTTCTGGATGAGTTTTATCGGCATGAACATGGCGTTCTTCCCGATGCACTTTGTCGGCCTGGCCGGCATGCCGCGGCGTATTCCCGACTACAACATGATGTTCGCCAACTTCAACATGGTCTCGAGCATTGGTGCCTTTATGTTCGGCGCTACTCAGTTGTTGTTCCTGTTTATTGTCATTAAGTGCATTCGTGGGGGTAAACCCGCGCCGGCCAAACCCTGGGATGGAGCAGAGGGGTTGGAATGGTCGATACCGTCGCCGGCGCCTTACCACACTTTCAGCACACCACCGGACGTGAAATAAGGAGCCGCAGCGATGAGCGAAGCCCTGTCGACACGTCGTTTGGTGATACGCCTGTCATTGGTGGTGGTCGCCATGTTCGGCTTTGGCTTCGCCCTGGTGCCAATCTACGACGTGATGTGCCAAGCCTTCGGCATCAACGGTAAAACCGCCGGGGCCTATGAAGGCAGCCAGGCGGTGGACGAACAGCGCCAGGTGCGCGTGCAGTTTCTCGCCACCAATGCCGCCGAGATGGTCTGGGAGTTCGGCCCCCAAGCAGATGAAGTGGTGGTGCATCCGGGCGACAGCACGCAAATGTTGTTTGTGGCGTACAACCCCACCGACAAGCCGATGACCGCTCAGGCGATCCCCAGTGTGGCACCGTCGAAAGCGGCCGCTTATTTCCACAAAACCGAATGCTTTTGCTTTACCCAGCAAGTACTGCAACCCGGTGAGCGCATCGAAATGCCGGTGCGCTTTATCGTCGATAGAGACTTACCGGCAGATGTTCGCCACCTAACCCTGGCTTACACCTTGTTTGATGTCACCGCGCGCATGCCGCCGGTGGCGCAAGCGACCCCTACTCGGGCGGCTCCATAAGGAGAACAATAAATGTCGAGTCATGAAAGCCACGAAAGCTATTACGTCCCGGCCCAGAGCAAGTGGCCGATTATCGCTACCCTGGGCATGCTGTTTTCGGTGTACGGCGTGGGCACCTGGTTCAATGATATGAAGGCCGATCGCGCCGACTCCAACGGCCCGCTGATCTTCTTTGTCGGCGGTCTGTTTCTCGCTTACATGCTATTCGGCTGGTTTGGCAATGTGATCAAGGAAAGCCGCTCCGGCATGTACAGCCCGCAGATGGATCGCTCGTTTCGCTGGGGCATGAGCTGGTTTATTTTTTCCGAAGTGATGTTCTTTGCCGCGTTCTTCGGCGTGCTGTTCTATGTGCGCACCTGGGCCGGGCCATGGCTGGGTGGCGAGGGCGATAAAGGGGTGAGCAACATGCTCTGGCCGGGCTTCGAGTACAGTTGGCCACTGCTCAATACGCCTGATCCTAAACTCTATCCGGCACCTAGCGGCACCATCAGCGCCTGGGGCCTGCCGCTGATTAACACCATTCTGCTGGTCACTTCCAGCTTCACCCTGACGTTCGCCCACCACGCATTACGCAAGAACCAGCGCAAGCCGCTGACCCTGTGGCTGGCGCTGACGGTGATTCTCGGCATTGCCTTTCTGGTGTTGCAGGTCGAGGAATATATCCATGCCTACACCGAACTGGGCCTAACCCTAGGGTCGGGCATCTACGGCGCGACCTTCTTTATGCTCACCGGCTTTCATGGTGCCCACGTGACTCTGGGGGCACTGATGCTGAGCATCATGTTGATTCGGGTTATTCGCGGTCATTTCAGCCCCGAGCAGCACTTCGGTTTTGAGGCGGCCGCCTGGTATTGGCACTTTGTCGATGTGGTGTGGATTGGCTTGTTTGTCTTCGTCTATGTGTTGTAACGCGGTTACCAGGTGACATGCGAGACCAATTGGCCGCTGTAGAAACCCCAGGCAATCAGGGCAACAGTCAGGGCGGTAAGGGTCACGCGTACAGTCAGTGCGTTGACCAACCGGGAGGTTTTACCTTCGTCCTTGACCAAAAAGAACAGGCCGCTGAATAGGCTGATCAGAGTAGCCAGTAGTAACAGGACGATCGCGGCTTTGAGCATGCGTGACTCCCAAGCGGAACTTCGGGGGAAGGGAAATGCGTAGCAGCAGTATAGCCAGCTTGATCAGGGCTTTAGGGAGGCGGATATGAGCGCCTTCCGTCCTGGCTGGCTGCCTAGCGTGCTGGTGCTGCTGCTATTTCCCTGCCTGGTCGCCCTGGGCTTCTGGCAGCTGGCGCGGGCCGAAGAAAAGCGCGAGCTGTTGGCTGCACACCAGGCCCAGCAACTGGCCGCACCAATCAGCATTGAGGCGCTGGAGCAGCAGCCCAACCCGGCTTACAGGCGTGTGCAGTTGCAGGGTTTCTTCGACGCACGGCATCCCCTTCTGCTGGATAACCGCACCCGCGACGGCAAGGTCGGCGTTGAGGTGTTGCAACCCTTCTATGATCAGGCCAGCGGCCTTTGGCTGCTGCTCAATCGCGGCTGGCTGGCCTGGCCCGACCGCCGTATTCCTCCAACGTTTGCCACCCCGGATTCGCCATTGCGTTTGCAGGCCACGGTGTATGTACCGCTGGGTGAGGCTTTTCAGTTGCAAGGTGCGCAACCGGCTCCTGGCTGGCCGCAGGTGATCAGTGAGGTCAAACCGGATGACCTGTGGCAGCAACTGGGGCGTGGTGGCCTGAGTTATGAGGTGCGCCTCGAGCCTGGCCCAGCGTCATTTCAAAGCGATTGGCCAGTTATCGCCATGAGCCCCGACAAACACCTCGGTTATGCCGTGCAATGGTTCGCCCTGGCGGCGGCCTTGCTCTGCCTGTTTATCTATTTAGGTCTATCTAACGCGCGGGAGACTCGCCATGAACCCAGCCATCGCCCTGCCTGAAGTGTCGCCCAGCCAGCGTCGCCGTGGGCGGCTGCAACTGATCCTGATTCTGGCAGTGGTTATCGGCCCGATGATCCTCGCCAGTGCCATGTATCAGTGGCGTTTCTGGGTGCCGGAAACCCGCAGCTATCACGGTGAGCTGATCGGCACCGGACAAACCCGCGCCGACCTCGGCGTGGTCGGTGCAGACGAGCCGCGCTGGCAGTTGCTGGTGACCGTACCGGATGTCTGCGATGCCGCCTGCAAGGAGTTGGTGTTTCTCGCCCGCCAAGTGCATATCGGCCTAAACCGTGATGTTGCTCGCGCCGCCCATGGCCTAGCCACTGCCCAACCCATCGCTGGCGACTATGACGCCCAGCTACGCCGCGAATACCCGCAGCTGACGCGCTATCAGCTGCAGCTGGATGCTTACGGCAAAACCGCCGGCGCCGCCTCCGGCGCGCAACTGTGGATCGTCGACCCACACGGCAATCTGGTGCTGCGTTATGACGCCACCAGCAAGGGCAAGGCAATTCTCAACGACCTGCGGCATCTGCTGAAAATCTCGCAAATTGGTTAATGCTGCCCACGGCTAAGGACTGATGATGAGCAAGCCCGGTTACCGTTTTGCCCTGTTCGCCACTGTGTTGGCGGTCGTGGTGGTGCTGCTCGGTGCCTATACCCGCTTGACCCACGCGGGCCTGGGTTGCCCGGACTGGCCAGGTTGCTACGGCTTTATCGGCGTGCCGATGAGTGAGCACAAACAGACTCTGGCTGAGGCGCGCTTTCCCGAAGCACCGGTGGAAGTCGCCAAAGGCTGGTACGAGATGATCCACCGCTATTTTGCCGGCTCCCTGGGCCTGGTGATTCTCGGCCTGGCGGTACAGGCGCTGCGCCGGCGTGGCGAGGCCGACCAGCCACTTAAATTGCCTCTTTTATTGCTGGGTTTGGTGACGCTGCAGGCGGCCTTTGGCATGTGGACGGTGACGCTGAAACTCTGGCCACAAGTGGTGACGGCGCACCTGCTCGGTGGTTTCGCCACCCTTAGCCTGCTGTTTCTTTTAACACTGCGACTGTCTGGCAAGTTGGCAGTTTTGCCCAATCTGCCCACGCGGTTGCGCAGCCTGGCGGCGCTCGGCTTGCTAATGGTGGTCGGACAGATCGCTCTGGGTGGCTGGGTCAGTAGCAACTACGCGGCGGTTGCCTGCGTCGATCTGCCGACCTGCCATGGCGAATGGTGGCCGGCGATGGACTTCGCCAATGGTTTTCACCTGACCCAGCATATCGGCCCCAATTACCTTGGCGGGCAACTCGACAGCGACGCGCGCACTGCTATTCATATGACCCATCGCATCGGCGCACTGCTAGTCAGCCTGGTGCTGCTGCTGTTGGCCTGGCAACTCAAGCGCCATGGCTTGGGGCGGTTGGCCGGTTTGTTGCTGCTGGCGCTGACCGTGCAGATCAGCCTGGGTATCAGCAACGTCGTGTTTCACCTGCCGCTTCAGGTGGCAGTGGCGCACAACCTCGGTGGCGCGGCTCTGCTACTGACGTTGGTGCTAATCAATTACCGGGTGCGCAGCGCAGCACGGCTGGCATCTCCGGCAGCAGAAGCGCAGGCTGACCTTGCGATGCTGCCGAGCAAATAACAAAAACAATCGAGGAGAGACCGTATGGCTACTCTAGCGCGCGAACACCAAGCCCACGCCAGCTGGCGCGACTACCTGGAGCTGACCAAGCCCAAGGTGGTGGTGCTGATGCTGATCACCTCCCTGGTCGGCATGTTCCTCGCCACCCGCGCAGGTGTGGCCTGGCAGGTGCTGATCTTCGGCAATCTGGGTATCGGTTTGTGCGCCGGCGCGGCGGCGGCGGTCAACCATGTGGTGGACCGGCGTATCGATTCGATCATGGCACGCACCCTCAAGCGTCCGGTTACCTCGGGGCGTATCTCGCCCAGTGCGGCTTTGGGTTTTGCTCTGCTACTGGCGGTGGCCGGTATGGCCCTGCTGTTGACCTTTACCAACGAGCTGGCGGCCTGGCTGACTTTGGCTTCGCTGCTCGGTTATGCCGTGCTGTACACCGGCTTTCTCAAGCGCGCCACTCCGCAGAATATTGTGATCGGCGGCCTGGCTGGCGCCGCGCCGCCGTTGCTCGGCTGGGTGGCCGTTACCGGGCATATCAGCGCTGAACCGCTGCTGCTGGTGCTGATCATCTTCGCCTGGACGCCGCCACACTTCTGGGCCCTAGCCATCCACCGCAAGGAGGAATACGCCAAGGCCGATATTCCCATGCTGCCGGTGACTCACGGCGAGCACTACACCAAGGTGCATATCCTGCTTTATACCCTAGTGATGTTTGCGGTGACGCTGCTGCCGTATGCCATTCATATGAGCGGGCTGCTCTATCTCGGCTGCGCCGTGCTGCTGGGCGGGCGCTTCCTGCACTGGGCAGTGGTGCTGTACCGTGACAGCAAACCGCACGCGGCGATCAACACCTTCAAGTACAGCATCTGGTATCTTTTCGCGCTGTTTATCGCCCTGCTGGTCGACCACTATCTGCTGTTAAACCTGTAATCGTTGGTGCCATGACCCGAACCCAGATCACCGTTTTTGTTCTCGTTGCCATCGTCGCCCTAGTGCTGGGCTTGACCGTCAACAAGGTGCTGACCAGCAAGGACCAGGGTGATCCCACCGCGTTGCTCGATGCCGGCATCGTCCTGCTGCCACAGAGCCGCAGCCTGCCGGAGCTGAGTCTGATCAATCAGGACGGCCAGGCAGTGGCGGTCGATCAGATGAAGGATCAGTGGAGCCTGCTGTTTTTCGGTTACACCTTCTGCCCGGATATCTGCCCAGCCACCCTCGCCCAGCTGCGTCAATTACAAGGCCAGCTACCGGCGGAAACCCTTGCCAAGCTGCAGATTGTGCTGGTTACGGTTGACCCGAATCGCGACACGCCGGAGCAGTTGAAGAAGTACCTGGATTACTTCGATGCCGGCTTTATCGGCCTGACAGGCGAGCAAGCGACCATTCAGAAGCTGGCGAACAGCGTCAGCATTCCGTTTATTCCGGCTGATACCAGCAAGGAAAACTACACCGTCGACCACAGCGGCAACCTGGTGCTGATCGGGCCGGACGGCAGGCAGCGCGGCTTTATCCGCGCCCCGATCAACAACAGCAAACTGGCCGCGCAGTTGCCCGGTCTGCTTGAGCGGCCCTAAGTAGCTATTTGGCAAATAGCTGGCTGATGTCCTTGAACGCCTTGAACTCCAAGGCGTTGCCGCAGGGGTCGAGTAGGAACAGCGTGGCCTGCTCGCCGACCTGGCCGGCGAAGCGCACATAGGGTTCGATCACGAATTGCGTGCCTTTGGCCTGTAGCCGCGCCGCCAGTGTTTGCCAGTCATCCCAGCCCAGCACCACACCGAAATGCGGCACTGGCACGTCGTGGCCGTCCACCGGGTTGCTGTGTGCTGCTTCCTGATAAGTCATCTTCGGCGCCTGGTGGATTACCAGCTGATGGCCGAAGAAGTCGAAATCCACCCAGTGGTCGCTGCTGCGGCCTTCGGCACAGCCGAACACTTCGCCGTAGAAGTGCCGTGCGGCTGCCAGGTCGTAGACAGGAATTGCCAGGTGAAAGGGTGCGAGAGCCATGCTGAAGTTCCTTGAGAGTCTAGTCTGCCGATTCTCAGCAACAGCGATTCTGATTAAAAGCGAATATCCTTGCTCACAAGCACAAACAAAATTGATCAATCGAGGCAACGATGCTGCGCGAATTGAAAACCTTTGTGGCAGTTGCGCGGCATGGCACTTTCGCTGCGGCCGGCCAGCAGGTGGGTTTGACCCAGTCGGCGGTCAGCGCGCAGATGCGTGTGCTGGAGCAGGGATTGGGCGTGCGGTTGTTCGAGCGCAGTGGGCGCTCGGCAGTGCTCAATGCTACCGGCAAGCATGCCTTGCCATTGGCGGAGCAGATGCTCGGGCTGTATGCGCAGATGGCCCTGCCAACCAGCGCGGCTGAGTGGCAAGGCGAGCTAAAGGTCGGTGCGATTGCTACCTTGCAAACTGGTTTGTTGCCCGAAGTCTTGCCGCGTTTTCGCGCCGCCGCGCCGCGGGTTGAGCTGAAACTGGTGCCGGGCGTGTCGCTCAACCTGCTGAGCCAGATTGATGCCGGCGAGTTGGACCTGGCGCTGCTGATCAAGCCGCCCTTCGAACTGCCCAAGGAGTTGCTGCAGATCAGCCTGGCGCGCGAGCCATTTGTGTTGATCACTCCGCTCAGCGTGACGGCGGATGACCCGCTGCAGATCCTCGCCGAGCAGCCGTTTGTGCGCTATGACCGACGCTCGTTCGGTGGGCGGCGGGTCAACCAGTTTCTCCGCGAGCAGCGCCTGACAGTGCAGGAGGCGCTGGAGCTGGATGAGTTGGAGGCCATCGTGCGGATGGTTGAATGCGGCCTTGGTGTGTCGCTGATTCCACGTGCAGGGCTGTGGTTGCAGCGGCCGACCCAGCTGCGCGTGCTGGAGTTGGGCGAGCTGACCTTCCACCGTGAGCTGGTCGCGGTACTACGCCGCGCTAAGCGCCAACCAGCCTTGGACTGTTTGCTGGAGTGCCTGCGCGAGGTCGCCGCCCAGCCATAAACGACAAACCCCGCACAGGGCGGGGTTTGTCGACGAGGATAAGTCGCGCAGTGGTTAGAACGCTGGAACTACGGCGCCCTGATATTTCTCTTCGATAAAGGCCTTAACTTCAGGGCTGTTCAGCGCCTTGGCCAGTTTCTGCAGGGCGGCGTTGTCCTTGCTGTCAGCACGCGCAACCAGGATGTTGACGTACGGCGAGTCGTTGCCTTCGATGGCCAGGGCATCTTTGGTTGGGTTGAGCTTGGCTTCCAGCGCGTAGTTGGTGTTGATCAGCGCCAGGTCAACCTGGGTCAGCACGCGCGGCAGAGTGGCGGCTTCCAGCTCACGGACTTTGATGGCTTTCGGGTTTTCGACGATGTCTTTCGGCGTGGCGAGGATGCCCGCTTCCGGCTTGAGGGTGATCACCCCGGCTTTTTGCAGCAGCAGCAAGGCACGGCCGCCGTTGGTGGCGTCGTTGGGGATCACCACGTTGGCGCCTTGCGGCAGGTCGGCCAGGCTCTTGTGCTGGCTGGAGTAGGCGCCGAAAGGCTCGACGTGTACGCCGGCCACGCTTACCAGCTCGGTGCCACGGCTCTTGTTGAACTCATCCAGATACGGCTGGTGCTGGAAGAAGTTGGCGTCCAGGCGCTTTTCGGCCACCTGCACGTTCGGCTGCACGTAGTCGGTGAAGACCTTGATGTTCAGCTCAACGCCTTCTTTGGCCAGGGCTGGCTTAACGAATTCGAGGATTTCCGCGTGCGGTACAGCGGTGGCCGCGACGCTCAGGCTTTCGGCCTGGGCGGAGAAGGCTGCCAGGGCGGCAACGGCGACGATCAATTTTTTCATCATAAAGCTCCTTGTTTGATGGGGCGGCGTTCGGCAAATAACCGCTGCGCCGCTGTCGTGTGCGTCCTAAAGGGCGCTCTATTTTCTGGAAAAATGCACCACCAGCTTGTCGCCGACGGTTTGCAGAACCTGCACCAGCACCAACAGCAGCACCACGGTGACCAGCATCACATCGGGCTGATAGCGCTGATAGCCATAACGCACCGCCAGGTCACCGAGGCCGCCGCCGCCAATCAGGCCGCTCATGGCGGTGTAGGACACCAGGGTAATCGCCGTGACGGTGGTGGCTGCGATGATGCCGGGCAGTGCCTCGGGCAGCAGCGCGTTGACCACAATTTGCCGGGTGGTCGCGCCCATGGCCTGGGTCGCTTCGATAATCCCGCGATCCACCTCACGCAACGCGGTTTCCACCAGGCGCGCGAAGAACGGTGTGGCCCCGACCACCAGCGGTGGAATGGCGCCGGCAACGCCCAGTGAAGTGCCGGTGACGATTACCGTGAAGGGGATCATCACAATCAGCAGGATCACGAACGGCACCGAACGCAGAATATTCACCAACAGCGAAAGCACGCCATACAGGGCTTTTTGTTCGAACATCTGCCGTGGGCTGGTGAGAAACAGCAGCACGCCCAGCGGCAGGCCGAGCAGCACGGTAAACAGCATGGAGCCGCCGAGCATGCTCAGGGTGTCCAGGCTGGCGTAGCCTATTTCCGCCCAATCAACATTGGGCAGCAGGCGGGTCAGTAGGGCTTCCATTAGCGCAGCACCTCCAGATGCACGTCGGCGGCTGCAAAGCGCGCCAGCGCGGCGTCCAGATCGCCGCCGGTGAGGGCCAGGGTCAACTGGCCGTAGGGGGTGTCCTTAATGCGGTCGATGCGCCCCGCGAGGATGCTGTAATCCACCCCGGTTTCGCGCGCGACGGTACCCAGCAGCGGCGCATAGGTGGCTTCACCCTGAAAGGTCAGGCGCAGAATACGGCCGACGACATGGGCGAAGTCGTCATGTTGCTCGTGCTCATCGACGTGCTCGGCTTCTTGCACGAAGCGCTTGGTGGTGGCGTGTTGTGGGTGCAGGAAGACGTCGGCCACCGAGCCCGACTCGACAACCACACCGGCATCCATCACCGCCACGCGGTCGCACACGCGGCGGATCACATCCATTTCGTGGGTGATCAGCACGATGGTCAGGTTCAGTTCACGGTTGATCTCGGCCAGCAGCTGCAGCACCGAAGCCGTTGTTTGTGGGTCGAGGGCGCTGGTGGCTTCGTCGCACAGCAGAATTTTCGGCTCGGTGGCCAGGGCGCGGGCAATGCCGACGCGCTGTTTCTGCCCGCCGGAGAGCTGCGCCGGGTATTTATCGGCGTGATCCTGCAGGCCGACGCGGGCCAGCAACTCGGTAACACGGGCCGTGATCGCGCTGCGCGACAGCTCGCCGGCCAGCTTCAGCGGCATGGCCACGTTGTCGGCGACGGTTTTTGACGACAACAGGTTGAAGTGCTGAAAGATCATCCCGACGCGCTGGCGGAAGCGCCGCAGGCCATTGGCGTCCAGGGCGGTCACGTCTTCGCCGTCGACCTCGATGCGTCCGCCGGAGGGTTCTTCCAGGCGGTTGATCAGGCGCAGCAGGGTGCTCTTGCCTGCGCCGGAGTGGCCGATGATGCCAAACACTTCGCCTCGGGCGATGTGCAGGTCGCTCGGCTGCAAAGCGGTGATGTCCTGGCCACTGACGCGATACGCCTTGTGGACCTGATGAAAATTGATCACGCGTTAAACCTTTTGGGTTTCAGAATTGCCGGGTAGGCATAAGCGGGCGGGTAGTTTAACCGGCACTGCTTAGGCCGCAAAAATCTTTGTAGACCTATGGTTATAACTAGATCTCATGAAAAACGCTGCCGTCCAGCCCAATGCAGCCAGTGCCAATGCAAACGACCGGGCAAGCCCGGTCGTGGTCACGCACCGCGCTGCTTAGCGTTTGGGGGTGAGAACCAGTTGCGGCACTTGAGCAGGGTTGATCACCTGGCTCATGCGCGGGCTGAAACTCGGGTCCAGGCGTTTGATGCGGGCATTGAGCAGGGAGGCGACCCAGGGGAAGTCCTTGCTCTGGCGCACTTCAATGCGCACCGCGCAATTGAACGCGACGATATCGGCGGCGACGCCATCGAGCAGGCTGCGCAAGCGTTCGTTGTCCTGGTTATCCAGCATCGGTATGGCGATCACGCTGCTGGCGGCGGCGGGATCAATCAGCCTGGCGATGGGCTTGGCTGGCACGGGCGCTTTGGCCGCCGGGGTATTCAGTGGTTGGATGGCCTGAATCGCGGCGGCCTGGCGCGCTGCAGCCAGTTGCCGGGCTTGCTCCAAACGGGCGGCTTCGGCGCGGGCCGCCGCCTGCTGACTGGCTTGGCGCTGCTGCTCGGCGGCGGCCAGTTCGGCTTCGCGGGCTTGGGCGATGGCGCCATCCAGGCCGGTGGTCAGCGCCGGTGCCTGAGGCATCAGGCTGCGGGCACGGCTCAGGGCTTTGGTGGCGTTATCTAGGTCGCCGCTTTGCAGGGCTTTTTGCCCTTGCTGCAGGTGCGCTTCGGCGAGTTGGCGCTGGTAGTGCTCCAGGCGCGTATCACCGGCAGCGCGTTGTTGCAGGGTTGCCAGCTGGCTTTCTGCCGCATTCAAGTCGCCGCTGCTAAGGCGCTGGTCGAGCTGGCGAAAGGCGCTGACCAAGTCATCAACCGGGAGATTGGCCGGTTGTGGCGCACTCTGGCAGCCGGCCAGCAGCAGAACCAGGATCAGGGTAAAGCCGCGGAAAACGAACGATTTCATGGCTGCGCGTCTCGGATTGTGCAAAAAACGCGCAAGTCTACACTGCGCTTTACGGCATCACCAACAGTTCAGGCGGTGCGCCGTGGCAGGGCGAAGGACAGCAAAAACAGGCCGGCAGCCGTCACCACGATCGAGGGTCCAGCCGGGGTGTCTTGAAACCACGACAGGCTGAGGCCGCCGCACACGGCAACAACCCCCAGCAGGCTGGCGCCAAAGGCCATCTGTTCCGGGGTGCGGGCATGGCGCTGAGCGGCGGCGGCGGGGATGATCAGCAACGAGGTGATCAGCAGCACGCCGACAATTTTCATCGCCACGGCAATTACCACGGCAATCAGCAGCATCAGGCTCAAGCGAATCGCCGCCACTGGCAGGCCTTCGACCCTGGCCAGTTCTTCATGCACGGTAATCGCCAGCAGCGGCCGCCACAGCACGGCCAGCAGCACCAGCACCAGCGCGCTGCCGCCGATGATCCAGGCCAGGTCAGTCGGGCCGACGGCCAGCAGGTCGCCGAACAGGTAACCCATCAAATCGATGCGCACATCCTGCATAAAGCTCAGCACCACCAGGCCCAGCGACAGTGTGCTGTGGGCGAGAATCCCCAGCAGGGTATCGGAGGCCAGCGGCTGGCGGCTTTGCAGGGTGACTAGCAGGGTCGCGAGGAGTACGCAGCCAACCGTCACCGCCAGGGTTGGGTTAACGTCCAGCATCAAACCCAGCGCCACCCCGAGCAGCGCGGCGTGGGACAGGGTGTCGCCGAAGTAGGCCATGCGCCGCCAGACCACGAAGGAGCCCAGCGGGCCGGCAACCAGCGCCAGAGCAAGGCCTGCGAGCAGGGCGTTGAGTAGAAAATCAGCCATGCTTGCAGCCATCTCCGTGGATGTGGGGTTTAACCGGGCCTTTGATGCTCAACCCGGGTGCGTTTTCGCTGACCACGGCGCCGTGTAGGTCGTGCTCATGGTCGTGGTGGTGGGTGTAGATCGCCAGGCTCTGTGCATCCTGGCCGAATAGCTCGACGAAGGCGGGATCAAAGCTGACTTGCTCCGGGTGCCCGGAACAGCAAACGTGACGGTTCAGGCAGACCACCTGATCGGTGGTGCTCATGACCAAATGCAGGTCGTGAGACACCATCAAAACGCCGCAGCCATAACGGTCACGCAGTTGGGTGATCAGTCGGTACAGCTCGGCCTGGCCGGCTACATCAACGCCCTGAACCGGCTCATCCAATACCAGCAGTTCCGGCTCGCGCAGCAGTGCACGGGCCAGCAGCACGCGCTGCAGCTCACCGCCGGAGATGCTTTGCAGTGGGCTATCAATCACCTGCTCGGCGCCCACTTCGGCCAGCGCGGCCAGCGCGCGCGGGCGATCAACCCCCGGCACCAAGCGCAGAAAGCGCAGCACCGAGAGCGGCAGGGTGGCATCGACGTGGAGTTTCTGCGGCATATAGCCGATGCGCAGCTTGGGTTTGCGCCAGACGCTGCCGTTGTTGGGTTTCAGCAGCCCGAGTACAGCGCGCACCAGGGTGGTTTTGCCGGCGCCGTTGGGGCCGATCAGGGTGACGATTTCGCCGGGCTTTACGCTGAGCTGCACATCCTGCAGCACATGTTGCCCGGCAAAGGTCACGCCTACGCCTTTGAGGCGAATCAGCGCGTCGCTCATGCGTGCTCCCGGCAGCCGGCGCACAGTCCGACCACTTCCACTGTTTGGCGTTCGACGACGAAGCCGACGTCCGCAGCGGCACCGACAATGGCGTCGCTGATCGTTGCCTGTTCCAGCTCGATGGCTGCACTGCAGGCCCGGCAGATCAAAAATTGACCCTGGTGTGGATGCTCCGGATGGCTGCAGCCGATAAAGGCATTGAGTGAGGCGATGCGGTGTACCAGGCCGTTTTCCAGAAGGAAATCCAGGGCGCGATAGACCGTTGGCGGCGCGGCGCGGCGACCGTCTTCCTCACTCAGTACGCCGAGGATGTCATAGGCGCCTAGCGGCTTGTGGCTGTGCCAGACCAATTCCAGTACGCGTTTGCGCAAGGCGGTCAGGCGCAGACCCTGACGCGTGCAGATGCTTTCCGCTTCAGTCAGGGCGTGACTGACGCAGTGTGAGTGGTCGTGTGGGCGTGAGGCCAAGGGTGCTTGAGTCATGGGCAACGACGAATAAGGTAAGAGACGTTATTATATTACCTGTTCCCGTCCGTATGAGTGCTCCCCGTGTTGCGTCTTTTTTCTACTGCTTGCCTGCTATTCGTCACGTTTTCCCTTAGCGCTGTCGCTCAGGCCGAGGTGCGCGTGTTGACCAGCATCAAGCCACTGCAGTTGATTGCAGCGGCCGTGCAGGATGGTGTTGGCCAGCCTGACGTGCTGCTGCCGCCTGGCGCGTCGCCGCACCATTACGCGCTGCGCCCCTCCGATATACGCAGTGTGCAGAGTGCCGACCTGCTGTACTGGGTTGGCCCTGATCTGGAGAGTTTCCTGCCGCGGGTGCTCAGCAGCCGTGCTAAAGCCAGTGTGAAGGTGCAGGAGCTACCGGGCATGAGCCTGCGTCATTTCGCGGATGAACATGCGCAGGACCACGCAGATGAGCATGCAGATCATGATGCGCCCGCGCAGGTGGCCGATCAGCATGATCACGACCACCGCCCTGGCAGCCTTGATGCGCACCTGTGGTTGCTGCCGGCCAATGCGTTGGTGATTGCCCGCAAGATGGCGGCTGACTTAGTTGTCGCCGATCCGGCTAATGCCGCACGCTACCAGGCCAATGTCGAGGCGTTCGCGGGCCGTTTGGCGGCACTGGATCAACGCCTGAAAAACCGTTTGCAGCGTTTGGCGGGCAAACCCTACTTCGTCTTCCACGAAGCCTACGATTATTTCGAGGCCGCTTACGGCCTCAAACATGCCGGTGTGTTCAGTGTGCTTGGCGAGGTCCAGCCGGGTGCCCAGCACGTTGCTGCCATGCGTGAGCGCTTGCAGCAGGCCGGGCCAACCTGCGTATTCAGCGAGCCGCCGCTGCTGCCACGCCTGGCGCAAACCCTGACGGCTGGCCTGCCAGTGACCCTCGCCGAACTGGATGCCATGGGCGGCGCCTTGCCGGTGGATGCCAACGGCTATGAAGCCTTGCTGGAAAATCTGGCAGGTGAGCTGGCGGGCTGTTTAGAGGCGTTGTAACGGCGACGGGCTGCGCTAGAAGGCAAATGGCAGCGCCAGCTCAACCTGCTGGCGGTGCGCCAGGCGGCGCTGGAATTCATCTGGGTCGTGGATCAGCACTTCCTGCCCGGCGAAGGATTCGGCAGCGATCAGGCGTGACAGCCAGAAGCGCACGCAGGCGATGCGCAGCATGGCCGGCCACAGCTCGGCTTCGGCAGCGATAAAGGGCCGCAGCGCCGCATAAGCGCCGAGCAAGGCTTGGGCGCGCTTGTGGTCGAGGCGGCCATCCTCCTGCGAGCACCAGTCATTCAGGGCGATCGCCAGGTCGTAAAGCATCGGCCCCGAGCAGGCGTTGTAGAAGTCGATCACCCCGGCCAGGTGGTTGCCGTCGAACAACACGTTGTCGCGAAACATGTCGGCATGCAGGTTGGCCTGCGGCAAGGTGAGAATGCGTGGCTTGAGCGCCTGAATTTCCGCTAATGCATCGCGCAGCAAGGGCACCTGTTCATCCGGCAACTGCAATGCCAGGCTTGGCCCTTCGGCGAGCATCCAGTCCAGCCCGCGATCGCTCTTGCGCGGCAGGGGTTGCGCGCGCGTGGCCAGGTGGATGCGTGCCAGCAGTGCGCCGACTTCCTGGCAGTGATGCGGATTGGCGCTCTGCACGTGTTTACCCGCCAGGCGCGGCTGCAACAACGCCGGTTTTTCCGCGAGGCTGCGCAGCGCCTCGCCGCTGGTCGTACGCAGGGCGTAAGGCACCGGCAGGCCGGCGTCATGCAGCACGTCGAGCAGTTCGATAAAGAACGGCAGGTCGGCACTTGGGCCCCGCTCGATCAGGGTCAGAACAAACTCGCCCTGTTCCAGGCTGACGAAGAAATTGCTGTTCTCGCTGCCGGCCGCAATGCCCTGGAAGTCGCGTAAGCGACCCAGGTTATACGGGGCGAGAAACGTCTCGAGCTCGTGGCGCTCAAGCGGGGTAAACACCGACATTACTGAACTGCCTTATTACCAGCTGAAAATTTCCCAGGCCGGAATCAACATATCCGGGCTGTCCGAGCGAACAAAGTTGCCATCACTGCCATCGGCGCGTACCAGAAAATACGGCTTACCGTTTTTAGGGATGACTTTTACCGCGTAGAGAAAACCGTTAACCCGGTATTCCTGGACGGTGCGGTCGCCTTCCTGGCGAATGGTTACGTCTGGGTCTGCCGATACCGGATCTTCGGCTTGCACGGCAAGCGTGGTGAATGCCAGCAGGCTGGCCAGCAACAGGCGATTGAGTGTGCGCATGGTAACCTTGTCCCTTTGATTTCAATGGTGTGGCCATTCTAACGCCGCCCCCGCCGAAAAGGTTGATCCTGCTCATGAGCCAAACTCCTTTAGTCCTGGTTGACGGTTCTTCTTACCTTTACCGTGCTTTCCATGCCTTACCGCCGCTGACCACGTCCAAAGGCCTGCCAACTGGCGCGGTTAAGGGTGTGTTGAACATGCTCAAGAGCCTGCGCAAGCAATACCCGAAAAGCCCGTTTGCCGTGGTGTTCGACGCTAAAGGCGGGACGTTTCGCGATGAAATGTTTGCCGACTACAAGGCTAATCGCCCATCGATGCCGGATGAGCTACGGGTGCAGATCGAGCCCCTGCATGTCAGCGTCAAGGCCATGGGCTATCCGCTGCTGTGCGTTGAAGGTGTAGAGGCGGACGATGTGATCGGCACCCTGGCCCGCCAGTGCGCAGCCGAAGGGCGCGACGTGGTGATCTCCACGGGCGATAAAGACATGGCCCAGCTGGTGTGCCCGCACGTGACCTTGGTCAACACCATGACTGGCAGTGTGTATGACATCGAGGGTGTGAAGACGAAATTCGGTGTCGGCCCCGAGCTGATCATCGACTACCTGGCGCTGATGGGCGACAAAGTCGACAACATTCCCGGTGTGCCGGGCGTGGGTGAAAAGACCGCGCTGGGTCTATTGGTCGGTATAGGCGGCGGCCTGGATGTGCTCTACGCCAATCTCGACAAAGTGCCCGCGCTGCCGATCCGCGGGGCCAAGACCCTGCCGGCCAAGCTCATTGAGCATAAGGACATGGCCTACCTGTCTTATGCCTTGGCCACCATCAAGCTGGATGTGCCGCTGGATATCCAGATCGAGTCGTTGCACCCCGGCGAGATGGATGTGCCAGCCTTGGTCGAGCTGTATGCCGAGCTGGAATTCAAAACCTGGCGTGATGAGTTACTGCGTAACAACCCTGCGCCGGCGGTTAAGCCGCCGGCCAAGCCCGCCGGTGATGATCTGTTTGCCCTGGCGCCAAGCGCTCATGCTGTGGTCGAGGAAGTTGCAGTTGCAGCGCCTGCACCGGTTGCGGCTGAAGCGCTTGTCGACGTTCAGGCGGCAGAGGCATTGGGCGATTACGCGTGCATCCTTGAGCAGGCGCAGTTTGATAGTTGGTTGGAGAAGCTGCGCAACGCCGAGCTGATTGCCTTTGATACCGAAACCACCGGCCTGGATGCGCAAAAGGCGCAGTTGGTCGGGCTGTCGTTTGCGGTCAAGGCTGGCGAAGCGGCCTATATCCCGGTGGCGCACAGCTACATGGGCGTGCCGACGCAGCTGGATCGCGATGCCGTGCTGCAGGCGCTAAAGCCGATCCTCGAAGACCCGAATAAGGCCAAGGTCGGCCAGCACGCCAAGTACGACATCAATATTCTCGCCAATGCCAGCACGCCGATTCAGGTGCAGGGGGTGAAGTTCGACACCATGCTCGAATCCTACGTACTGGACTCAACGGCCACCCGTCACGATATGGACAGCCTGGCGCTCAAGTACCTGGATCACAGCACCATTCGCTTCGAGGACATCGCCGGCAAGGGCGCCAAGCAACTGACCTTCGACCAGATCGATCTGGCCCAGGCCGCCCCTTATGCCGCTGAGGATGCAGACATCACCCTGCGTCTGCACCAGCATTTGTGGGCCAAGCTGGACGCCGAGCCGAGCCTGGCCAAGGTTTTGAGCGAGATTGAAATGCCGCTGGTGCCGGTGTTGGCGCGCATCGAACGTCAAGGTGCACTGGTCGATGCCAACCTGCTCGGCCTGCAAAGCAACGAGCTGGGTGAAAAGCTGGTGGCGCTGGAGCGTCAGGCATTCGAGATTGCCGGTGAGGAGTTCAACCTGGCGTCACCCAAGCAGCTCGGGGTGATTCTTTACGAGAAACTCGGCCTGCCGATTATCAGTAAAACCGCCAAAGGCCAGCCTTCGACGGCCGAAGCGGTGCTGGCCGAATTGGCCGAGCAGGACTTTGAGCTGCCCAAGGTGCTTATGCAGTACCGCTCCCTGAGCAAGCTGAAAAGTACCTACACCGACCGCCTGCCAGAGCAGATCAACCCGCGCACTGGGCGCATCCACACCAGTTACCACCAGGCCGTGGCCGCGACCGGTCGTTTGTCGTCGACTGATCCAAACCTGCAGAACATCCCGATCCGTACGGCCGAAGGTCGGCGCATTCGCCAGGCGTTTGTTGCGGCTAAAGGTTATAAGCTGCTGGCGGCCGATTACTCGCAAATCGAGCTGCGCATCATGGCCCATTTGGCCAAGGACGAAAGTTTGCTGGATGCCTTCCGCCACGGCCGCGATGTGCACAAGGCCACCGCCGCCGAAGTATTTGGCGTGCCGCTGGAAGAGGTCACGACTGATCAGCGCCGCAGCGCTAAGGCGATCAACTTCGGCCTGATTTACGGCATGAGCGCCTTTGGCCTGGCCAAGCAGATCGGCTGCGACCGCAAGCAGGCGCAGGCGTATATCGATGTGTACTTTGCGCGTTATCCCGGCGTGCTGGCCTACATGGAACGTACCCGTGAGCAGGCCTCCGAGCAGGGCTATGTGGAGACCCTGTTTGGTCGTCGCCTGTATCTGCCGGATATTCATGCGAAGAACCAGGCGCTGCGCAAAGGCGCCGAGCGCACCGCGATCAACGCGCCTATGCAGGGCACGGCGGCGGACATCATCAAGCGCGCCATGGTCACGGTGGATAACTGGCTGAGTGAGTCGGGCCTGGATGCC
This sequence comes from Pseudomonas spirodelae, assembly GCF_034653255.1. NCBI lineage: Bacteria > Pseudomonadati > Pseudomonadota > Gammaproteobacteria > Pseudomonadales > Pseudomonadaceae > Pseudomonas > Pseudomonas spirodelae. The sequence continues at coordinate 76,335 of NZ_JAYEET010000008.1, read as the reverse complement.
AAGGTCATCCTGCAGGTGCACGACGAACTGGTGCTGGAAGTGCGTGAGGATCTGGTCGAGCAAGTGCGTGAGCAGATCAAACCGCTGATGGGCAATGCCGCTGCGCTGGATGTGCCACTGCTGGTGGAAGTGGGCGTAGGCAATAACTGGGACGAAGCCCATTGATACTCCCCCCTCGCACCGGGCTGCAGCGCTAGCGCGATGGGGGTCTAGATTTAAGAGTATTAGCGCAGAATTACTTATAACTAATTAATTATTCCGCGGGCCTGAACTTTGTTTTGACTCGACCACTCAGAGTTTGTGGATGGCCTAGACAACCATTCAGTACTCCTTTGTTGTGTTAAGTGTTGGCAGATTCTGGACCCCGCCCTAGCGGTTCAGATGTTGAACCCCGAACTTCCCTCCCCCATAGAAGTCCGGGGTTTTTTTTGCCTGCGAGAAAATCGCTCGAACGCGTCAGGCTTCAGTGTCCTGATCATCCTCAAGGGCAAACTCACCCAGCTGCATCCACTCGGCCAGCACCGCTTGTGCCTCCTCAATGCCAATGCGCTTGGGCGCTGAGAACAGTTGGATGCTAACGCGATCGCCCCAGCCTTTTTGAATGTCCTGGCGCACCTTGAGCAAGGTGTTCTTCGCTGCACCAAAAGCCAGCTTGTCGGCCTTGGTCAGGAGAATGTGCATGGGCATTTCGCTGGCAACGGACCAATCCAGCATGAGGATGTCGAACTCGGTCAGTGGCTTGCGGATATCCATCATCAACATCAGCCCGCGCAGGCACTCGCGGCTACCCAAGTAGGCCTCCAGGTGTTTCTGCCAGTGCAGCTTCAGCGGGATTGGCACCTTGGCATAGCCATAACCTGGCAGGTCGACCAGGCGGCGCTCTTCGTCCAGCTTGAAGAAGTTGAGCAGCTGGGTACGCCCTGGGGTCTTCGAGGTGCGCGCCAGGCTGGCGTGGGTCAGGGTGTTCAGTGCGCTGGATTTACCGGCGTTGGAGCGCCCTGCAAAGGCCACTTCATGGCCGAAATCTTCCGGGCACTGGTCAACTTTGGCTGCGCTGATAAGGAAAGTAGCCTGTTGGCACAGGCCGATAATTGGGTTCTTGGCTTGCATCTGAGTATCCGTGAGGGCGAGCGTAGGGTGGCGTTACAGGCGCGATGCCCTTGCGACATTTGCGCGCAGCCTGCCTGTCTGTGCGAAGCGCGGCAAGCTGCGTCGTTTCCGTTTCAATGACGCCAGTATATAATGGCGCAGATTTTGTGTGCGCTTTCTCCCTTTAGTTGGATAAGTGGCCACGGGAACGATTTAGATCATCTGCCCGTAGAAAGCAGTACGTTCCCCTCCCTGATGAGGTTGATCTGATGAAAAAATTACTGACTGTAGCCGCTGCATTGACACTGTCGTTGAGTGCGCATGCCGCGCAGGACCCCGAAGCCGTCTACGCCCGTGCGTGCGGTGTGTGCCATAGCGGCGCCATCCCAACCGCGCCGAAGCGTGGTGATAAAGCTGCCTGGGAGCCGCGTCTGGCCAAGGGCATGGATGCGCTGGTACTGAGCGTCACCAATGGTCTGAATGCCATGCCGCCTCGCGGTCTGTGTATGGATTGCTCGGCCGAGGATTACCAAGCGGTCATCAAACTGATGTCCGAGTAAGCCTGGCCATAAACTCTTTTTCTTAGTCGCAAATTGGATTAGCTGATGAACAAAGTACTCGTGAGTCTGCTGTTGACCCTAGGCATCACCGGTCTGGCACATGCCGCAGGCAATGCTGAAGCCGGTCAGGGTAAGGTTGTTGTATGTGGTGCTTGTCATGGTGCCGATGGCAACAGTGCAGCGCCGAACTTCCCTAAACTGGCTGGGCAGGGCGAACGTTACTTGCTCAAGCAGCTGAATGACATCAAGTCCGGTGCACGTCCTATTGTGGAAATGACCGGCTTGCTGGACAACATGAGTGATCAAGATCTGCAAGATATCTCGGCCTACTTCGCCAGCCAGAAAATGAGTGTTGGCGCTGCCGACCCGAAACTGGTCGAGCGTGGCGGCGAGCTGTTCCGTGGTGGCAAGTTGGCTGAGGGCATGCCTGCTTGCATCGGCTGCCACGGGCCTAACGGCGCGGGCTTGGATGCGGCCGGTTACCCACAACTGGGTGGTCAGCACGCAACTTACATCGCTAAGCAGCTGACTGATTTCCGCGAAGGTAATCGCACCAATGACGGCGACAGCATGATCATGCGCTCGATCGCCGCTAAGCTGAGCAACAAGGACATGGAAGCGGTATCCAGCTTCATTCAGGGTCTGCACTGATCGGCTGAAAACGCGACATGCTGTAATGAAATAGGGTGGCTCAGGCCGCCCTTTTTCGTTGTGTGGCTCGCTACAATGCACGGAACCCCAGTTTGCCTTGTGGGTCGAACTTCCGTTCGTCATCACGCACCGTTTATAGCCAAGGAGTAACGCATGCGTAACCTGATTCTCAGTACCACTCTCGTCACCGCCAGTCTGTTTGGCCTGAGCGCTCATGCCGAGCCGATTGAAGCAGGCAAGCAATATGTTGAGCTGAGCAACCCCGTTGCGATTTCAAAGCCCGGCAAAATCGAAGTGGTTGAGCTGTTCTGGTACGGCTGTGGGCATTGCTATCAGTTCGAGTCGACGATCAACCCGTGGATCGAAACACTGCCGGAAGACGTCAACTTTGTGCGTATCCCGGCCATGTTCGGTGGCATGTGGAACGTTCACGGCCAGCTGTTCATCACCCTTGAGGCGATGAAGGTTGAGCACAAGGTGCATGGCGCGATATTCGATGCCATTCACATGCAGGGCAAGAAGCTCGCGACCCCGGAAGAAATGGCCGATTTCCTCGCGGCTGAAGGTGTCGACAAGGACGCTTTCCTCAAGACGTACAACTCCTTTGGCGTGAAGAGCCAGCTGGAAAAGGCCAAGAAACTGGCCATGGCGTATCAGATCACGGGCGTACCAGTGATGATCGTAAATGGTAAATATCGTTTCGATATCGGCAGCTCGGGTGGCCCTCAGCAGGCCCTGCAAGTGGCCGATCACCTGATTGCCAAAGAGCGCGCCGCGCAGTAACAGGCGCGCGCGGATCACGCGTTAATGCTCAGGCGCTGGCCAGCCAAGCGCGCGGTTGGCCTGTGCGATGCACAGGTCAACCCGTGTTGCCTGCCCGCGGATGACTGGCCGCAAAATGGCCGTCTACGCCTGCTCAGCTTCAATATTCAGGTGGGCATTAGCACTCAGCGTTACCACCATTACCTGACGCGCAGCTGGCAGCACTTGCTACCGGCTGCCGGGCGTAGCGGCAATCTGCAACGGATTGGCGATCTACTCGGTGATTTTGACCTGGTGGCGCTGCAAGAGGTCGATGGTGGCAGCCTGCGTTCGGGTTACGTCAATCAGGTCGAGCACCTGGCGCGTCTTGGCGCCTTCCCTTATTGGTATCAGCAACTCAACCGCAACCTCGGCCGCCTGGCCCAGCACAGCAATGGTGTACTCAGTCGTTTGCGCCCCAGCCTGATGGAAGACCATCCGCTGCCCGGCCCGCCTGGTCGTGGCGCGATGCTGTTGCGTCTTGGCGAAGGTCCGGATGCAGTGGCTGTGGTGATGATGCACCTGTCCCTTGGCGCGCGTACCCGCACCCGTCAGTTAGCTTACATCCGTGAGTTGCTCAGTGATTATCGGCATGTTGTGCTGATGGGCGACATGAACACCCATGCCAACGACCTGCTGCAGTTCTCGCCGCTGCGCGATCTTGAGCTGTTTGCGCCGCAAATCGAGGCCACGTTCCCCAGTTGGCGGCCGCAACGCTGCCTTGACCATATTCTGCTCAGCCCCAGCTTGCCGCTGGAGCGCTGCGAGGTGCTGTCGCAGCCGATTTCTGACCACCTGCCAGTGGCGGTGCAAATTCGCCTGCCCACTTCACTCTTTGCGCCTGCAACGCCTATGCTGATTGAGCCTTGAACGTGGACTGTAACCATGACCGATGATGCCCAGCGCTGGAAAAGTAAGTATCTGGAAAGCTTGGAGCAGCAAGAGAAACTAGAACGCCGCTGGAATGCCCGCCTCGACCTGTTGAGGCGTGGGTTGGTGCGCAGCTCGCTGGCGGCCGAGGGCAGTGACAAATCGGTCGACCAGTGTATGCAGGAGCTGCGCGATATTCTGCGTCGCGACGATATTGATTCCGGCCTGTCTGCGCTTATTCCCCGCTTGGAAAAGGCCGTGCTCGACTCTGAGAAAAGTCGTCAGGAGCGGCTTGAGCTGAACGTGTCTGGGATGACCAGCCTGACCGATCAGTTGCTGGCCTTGGATCCCCCGCGTGAGGTGCGCAAAGCGCTGAAGCAGTTTGCCAAGCGCATCGAAGAGCGTGCCAGTCAGCCACGCGAGCTGCCTGCGCTGCTCAGTGAGTTGAGCCGCCTGCAGCAGCAAGCCCTAGCAACGATTGAGAATGAGGCAGATACCGCGCGTCCAGGTTTCCTGCAGCGCTTGTTTGGTAGCAAGGAGGCGGCATCAAGCAGCCCTGCTGATAGCGCGCCTGCCCAGGTGGACAGGCCACAACCAGCGTCGCCAGAATCTGCACCAGACACACCACTTGAGAGTCCAGCGCCTGCGGTTGAGCCGTTGCTCCGCCCGAGCAATGCTGCACCTGCATCCGCATCCGCTCCTGCAGAACCTGCCACGCTAAGTGCTGAGCCGGAATCGGCGTCAGAGTCGCCGACAACCGCCGCGTCGATCCCCCAGACGCTCTCAGCCTCTGAAGCAGTTTTGTCGATGCAAGAGGAGGGCGATCCGGCCTACGCGCTGCCCGCCATTCCCGAGCCAGGTTACAGCGCCGTTGCGCCGCATATCGGCAGCAGCCTGCTGGGCCTGCTCGATGAGCTGGAGTTGCCGGAGCGGCATCAGCCGCAGGGCGAGGCGCTGCGCCAGCGCGTGCAGGGCGGCCTGAACTGGTACGAATTGGTCGCGGTGCTGGACGATTTGGCGGTGCTGGTGCTGGCCGTCACCGACAGCGGTCAGCGTGAGTTTGCCGGTTACTTGAAACAGCTGAATGAGCGCTTAGCATCGTTTCTCAGCACCCTTAGTGAAGCGCATGAGGGCTATAGCGAGTCTGTAGAGAGCGCCCGCAGCTTTAATCAGGAGCTGCGTGAACAAGTCAGTGGTTTGCAGGCCAGTGTGCTCGATGCCGTCGACCTGCAGACGCTCAAGCAATCCCTGGAGGCGCGTCTGGATGGCTTGCTGAGCACGGTTAGCGCGCACCAGAAGCACCGGGACGGCCATGAAGAACAAGTGGCGCAGCGCCTGCAAAGCCTGACCCAAAAGGTCGCAGATATGGAGCAGGAGGCGCAGAGTTTCCGTGATCACCTCGAAGAGCAGCGACAAAAAGCCCTGATCGACCCGCTGACCGGTCTGCCCAATCGTGCCGGTTGGAGCGAGCGCTTGGAGTTGGAAATGGCGCGCTGGAAGCGCTATGGCGGTGAGTTGCTATTGGCCGTGCTGGATATCGATCACTTTAAGCGGATCAATGACGGCTACGGCCATTTGGCAGGCGACAAGGTACTGAAGATCATTGCCGGTGAATTATCCAAGCGCCTGCGCAAAACAGATTTTATTGCGCGCTTTGGCGGCGAGGAGTTTGTCCTGCTGATCCCTTCGACGCCTCTGGAGGGCGGCCAGCAACTGCTGCAAACCCTGCTGGATGGCGTCGAACAGTGCCCGTTCCACTTTCGCGGTGAGCGGGTGACCATCACCCTGTCGGCTGGCCTGACCGCCTTTGCTAATGATGAGGGCAGCGACACGGTGTTTGAGCGCGCCGACCAGGCGCTCTACCGTGCCAAAGGCGGTGGGCGTAATCAGGTTGTGCTGGGCTGAACCCGGCCACCTCAAGCCACGGCGTAGAGGTAGGGCTTCCAGCTTTCAGGAATGTTCCCCAGCTGCGGGTAACCGAGGTTGCGTAGATGCCCGCCCGCGAGCAGGAAGGGTGTATGCCGCAGCGCCTGCGGTACGTCGCGCAGCTCCGGTAGCCAGAGGCTGACGTATTGGGCGTCGGGGTCGTACATGCGTGCTTGGCGCAACGCATTGAACACTCGGTTTTGCCGTGGGTCATTTCCCACGCCAGCCAGGTAGGCCCAGTTGCCCCAGTTGCTGGCTGGGTCGTAATCAATCAGGTGTTCTTCGAACCAGGCCGCGCCATGGCGCCAATCCTGTTGCAGGTCATTGATTAAATAACTGGCAACCACCTGCCGACCGCGGTTGGACATAAAGCCGGTGGCGGCCAGTTCGCGCATATTGGCATCCACCAACGGCATACCGGTACGCCCGCGCGACCAGTCCTGAAAGCGTTGATCCAAAGGTTGCACTGTATCCGCGCCAGCCTTGAGGCCGCCCGCTTTGAATAGCGCGCTGCCGTGGCGCAGCAGCGTCCAGCGGAAGAAATCCCGCCACAGCATCTCAACCCACAGCCAGTGCGTTGAGTCATTGCGCTTGTATTGCGCCTCGTGACGGCGCAGCTCGGCGATTACCCGGCGTGCCGACAGGCTGCCATTGGCCAACCAGGGTGAGAACTTCGACGAATACTCGGTGCCTAGCATGCCGTTACGGGTGTCCTTGTACTGCCTTACGCCTTGAGTCTTCCACAGGTAGTCACGCAGTCGGGCGAGGGCGGCTGGTTCGCCTCCAGAGAAGGGAAAGGCGCTGGACGATACGCTGAGTGGCTCACCCAGGCCCAGCTGAGAGAGCGTGGGCAGCGGCTGCATCAGTGCCAGTGCGCCATCAGGCAATACCGGCAATCGCTGCGGTGCGTGACGCGGTTGGAACACGTGCAAGCGTTCTTCGACCAGGCTGCGGAACTGACTAAACACTGATGGCAACTGATCAAGGCTGAAAGGCAGTTCTTCGCTGCGCAGCAGGTTGTTGGCGGGCAATTGTTGCAGGGCAATCGGGCCGAGTTGTTGAGCGACCTGTACCACCTGGGCTTGTTCGTCGGGCGCGATTTCCGCCAGGGTCAGCACCTGGTCCAGGTTGAACTGCGCCACCAGTTGTGGGATGACCTGCTGCGGTGTGCCGATAACCACCAGCAGGTGTGAGCCACGCTGGTGCAATTCAGCCTCCAGCGCCACCAAGCTTTCCAGTAAAAAACGCGCGCGATGCACACCCATGCGGCGCATGCCAAATGCGTTGAGCTGTAGCAAGGCGGGGTCCAGGACATACACCGGCAGCAGGCACTCGGCCGCCAGGCCCGCCTGGAGGGCGGGGTGGTCATCAAGGCGGAGATCCTGTTTGAACCACAGCAAGGCGCGCATTGGGTGTTCTCCATATTGGTACATAAGCTGTACAGGATTGCTGTGTTTGTACAGATGCCAGTCTAGCAGTGTCAGGCATCGCTTGCATGTGGCCTCAAGGCCTGTGCTGTTCTGCTTGATCCAAGGCGTTTTCTGCTGCGGGAGGCACTAAACTGTGCCGATCTGTAGAGGAGTAGTCATGGATATTTTCGGCATCGCCGCGTTGATCTTTCTGGTCACCGACCCCTTCGGCAACATCGCCATCTTTATCGCCGCACTGAAGAATGTACCGGCCAAGCGCCGCCTGTGGGTTGCCGCGCGCGAGTTGTTATTCGCCCTGGCACTGCTGCTGTTGTTTCTTACCTTTGGCGACAAAGTGCTCAGCGCTCTGGGGCTGTCGCGCGAGGCAACGGCAATTGCGGGCGGTATCATCCTGTTCGTCATCGCCATGCGCCTGATCTTCCCCGGCCCGCAGGGGGTATTAGGCGATGTGCCAGATGGCGAGCCGATGCTGGTGCCGCTGGCCACGCCGGCGGTGGCGGGGCCCTCTGCTCTGGCGGTATTGATGACCCTGCGCAACACTCATGAAGGGCCGCTCTGGGAGCTTTACGCGGCGGTGCTACTGGCTTGGGCGTTGACCGCCTTTATTCTGTTGCAGGCCTCGTTTCTGCAGCGTTTTCTCGGACCTCGCGGGTTGACTGCAGTGGAGCGATTGATGGGCATGCTGTTGATTATGCTCAGCGTCGATATGCTGCTGGATAACCTGCAAAGCGTGTTGCATATCAGCCCATGAAAGCTTTTTGTTTGAGTGTTTTAGCCCTGCTACTGGCCGGTTGCAGCAGCGGCCCGCGCATTGATGATAGTTACACCGCCATCGGCCAGAACAGCCGGGTGCAATACATCGTGCTGCATTACACCTCTGCCGATCTGCAGCGCTCACTGCAGTTACTCACTGAAGAGGAGGTCAGCAGCCATTACCTGATCGGCGAGGCGCCGGCGACCATTTACCGATTGGTCGATGAGAATCGCCGCGCCTGGCATGCCGGTGTGAGCGAGTGGCAGGGGCGCACCTGGCTAAATGGCACAACCATTGGCATTGAGCTGGTTAACCAGGGGTTTTATGACACCCCCACGGGGCGACATTGGCAGCCCTTTGCTCCCGCGCAGATCGACGCGCTGATTGTCTTGCTCAAGGACATCATGCAGCGCCATCAACTGGCGCCCGGCAGCATCATCGCGCACAGCGATATTGCCCCACAGCGCAAGGTTGATCCCGGTCCGCTGTTCCCCTGGAAGCGCCTCGCCGATGCTGGCCTGATGCCCTGGCCGGATCCCGTCGAGGTGGCGCGCCAGCAAGTGCTGTTCAGTGCCAGCCTGCCGAGTGTGCAGTGGTTTCAGGAGCAACTGGCACGCCAGGGCTATGCCGTGCCCCGGCACGGTGAATTGGACCCGGCCACGCGCAACGTGATTGCCGCCTTGCAGATGAAGTACCGCCCAGCCCGTTATGACGGCGAGCCGGATGCGCAGACGGCTGCGTTATTGGTGGTTCTGGCCGGGATGGCTGCGCAGCACTGAGTGCCTAGCTGGGGTGCTACTTGTTAACAAACGCAGAAGCAGTGACTGCTTCGGCGTTTTTTTTATGTGTGGACGTCTGTTTTTGACTGAGATTCTAGTAATCGTTCTGCTGAAACTGTTATTTTGTAAAATGTATACAAAGTTGTAGCCAAGAGGTTTTTTCTTTGTCTACATTGTACGCACAAGAACAACAGCGAGATCCTCAGCATGACGACTTCACCTGTTACGCCGTCTTCTACGTCGCGTCCGGAAGATGAAAACCTCGGTATCGGTGCCAACTTCGCTTATGGCCTGCAGCATGTGCTGACCATGTATGGCGGCATCGTTGCAGTACCGCTGATCATTGGTCAGGCCGCAGGGCTGTCGCCGGCGGATATCGGCCTGCTGATCGCGGCTTCGCTGTTTGCCGGTGGCTTGGCAACCTTGCTGCAAACCCTCGGTTTACCCTTCTTCGGTTCGCAATTGCCGCTGGTCCAGGGCGTGTCCTTTGCCGGCGTGGCGACCATGGTCGCGATTCTCGGTAGCGGTGGTGAGGGTGGCCTGCAGGCCGTATTCGGTGCGGTGATTGCCGCCTCGCTGATCGGGCTGTTGATTACCCCGGTGTTTTCGCGCATTACCAAATTCTTCCCGCCGCTGGTCAACGGTATTGTCATCACCATTATCGGTCTGACCCTGATGCCGGTAGCTGCGCGTTGGGCGATGGGTGGCAACAGCCAGGCCGCCGACTTCGGCAGCATGGCCAATATCGGCCTGGCCGCTCTGACCCTGGCCACCGTGCTGCTGCTGAGCAAAGTGGGCAGTGCCAGCATCTCGCGCCTGTCGATCCTGCTGGCCATGATCATCGGTACCCTGGTCGCTGTAGCGCTGGGTATGGCGGATTTTTCCAAGGTGTCTCAAGGGCCGATATTCGCCTTGCCTTCGCCGTTCCATTTCGGCATGCCGACCTTTCACGTCGCGGCCATTATCTCGATGTGTATTGTGATCATCGTCACCCTGGTGGAAACCTCGGCGGACATCCTGGCGGTCGGTGACATCATCGAAACCAAGGTCGACTCCAAGCGCCTCGGCAATGGCCTGCGGGCTGACATGATCTCCAGCGTATTCGCGCCGATCTTCGGCTCCTTCACCCAGAGTGCCTTTGCCCAGAACGTCGGCTTGGTGGCTGTGACCGGGGTCAAGAGTCGTTATGTGGTTGCGTCGGCGGGCTTGATTCTGGTGACCCTGGGGCTGCTGCCGATCATGGGTCGCTTGGTGGCGGCGGTGCCAACGTCAGTCTTGGGCGGGGCCGGTGTGGTGTTGTTCGGTACTGTGGCGGCGAGCGGCATTCGCACGCTGTCCAAGGTTGATTACCGCAACAACATGAACCTGATCATTGTCGCCACCTCGATCGGCTTCGGCATGATCCCCATCGCCGCGCCGACCTTCTATCACCAGTTCCCATCCTGGTTTGAAACCATTTTCCACTCGGGCATCAGTTCGGCTGCGATCATGGCCATTGCGCTCAACCTGCTGTTCAACCACTTCAAGACCGGTAACTCCGAGAACCAGTCAGTCTTCGTGGCGGCCAGCGAACGCACCTTGGGCTTCCAGGATGTGGCGGCCTTGAACGACGGTGACTACTTCAAGGGCGGTAAGTTGTTCGATGCTGAAGGCAAAGAAGTGCCGCTGGTCAAGGATGCCGCTAGCCATTAGGCCAGTTGCGCGACTAAACCTGAGCCAAGGGTGAGCCGGTAGGCGTCGCCCGTAACATGAGAACGCCGCCGTTAAGGCGGCGTTCTCATGTGTGGCGGGTGCCAGGCTGCACAAGTGGGGGCGCAGCAAGAGCGTCTTAGGTGGGCAGCAGTACAAAGAACTGCGTGCCTTGGCCCACCTGAGATTTCACCCCGATGTAACCGCCGTGCAATTGCACGATCTCTTTGCACAGCGCCAGGCCCAGGCCTGCACCGCCTTTCTTGCGGCTGACCTGTACGAATGGCTCGAAAATCCGCGCCTGTTGGCGAAAGGGAATGCCCTCACCATCGTCACTCACGCTCAGCTCGACGCGCTTATCCCGCCGGCGGGCACGCAGGTGCACCGTGCCGCCAGGGTGCGTATGCCGCAAGGCATTGCCGATCAGGTTGTCGAGCACCCGTTCGATTTGCAATGGATCGACCTGTAACAGCGGTAAGTCTTCTTCTGCTTCGAGGTGCAGAGCCACCTGCAACTGCGCCGCTTGCATGGTGAAACGCTGCTGGGTTAGCCGCAGCAACGGCTCGACGCTGCACTCGACTCGTTCAAGGCTTTGCAGGCCGTTCTGGTAACGCGAGAAATTCAGCAGGTCATTGATCAGGCGTAACAGGCGCTGCATTTCTTCATCCACGGTGCTGAGCAGGTCAGCCTCACGGCTGTCCTCGGGGTATTGCATGCGCTCCTGCAGCAGCGAGAACGCCATCAGCATGCCGGTCACTGGGGTGCGCAGCTCGTGGGAGGCGCGCAGCACAAACTCACTGCGCACCCGCTCGAACGCGCGTTGTTCGGTGACATCGCGCAGCACCATCACCGCGCCGGAGGGGCGTTCGCCGTCGTGGCTGACCGCTGCGAGGCTGTAGGCCAAAAGGCGCTGCTCACCCTCGATGTCGACCTGCAGGTCATCCAACGCCTCTTCCAGCGGTTTGCCTTGTAGCACCCGGTGCAACTGGGTTTGCAGGTCTGAGTGCTGCAGGGTCAAAGCGGCGCGTTGGCCGAGTTGGCTTGCGTCCCAGGCCAACTGGCGTTGCGCCACCGGGTTGAAGTGTTCGACGTCACCTTGGCGATCGAAGATCAGCAGGCCATCGTCGATGCTGTCGAGGACCGCGTTAAGGCGTTGTTGCTCAGCTTTTAGGGCTTGGATATCACTGTTTTTAAAGGCCCGCAGCGCTTCGGCCATTAAGCCGAAGCGCTGGCTCAGTGAGGCGATTTCGGTGACTGGGGGCGTGGGCAGGCTGACGTGAAAGTCGCCGCGGCCGATCTGGTCCGCGGCGATAGCCAGTTCCTCAATGGGTCGGCCAAGGCGGCGGGCAACGCTGTGTGCGGTGACAAAGCTGATCAATAACACCGCCAGGCCGATCAGGCCGAGCAGCGCGATAATCAGCCAGGTGCGTTCGCGAGCGTTCTGTTGCTCAAGATGCACCTGACTGACGTAATGCATTTGCATGTCATTGATGCGGTCGCGCAGCGCGCGCAGGGCCAGGGTGAAATCATCGTTTTTGAGCAGGTTGCGGCGTACCTCGGCGGGCGAGTCTAGAAATTTTTGATAGACGTCATAGGTGCGCTGGATCGCGATCACCGCCTGATGATCGTTGGCATTTGTAGAGTCGTCTGCGGCTTTGCGCAGCCATGCATTGAAGCGGGCATCCGAGGCTTTCAATGCTGGCCGGTCGAGCTTGTCGGCAATGATCAGGCTGACCTGGATGCCCATCTCTTGGCGCAGGCCGAGTGAGGCATCGATGATGTTCATGTTACGGGTCATGGCTTCATTTTGGCTTTTGCTCAGCTGCCAGATGCTGAACATGCCCAGCAGTAACCCGACCAATGCGGCCGTGACCAAGGCTCCACCGCTGATAAACAGCTGGTTACGCAACCTCACAGGTCGAGCTGCTTGCGTTTGCGGTACAGCGTTGAGGCGTCGATGCCCAGTGTTTTAGCGGCTTGGTCGAGCGTGCCGCTATTGGCCACTACCGCGCTGATATGGGCTTTCTCCAATGCCTCCAAGCTCATCTGCGCGCCGGCCTGCGGGCTGTTCAACTCGGTATTGGGGGTGAGCCCGAGGTGGCTGACCTGCACCTGCTCCTCTGCGCAGAGGATGCTGGCGCGCTCGACCACATTGCGTAATTCGCGAATGTTGCCAGGCCAGGCGTAGCTGAGCAGCGCCTCGCGCGCCGCATCACTGAAGGCCCGCACGGGGCGTGCATAGTCGCTGACAAAGCGCGCGAGAAAGCGCTCGGCCAGCACCATGATGTCTTCGCGGCGCTCGCGCAGCGCGGGCAGGGTCAGGGTGATGACATTTAAGCGGTACAGCAGGTCTTCACGGAACTGGCTTTGTTTGACCATCTCGTCGAGGTTGAGGTTGGTCGCCGCGACGATGCGCACATCCGCCTCGCGGGTTTGCGGGTCGCCAATGCGTTCATAGACCTTGTCCTGAATAAAGCGCAGCAGCTTCGGTTGCAGAGCCAGTGGGAAGTCGCCGATCTCATCGAGAAACAGGGTTCCGCCATCGGCCTGGCTGACCCGGCCCTGAGTGCTTTCGGTAGCCCCGGTAAACGAGCCGCGGTTGTGCCCGAACAGTTCGCTCTCCATCAACTCGGCGCTCAAGGAGGGGCAGTTGATGGTCACGCAGGATTTTTTCGCGCGCTTGCTCCAGCTGTGGATGGCCTGGGCCAGCTCCCCCTTGCCTGTGCCGGACTCGCCGAGAATCAGGATATTGGCATCGGTGTCGGCCACCTGCTTCGCGGTTTGCAGCACCGTCATCATGGCGGGGTTGTGCGAGTCCAACCCTTCGCCGGGCTTACGCGCATGGCCTTCGAGGTGCTCCAGGCGCTCGGCCATGTGCCGAGCTTCCAGCTGTTTGCTGGCAGCCAGGCGCAATTGCTCGGGGCTGCACGGCTTCACAAGGTAATCCGCGGCGCCCGCCTGGATGGCGTCCACGGCGGTGTCGATCGCGGAGTGCGCGGTAATCATCACCACGCGCATCCAGGGGGCTTGCACGCGCATGTGGGTGAGGACCTCCATGCCGTCGTTGTTGCCGAGGCGCAGGTCGAGAAAGCACAGATCAAACACCTGGCGCAGCAATAACGCGTCGGTTTGGGCGGCGCTGTTAGCGGTGCTGACCTGATAGCCCTGGTCTTCCAGGCAGTAACGGAAGGTGCGCAGGATGGCGGGCTCATCATCGACTAGCAGAATGCGACCGAGGGGCTGTGAAGAGGTGTTCATAGTGCTCTCCTTGGCGGGGGTACTGAGGCTTAGTCCGTGATCTGTCGTGCAAGTTGCACGGCGCAGAGTAGGCAATCATGCAGCTTGCACACTGGTCGGTTTCTTTTTGCTTCCATAAGTAATTGATTTTAATGGTTTTATTATTTTCTTATGGCCTGGCATGGGCCTTGCGACAGTGAGGTGTAAGTCGCCCACAGCGACACAGACACTGCAATCCATTGGAGGAACTGCCATGCATAAGTTAAAGACTCTGGCCTTGGCCACCGCGACCGCCGGGATGATCGCGCTGGTGCCGTTCAGCGCATTTGCCGCAGAGGGTGATATGAGCCGTGAGCTCAGTGCGGCTCGCCAGGAAGGCTCGGTGTGGACTGCATTCGCCCTCAATCGTCATCTCAACCCGTTCGCCATTGATGTGGATGTCGAGAACGGCACTGCGACCATCAGCGGCACCGTGGAAAATTCGGTCGAACGTGATTTGGCTGAGCAGATTGCCCTGGGTGTCGAGGGCGTAAACAAGGTCAACAACCAGCTCAAGCTGGACCCGAAGTTCGAGGCCAAAGCCAGCAGCGAACCGAATATGGCGCAGCGTTTTGAAGACGCCACGCTGGCGGCCACCGTTAAGTCCAAGCTGCTGTGGAACAGCAATACCGAGGGCCTGGACATCAATGTTGATGCCGAGAACGGCAAGGTGACCTTGAACGGTAGCGCGCAAACGCCGCAGGCCAAGGAGCTGGCGGGCCGCTTGGCCGCCAACACTGATGGCGTGCGTGAGGTGAGCAACCTGTTAAGCGTGAGCGCCGCCGACAGCACCGCGGCCAAGGCACAAGACGCGGCGGATGACGCGGCTGCGGCGATCAGTGATGCGTGGATTACCAGCAAGGTTAAATCCAGCCTGATCTACAGCCGCAACTTGGACGGCCTGAGCATCACCGTGGATACCCAGAACGGCATGGTCAACCTGAGCGGCCTGGTGCTGAGTAATGCCGAAAAACAATTGGCCGTAGAAACCGCGCGCAACATCCGTGGTGTGCGCGGCGTAGACGCTGATGCATTGCGCATCGAGAGCTAATTCAGCGGGCTGTCGCTTATCCGCGGCAGTCAACTTTTAAGGCGGTTACCGCCGCCGTTCCAGCCAGAGGAGCGTCACCATGACTGACAAAATCCAGCAACTGAACGAGCTGATTGAAATTACCCGTGACGGCCAGCGCTTTTATCAGCACGCCCACGACGAAGTGAAAGATGTGCGCTTGCAGGCGCTGTTCCGTGACATGTCACAGAACAAGACCGAGCTGATCCGCGCGCTGTCGGTAAAAGTCGCCGCCAACCAGCAGAAACCCGCTGACGGCGGCACCTTCATCGGCAAGCTGCGCCAAGTGTATGCCGATACCAAGGCCAACTTGGTCAGTGACACTGAGGCCACCTACGTGGCGCAACTGGAAGAGGCTGAAGACCGCATTCTGCATGCCTTTGAGGATGCGCTGGAAAGTGCCGAGCCGGGCGTGCAAGCCCTGCTCGCGGCCGAAATGCCCAAAGTGCGCGCCAGCCATGACCGCATGCGCAACCTGAAGCAGTCCATGCAGTAACAGCAAGCCCGGCCCGGTGTGGCCAGTGCTACACCGGGTCATCTCGCGCCGCGGCGCACACTTGAGTAGAGAAGGAGTTTCGCCATGTTGAGTTGGGCCATTACCTTTCTGATCATTGCCATCATCGCTGCCGTTCTGGGCTTTGGGGGTATCGCCGGCACCGCTACGGGTATCGCGAAGATTCTCTTCGTGGTGTTCCTGGTGATGTTTATCGTCTCCTTCATCATCGGCCGTCGGCCGCGCGGTTAAAGGAGTTCCCATGACCATCAAGACGCTGCTTGCCGCCCTGTTGCTGGGCGGCAGTGCGGCGGCTTTGGCCGCGGATACCGATGGCCAATTCCGCCTTAACGAACTGCTCGCCAGTGACCCGGCCTACCAGCAGAGCTGGCAGGAACTGGTTGAAGACGAAAGCCGTCTGCCGGAGTGGGTGCTCAACCTCAATGGTATCGCCAGCCCGATGCAGGGCCTGGAAGACGACGGCGACAAATACCTGGTCGGCCAGCTGTGCGAAGCGCAAAACTGCTTCAACCAGCGCCTTTATGTGGCCTTCAGCTGGGACAAGGACGACGCCTATGGCCTGTATGTGCACTTGCCCGACGGCCTGCCGGCGGACAAAGCCCCCAGCCAACATGCCACCCTGCGCTGGCTGGGCGAGCCGGACGAAGCGACTCAGCAGCTGCTGCAAGAGCAGCTGAAAAGCGACCCGAACTGGTATTAGTGGTGCGGCTGTGGGAGGGGCTTTAGCCGCGAGGCGTTCAGCGCCTTCAAGGTCAATCGCGGCTCAAACGGAGCGCCTCCCATATAACCTCGACATATCCCGCCCATACGCCACATGGGCGCGATGAAAAGCCCCAACACCACACCCCATCTGCATCAGCCGCGCTATCATCGCGCCCATTGATTGGGGAGAGACAGCATGCTCAACGGCCTGTGGCTGGGGTTTTTCGTGGTGGCGGCCATTGCCGGGCTGTCGCGCTGGTTACTCGGTGATGACCCAGCGGTATTTGCCGCCATGGTGGAAAGCCTGTTTGCCATGGCCAAGCTGTCGGTCGAGGTCATGGTGCTGCTGTTCGGCACCCTGACCCTGTGGCTCGGCCTGCTGCGTATCGCTGAAAAAGCCGGCCTGGTTGATGCTCTGGCGCGGATACTCGGCCCGCTGTTTGCGCGGCTGATGCCCGAGGTGCCGCGTGGTCATCCGGCTCTCGGTTTGATCACCATGAACTTCGCCGCCAATGGCCTGGGCCTGGACAACGCCGCCACGCCGATCGGCCTTAAAGCCATGCGCGCGCTGCAGACCCTCAACCCCAGCAGCACCACGGCCAGTAACGCGCAAATACTCTTTCTGGTACTGAATGCCTCGTCGTTGACCCTGTTGCCGGTGACCATCTTTATGTACCGCGCCCAACAGGGTGCGCCTGATCCAACCCTGGTATTCCTACCCATTCTGTTAGCCACCAGCGCCTCGACCCTGGTCGGCCTGCTGTCTGTGGCGCTGATGCAGCGCCTACGCCTCTGGGACCCGGTGGTGCTGGCCTACTTGGTGCCCGGCGCGCTGGCGCTGGGGGCCTTTATGGCGCTGCTCGCCGGCATGTCGGCGACGGCGCTGGCGGCCCTCTCGTCGCTGGCCGGCAACCTCACCCTGTTCGGCATCATCCTGCTGTTTCTGCTGATGGGCGCGTTGAAGAAAGTGCCGGTGTATGAGGAATTTATCGAAGGCGCGAAAGAAGGCTTCGATGTGGCCAAGAGCCTGCTGCCCTATCTGGTGGCCATGCTCTGCGCGATTGGTGTGCTGCGTGCGTCTGGCGCGCTGGAGTTTGGCCTCGACGGGATTCGCTGGCTGGTCGAGGCGATTGGCTGGGACACGCGCTTTGTTGAGGCGCTGCCCACGGCCATGGTCAAACCTTTCTCCGGCAGTGCGGCGCGCGCCATGCTGATTGAAACCATGCAAACCCAGGGTGTCGACAGCTTCCCCGCGTTGATCGCCGCCACGGTGCAGGGCAGCACGGAAACCACCTTCTATGTGCTGGCCGTATACTTCGGTGCGGTCGGCATTCAGCGCGTGCGGCATGCCGTGGGCTGTGCACTACTGGCCGAGTTTGCCGGTGTGGTAGCCGCCATATCCGTCTGCTACTGGTTCTTCGGTTAGGTATACGGCAACGCTCTGCTGCGCGTCGGCCCTGCGGCGTTAAAAACGGGCTTGCAAGGCTCTAGCTCAAGAGATCTCAGATAGGTTTATCTGATGGTTACTCCACCACCTTAAACCGCAGCACCCCAATCATCTGCCCGGCCTCGGTCAGCACCTGCACCTGCCAGCGGCCCACGGCATCGGCCGGGAAGTTCTGTTTGTGGGTCCAGGCGCGATAGCCTTCTTTGCGCCCGCCGTGGATATTCAGGGCGATGCGCTCGACTTCGCCGCCATCGCGGCGCCACACGTGATAAATCCGCTCATTCAACCCACGCGGTGCGTTGATCGCGGTGTAGGCGAACAGGCCCTGGCTGCGCAGTTGCGCCACGCTCAATTGCTTGATGCTTTCGCCCGGCGCGCGGTTCTGGTTGTCGAATTCGCTGGTGACCGCCACCTCGGCCAGCCACAGGGTCGCGGGCGGCACCCAGACGCGTACCAGCCAGCCGCCAGCACCTATCGCCAGGGTCATCCCAACCAGCAGCAAGCCACGCCACCAGCGTTGCACGGTGATGATCGTGAACAGTGAGGGAAACGACAGAATCACCGCCGCTGCCAGCGCTAGCTGATAGCTCTGCGGCGTGGTCAGTTTGAAGATAATCGGCAGCGCCGTGAGCAGCACGGCGAACAGCGCCAGGGTGTGATAGGCGAGAAACAGCCAGCGCTTGGGCGCCAGCCACTTGTAGTACAACGGGTCGATGATCGAGATCAGCGCCGCGCAAGCCAGTAGGCCGCTGAACAGCAACTGGCCGCTGTTCCAGGTGGTGGTGATAAAGAAGAACGGCAGAACGAAAAACAGGCTCTCCTGGTGGATCATCTGCGTGGCGTAGCGCAACAGTGGCGGCGGCAACTCGAAGCCGAACCACTGGGCGATGCGCTCGCGCAGGATGTTTTCCATGATCAGCCACAGCCAGCTGACCAGCATCACTAATGCCAGCACCCGCGCCAGTTCGGCCTGGCGCTCGACCAGCAGAAAGCTCGCCAGCCCCGAGGCAAAGCCGAAGATCGCGACCAACCCGGGGTTACGTTGTACCAGAGCGATCAGTTTGAAAAACTGTTGTTTCAGTGCGGGCATGGCTTGACTCGATTATTCCGACCAGACGGCCAGACGGTTGCCGCTGGGGTCTTTGAACTCAAAGCGCCGGCCACCGGGGAAACTGAAGATTGCCTGAGTGATCTGCCCACCCGCTGAGGCTACCTGGGCACACACGCCTTGCAGATCGGTGGCGTAAATCACCACCAGCGGCCCGCACCCCACAGTGCTGTCGGTGGTAAAGCCGCCCGTCATGCGTCCGTCGGTAAAGCTGCTGTAGTGCGGGCCATAGTCGGTAAAGCGCCAGCCGAAGACCTGCTCATAGAACTGCTTGAGCGCCGGTAGGTCGACGGCAGCGAACTCGATGTAGTCGATACGCAGGTTCTGTTCGGTTTGGCTCATGGTCGCTATCCCTAGGCGAACGATCGGGCGCAGAGCATAGCGCGCCCAGCACACCAGGGCGTAAGCATCTGTCGCCTTTGGCCACAGTGTTTGGCCAGCCTTGCCACTGCCTCCCCGCACCGCAGCCGATAGCCTGCAATGGGTAAATACAGTCGGCAAAAACGCAGCCCCGCGTGCCACGTGGCCGCGCTGCATAGGGAGAGGTTAATGCGCGTTTTGATCACCGGAGCGGCTGGCTATATCGGCCAGCAACTGCTTAACCAACTGGCTATTCAGCAGCCGCAGTGGACACTGATTGCCGCCGATATTCGCCCGCAGAACCGCGCGGGAATGAAGCTGAATATCGAGCCGGTGCTGCTCGATATCAGCCAGTCGGCGGCGGTGGAAAACTGCATAGCGACCTGGCAACCCCAGGCTGTCGTGCACCTGGCTTCGGTGGTCACCCCACCGCCCGGCATGAGCGAAGCGCACTTGCATGCCATTGATGTTGGCGGCACCCAGGCGCTGATCCGCGCGGCGGCGGCCCATGGCGTTGAACAGCTGATCTTCACCAGCTCCGGCGCCGCCTATGGCTATGACCCGCAAAACGCCGAGTGGCTGGACGAAGACCAACCGCTACGTGGCCACGCCGACTTTGCCTATGCCAAGCACAAGCGCGAAGTGGAGCAACTGCTGGCCGAGGCACGGGTGCAGCACCCGCAGCTCAAGCAGCTGGTGCTGCGTCCCGGCACCATTTTGGGCAAACGGGTAAACAATCAGATTACCGAGCTGTTTAAGCAACGCGCTGTGCTGGGCATCCGTGGTAGTGACAGCCGCTTCGTATTTATCTGGGATCAGGATGTGGTGGACATCATCTGCCGCGGCCTGCGCCAGCAGAGCGCCGGCATCTTCAACTTGGCCGGCGACGGCGCGCTGTCACTCAAGGACATCGCCGAACTGCTCGGTAAACCGTATCGCGTCCTGCCAGCCTGGCTGATCCGCGCCGCATTACGCGTGCTGAAACCCCTCGGCCTCAGCCCCTACGGCCCGGAGCAGGTGGATTTTCTGCGTTATCGCCCGGTGCTGAGCAATCGTCGGCTTAAACAGGAATTCGGCTTTAGCCCACGCTACAGCTCGCGCGAGGCGTTTTTAGCGTTCTTGCGGGCGCAGGGGCTTTGAGGTGCTAGAGCGCTTTCTGCCGAGCGCGATACTCGCCTGGCGTGAGCCCGGTCCATTGGCGAAACGCGCGGAAGAATACGCTGGGTTCCGAATAGCCCAGCAGCAGGGCAATTTCTGCGGCGGGTAAGTCGCCACTGCTCAGGTGCTGTTCGGCCAGTTGTCGGCGGGTGTCGTTGAGCAGTTGTTGGTAGTGGCAGCCTTCTTCGGCCAGGCGCCGCTGCAGGGTGCGCTCGCTCAGGTGTAGGTGGCGCGCCAGTTCGCTGCGGTCCGGTTCGCCGCGCGCCAACTGCTCGCCCAGCAAGGCCACCACACGGGCGCTCAGCCCGGCGCTGGGCAGCCGCGCGAGTAGGGCTTCGGCATGCTGGCGCAACAGCGTTTGCAACGGTGGGTTGGCCTGGATCAGCGGCGCGCTGGCCAGGCGGCGTGGCAGGACAATGCCGTAATCACTGGCGGAAAACTGCAACGGGCAGGCGAAGATCGCGGTGTAGCTGTCCAGTACGGGCGGCTGCGGGTGCACAAATTGCGCGCGCAGCAGCTGCCAGTCATCCAGCAACGGATGCAGCATCTGCACCCAGCAGGCCATCAGTGCCAAGACGCGGGTACGGGTAGCGGGTAGCTCGGGGTGCAGCGGGCGATAGAGCAGTTGCAGTTCATCGCCCTGTTCGTGCAATTGCACTTCGCCGCCTTCGCCCACCAGACGCTGATAGCGCCGCCCGGCGTCCAGCGCATCACCTAATGTGGGGCTACTTTGCAGCAGGTAACCGAGCACGCTGAACGGGCCGGGGGCGAGGTTGCAACCCAGGGCCAGGCCGGGTTCGGCTTGTTCGATGCGGCTGAGGTGTTGCCACAGCTGTTCCTGGGTGGCGAAAGGCACGCGGGCATCGGGGTCACTGAGCTGGCTGTCGCTGAGCGCGCATGCACTCATCAATTGGCTGCGATCAATGCCCAGGCGGCTGGCGGCATGCAGCACCGCGAGGGTGATGCTGGCGCTAACCGAGGTGTGGGGTGAGTCGAGCGAGTGTTTGAGCATGGCCTGATTCTGCCCAAAGCCGCGGCTCGGCGGTAGCGATATGACGCTCGGCGAGCGGGGCAATAAATACCTGGTTACCAGCGTTGTTCGCTATTACGTCGTGCAACCTGCGCCTGAGCGGTTAGACTCTTGTCCTTCCGGGCGCACTCAAAAGGGGCGTGCGGGTCCAAAATAAACAGAAAAGGAGAACTCCCATGAAAGGTAAATCCCTGGCATGGGCCCTGTCAGCTGCACTCGCGGGTATTACCCTGAGCAGCGCCGTACAGGCCGAAGAACAATTCGTGACCATTGGCACCGGCGGTCAAACCGGCGTTTATTACGTGGCTGGTCAATCTATCTGCCGTTTCCTCAACCGTGGCGCAGCTGACCACGGTATCAAGTGCAACGCTCCAGCCAGTGGCGGCGGCGTGGCCAACGTTAACGGTATCCGCAGCGGCGAATTCAACTTCGGCATCATGCAGTCGGACCACCAGTTCAAGGCGATGAAAGGCGTAACCCCGTTCGAGAAAGAAGGCGCGATGGATGACATCCGCGCGGTGTTCTCGCTGCAGAGCGAAGTGTTCACCATTCTCGCTCGCCGTGACGCCAATATCGCCAGCTTTGATGACCTCAAAGGCAAGCGTGTCAACATCGGTAACCCAGGTTCCGGTCAGCGCGACACCCTGGAAGAAATCATGCAGGTCAAAGGTTGGGACCGTTCGGCGTTCTCCCTGGCCGCTGAGTTGAAGCCAGCTGAGCAAGCCTCGGCGCTGGGCGACAACAACATCGATGCGATGACCTACTTCGTTGGTCATCCGAATGGCGCGATCCAGGAAGCCACCACCACCACCGACGCGGTCCTGGTGCCGGTGACCGGCGCTGAAATCGACAAACTGCTGGCGGCGAAGAGCTACTACACCAAGGCTGAGATCCCAGGCGGCGTGTACAAGGGCAACGATGCACCGACTCCGTCGATCGGCGGCAAGGCTGTGCTGTCTACCTCGGCCAAGGCCAGCCCGGAAGTGGTTTACCAGCTGGTTAAGTCGGTGTTCGACAACATTGATCGCTTCAAGCGTCTGCACCCTGCATTTGCCGACCTGAAAGAAGCAGACATGATCAAAGTCGGCCTCAGTGCGCCGCTGCACGAAGGTGCTGTGCGTTACTACAAAGAGCGCGGCTGGCTGTAAAATCTGAACTTCGATCTGCTGAGCGCAACATCTGTTGGATTAACAACAGTGTCTAGCTCGCTGGATCGAAGGCAGGTTTAAGACGGCCTTCGGCCTGGAAACAGGCTAGCGTCTATACATAAGCAAACCCGCAGCTGCGAGGCTGCGGGTTTTGCCGTTTTCCGTACTCTCGAATGCAGGTTCGACCCATGCATGACAAGCAACTGTCCACCGAAGAACTGATTGCCCAGGATGTGGGTGCGCGCACCCCTCTGGGGGCCATGGCCCAGGTGATCACTGGCCTGGCCCTGCTCTGGTCGCTGTTTCAACTGTGGATCGCCTCGCCGCTGCCGTTCATCTTCGGCATTGGCGTGTTCAACGACACCGAAACCCGCTCTATCCACCTAGCGTTTGCCTTGCTTCTGGCCTTCCTCGCCTACCCGGCGTTCCAGAAGTCGCCGCGCGACCGTGTTCCGCTGTTGGATATCGCCTTGGGCCTGGTCGCTGCCGCCAGCGCCGCCTACCTGTTTATTTTCTACCAGCAGCTGGCCTTGCGCCCCGGCAGCCTGACCACGGCGGACATGCTGACGGCCTGTATTGGCATACCCCTGCTGCTGGAAGCCACGCGCCGGGTGCTTGGCCCACCGCTGGCCATCATTGCTTTGCTGTTCCTCATCTACAGCCTGGCCGGGCCCTATATGCCGGGGCTGTTGGCGCACCGTGGGGTTAGCCTCAATGCGTTGGCCAACCACCAGTGGATCACCACCGAAGGGGTGTTTGGCATTGCCCTTGGGGTGTCCACCAGCTTCGTCTTCCTCTTTGTTCTGTTTGGCGCACTGCTGGATCGCGCCGGTGCCGGGCATTACTTTATTCAGCTGGCCTTCAGCATGCTCGGGCACTTCCGTGGTGGCCCGGCCAAAGCAGCCGTGGTCGCCTCCGGTTTGACTGGGCTGATCTCCGGCTCGTCGATTGCCAACGTGGTGACCACCGGCACCTTCACCATCCCGATGATGAAGCGCACCGGCTTCTCGGCCGAGAAGGCCGGGGCCGTGGAAGTGGCCTCGTCGGTCAACGGCCAGATCATGCCGCCGGTGATGGGTGCGGCGGCCTTTTTGATGGTCGAATACATCGGCATGCCCTATGTCGAGATCATCAAGCACGCGTTCCTGCCGGCGGCGATCTCCTACATCGCGCTGCTGTATATCGTCCACCTGGAGTCGCTCAAACTCGGCCTGCAGCCCATTGGCGGCCATCAGCCCAAGCCGTGGTTACGCCGTCTAACCGGCTTTGCCTTCGGCGCTGCTCTGATCAGCGGTTTATCGTTGGCGGTGTACTACGGCCTCGGCTGGCTCAAGCCGGCATTGGGCGATTTCGCCTTGCCGGGCATCGGCGCGCTGCTGGCGCTGGTCTATCTCGGCTTGCTGAAAATCGCCGCCAGCGTGCCGGTGTTGCCTACCGAAGACCCCGACGCGCCGCTCGACAAACTGCCGCAAACGCGCGCCGTACTGCTGTCCGGTTTGCACTTTTTGCTGCCGGTGGTGGTGTTGGTCTGGTGCCTGATGATCGAGCGCTTGTCCCCAGGCTTGTCGGCGTTCTGGGGCAGCGTAATGCTGGTAATCATCCTGCTCACTCAGCGCCCGCTGTTGACCTGGCTACGCACCGACGGCACGCATGCTCACGGTTCGTTTATGGATGGCGTGATCGACCTGCGTGAAGGCCTGATTGCCGGTGCGCGCAATATGATCGGTATCGGTATTGCCACCGCGGCGGCGGGGATGATCGTCGGTGCGGTCTCGCAAACCGGGGTTGGTCTGGTCCTGGCCGATCTGGTCGAGCTACTGTCGATGGGCAACCTGCTGCTGATGCTGGTGCTCACCGCCATTTTCAGCCTGGTGCTGGGCATGGGCTTGCCGACCACCGCCAACTACATCGTGGTGTCCAGCCTGCTGGTGCCAGTGATCGTTACCCTCGGCCAGCAGAATGGCCTGATCGTGCCGCTGATTGCCGTGCACCTGTTCGTCTTCTACTTCGGCATCATGGCCGACGTCACGCCGCCGGTGGGCTTGGCCTCGTTCGCGGCGGCGGCGGTGTCCAAGGGCGACCCGATCAAGACCGGCATTGCGGCGTTCTATTACAGCCTGCGCACGGCGATCTTGCCGTTCCTGTTTATCTTCAACACCGACCTGTTGCTGATCGACGTGGACTTTTGGCACGGCGTGCTGATCTTCATCATCGCCACTGTGGCGATGCTGATCTTCGCCGCCGGCAGCCAGGGCTTCTTCCTGGTGCGCAGCCGCTGGTATGAGAACGTCATGCTGCTGCTGGTGGCTTTCACCCTGTTCCGCCCAGGCTTCTGGATGGACATCGTGCACGACCCTTATCGCGACATTCCGCCGGCACAACTGGCTCAAGCCCTTGGCGATGTTGAAGCAGGTAGCCAGCTGCGTTTACGCATCAAGGGTGAGGATGCCGTAGGTGATGCGCGCGAGTTCAGCCTATTGCTACCTGTGCCTGAGGGTGCCAGCGGTGATGAGCGTCTGCAGAAGCTAGGCTTACTGACTTACGAGGACGGCGACAAGGTGCTGGTCGACAGCGTGACCTTCGCCAGCCCCGCCGCCGAAGCCGGCCTGCAGTTCGACCAGCAGATCCTCAAGGTCCGTGCGCCTACCCAGCGTATGACCAAAGAGCTGATGTGGATCCCCGGCTTCCTGTTGTTTGCCTTGGTGGTCTGGTTACAGCGCCGCCGTCGTAAGTTAGAAGCTTAAGCTGCGGTTTGGTCGTGGTTAACAACAAAGGCAGCTTCGGCTGCCTTTGTTGCTTTTGGTTTACTCCGCCGCCAGCTCTGCGCGATTGCGGCCGTTGTTCTTGGCTTGGTAGAGCGCGGCGTCGGCACGTCTCAGCATGTCTTCGGCGGTGCTCGCGGGGCCAGGCCGCACGGCCACCACCCCGACACTCACCGTCACATAACCAATGGGCGAGCTGGCATGCGGCAGAGCGAGATCGGCCACCGCCTGCACGACTCGCTGCGCCACATGCAGTGCATCCTGGGCGTCGCTCATGGGGCTGATAAAGACGAATTCCTCACCACCAAAACGCGCCACCACGTCGCTGCTGCGACTCAGGCTGGCCGCGAGCGCCTGAGCGACTTCGCGCAGGCAGGTATCGCCAGCCAGATGGCCATAGTGATCGTTGTAGTCCTTAAAGTGGTCCACATCCAGCATGCCCAGAGCCAGTGGCTGGCCCAGGCGCTTGGCGCGTTGCCATTCCTGCTGCAGGAGCATGTCGAAGTGCCGACGGTTGGCGATCCCTGTCAGGCTGTCGGTCAGGCTTAATGCCTCAAGCTTGCTATTGAGAACCTGCAGTTCATCGGTGCGTTGCACCACTCTCTGCTCCAATTCGCGCTCGGAGATTTTCAGGCTGTCCACCAGCTGTTGCTGGGCGTGCAGCAGTTCTACCTGCACCCTGGCCTTTTCTTTACGCATCACGTTGAGGCGATCAGCCAGAGCAAAGGCCAGCAACAGCATCTCCATGGTCGAGCCCAGCTGAACTCCGTCCACGGTAAAGGCGTTGGTTGGCACTATTCCTAACGCTCTGAGCAAGGTCATGGCGCCGCCGAAGATGAGCAGTACAAAGGCACCAAGAAAGAAATAGGCACTGCGCTGGCGCTTGTAGGCACACATCAGCACCACGACCAAGATCAACGCTGCGCAGGACAGGTAGAGCAGGATTGTCATGCGAGCGACCGCCGGCAACGCCAGCGCAAATGCCAGCGGCGATAGCAGGAATAGTACAACCAGGCCCTGCAGCAGCCGATCCATCCTCGGCATGAGGCGGTGCGTCTCCAGCATGTGCCGCATAAACAGCAGCAGAGAACTGACGGTCAGCGAGGCACCCGAGTAGTAGGCCACATTGGAATGAAGGTTAAGCCCATTCCCGAACCATGGCGGGATCATGCCGTTCTTGATCGCCAGGGTGCATGCCGTGCAGGTCACGAAAGTGATGTAGAACAGGTAGATGCGTTCGCGTAATGCAATAAACAGCATCAGGTTGAAAAGAATCATGGCGCTGGCCATGCCGAAGTACCACGCCTGTGCCACGTAGTCGTCACGCTCGTAGTCATGAAAGGCTTTAGGCGTCCAGAGTTGTAGGGGCACCAGCAGGCCAACAGTGGACTCCAGTCGTAGGTAGATCACCTGCTTACTCTGGGCCGGCAGGCTCAAGGGAAAGACGAAGTTACGATTGGGGTAGATCCGTGTGTCAAATGGGGTGTCACAGCCGGTACGGACCGACCGGTAGTGGCCATGTGCGTTAGGCAGGTATGTCTCGACGTAGGAAATGCGCGGGTTGTCGACCACCAGCATGCGCTCCAGTGGCGCATTACTGCTGTTGCCCAAGGTTATGCGTAACCAGTAAGCCGAGCGGGTAAAGCCGAGCGCCAATGCTGCAGTGGGCGGCATTTCGCCGATGAAGCGGGCTGCGTTCACCGGCGATTGTACGTCCGCCAGGCTTAGGCGGCGCTGCGGGTCTTCCAGCAACTCGACGGCCGTGGTCAGCGACAGCGCTGCGTTCGGCATGCGGGTTACATCCAGCACTTGTGCCAGGGCACCAGTCGGGATAGCCAGCAGCGCGATAAGCAGTAGACGCCAGCCAGCTAAAAGTGGCCGATAACGAGGCTTATGCATGCGAACTATCCTTTAGTGTTCAATCAGCAACTGAGGTGCCGAAGGCTGCAACGTCAGCGCAGTCTACAAGAGGGGCGCGATTGCGCACACCTTCCATACTCCGCGAGGACTGGCCTATTCCTCCACATGCAGCGCCCCCGTTTCGCCACTCTCCAGTACCACATAAGCGCTGGCGCAGAATAGCGAGTTGAGGCGTTTCATATCGGCGATCAGTTCCATGTGCAGGCCGCTGGTTTCGATGCTTTGCACCACTTGGTGGTGCAGGCGCCCGACATGTGCGTGGGCCAGGCGGCGCTCCTGGGCGCGGAAGCGGCGTTTTTCGCGCAGCAGCTGGCGGGCACTTTCCTTGTCGCCGGAAAGAAATACCGAAAGGCCCAGACGTAGGTTGGCCGTGAGTTGCTGATGCAGGCTGGTCAGCTCTTCCAGGCCGCTGTCGGAGAAGGCGTGGCGCTGGGCGGTTTTCTGATCCTGCACTTTACCGAGCATGCGCTCGATGATGTCGCCGGCCTGTTCCAGGTTGACCGCCAGTTCGATGATTTCCGCCCAGCGTCGACTGTCGTGCTCGCTTAAGCCGTCACGCGATACCTGGGCTAGGTAGAGTTTGACCGCGCTGTAGAGTGCATCGACGTCATCATCGAGGCTACGCAACTCCTTGCTCCGTGCGGTTTGCCTACCCTGCAGCACTTCCAGCAGATGGCTGAGCATGGTCTCGATCAGGTCGCCGATACGCAGGGTTTCGCGTACCGCATTGGCCAGGGCCAGACTCGGTGTCGACAGCGCGGTGGGGTCGAGGTGGCGCGGGCGGGCCACGCCACTTTCATCCGGGCGATCCGGTAGTAGCCAGTTGCAGAAGCGTGCCATTAGCCCGACGCTGGGCAGCATCAGCAGGCAGCGCAGGCTGTTGTAGAGCACATGAAAGCCGATCACCAGTTCTTCGGGGCGCCAGTTCAGGCTGTCCAGCCAGTTGGCCAAGGGGTCGAGGAAGGGCATGACCAGTAGCAGGCCGATCAGCTTGTACAGCAGGCTGCCGAGTGCTACCCGCCGCCCGGCTGGGGTCTGCAGGCTGCTGGTGAGAAAGGCCAGTATGCCGCTGCCGATGTTTGCGCCGATTACCAGGCCGATGGCCACCGGCAGGCTGATCAGCCCTGCGCCGGTGAGCATGGCCGTGAGCAGCACGGCGGCCAGGCTGGAATAGGAGATCAGCGCAAACAGCGCGCCGACCAGGGCATCCAGCAGCAGGTCGCCGGTCAGCGAAGCAAACAGCACGCGGATGCCTTGTTCCTGAGTGATCGGTGTGGCGGCCGCGACGATCAGCTCCAGCGCCAGCAGCATCAGGCCCAAGCCAATACCAACGCGGCCGAGCTGGCCGGCGCGAGTCTGCTTGCGCGAGAGAAAGAAGATCACTCCGAGGAAGATCAGCAGCGGGCTCAGCCAGCTCAGGTCGAAGGTCAGCACCCGCGCCATTAACGCGGTGCCGACATCCGCGCCGAGCATGATCGCCAGCGCCGGGGTCAGCGCCATCAACCCCTGGGATACGAAGGAGGTGACCAGCAGCGCGGTGGCGTTGCTGCTCTGCACCAGCGCGGTCACGCCAATGCCCGCGGCAAAGGCCATGGGCCGTTTGCTGACGTTATGGCTGAGCACTTTGCGCAGGTGCGAGCCATACACGCGCAGGATGCCGGTGCGGACGATATGGGTGCCCCAGATCAGCAGGGCGATGGCGGAAAGCAGGTTGAGCAGCGTCAGCATGGTGGCCGTCTCTTACGCGCCTTGTTGGCGCTTGTTATGTGCTCAGTACGTGATGGCGGCGTTGTACGGGCTATGAGTCGTTTTATTGAGCCGCGTCAGGCGTCGCGCATCACCTTGAGTTCGTTGTCTTCGGCAGAGAAGCCGCGCTGCAGTTTTACCTTGAGGCCCAGGTCGGTGCGTGAGTCAGCAAACTTGAGCGCTTCGGCCAGGGTGATGCGGCCCGCTTCGAGCAGTAGGTAGAGGTGTTGATCGAAGGTCTGCAGGCCCTGTTCTTGCCCGCGGGCGGTGGCTTCGCGCAGGTCACTGAGCTGGTCGCGTTGGATCAGGTCGCGGATATAGGGGGTGCCCAGCAGCATTTCGATTGCCGCTACGCGCTTTTGCTGCAAGCCCGGCACCAAGCGCTGACCCACTATCGCTAAGAGGTTCTGCGCCAGGTCGGCCAGCACCTGTTTGCGGGCATCATCGGGGAAAAACCGCACAATGCGTTCGATTGCATGGCTGCTGCTGGTGGCGTGCAAGGTGGCAATGCACAGGTGGCCGGTTTCGGCGTAATGCAGCGCATGCTGCATGGTCGCGGCGTCGCGAATTTCACCGAGCATGATTACGTCAGGTGCTTCGCGCAGGACGTTGCGCAGCGCATCCGCAAAGCTGTGAGTATCCAGGCCGATTTCGCGCTGATCGATGATCGACAGCTGGTGCGCGTGAAGAAACTCGATGGGGTCTTCAATGCAGACGATATGCCCACCCTTATGGCGGTTACGAAAATCCAGCATGGCCGCCAGGGTGGTCGATTTACCCGAACCGGCCGCGCCCACCACGAGAATCAAACCGCGGTCC
The DNA here is from genome assembly GCF_034653255.1 of Pseudomonas spirodelae. NCBI lineage: Bacteria > Pseudomonadati > Pseudomonadota > Gammaproteobacteria > Pseudomonadales > Pseudomonadaceae > Pseudomonas > Pseudomonas spirodelae. The sequence goes on along the minus strand of NZ_JAYEET010000008.1, from coordinate 46,727 downwards.
TGCATGCTGAGTTTTTCCAGCAGGCGCGGTAGGCCGAGCGCTTCAAAATTGGGGATGTTGCTCTTAATTGAGCGTACAACCATGGCGACCTGGCCGCGCTGATAATAAACGTTGACCCGAAAGCGCCCTGCATTCTGCACGCCGACCGCTAGGTTCATCTCCAGGTCACGTTCAAACTCCATGATCTGTTTTTGGTTCATCAGCTGATAGGCCAGCTGCTGCACTTCGCCCTGTTTGAGCACGCGCTGATCGAATGCCTGGCTGGTGCCTTCGAGTTTCAGGTGGGCCGGCGCGCCGACACTAAAAAACATATCTGAACCGCCGCGCTCATGCAGCGCTTGCAAGTAAAGGAATACATCCAGTTCGGCGGTTTCTAAGGTATGGCTCATCACTACGTCTCGTCGTTTGCACTGATGCCTGAGCAGTCACGGTATGACTACGGCTGTCCCTGTACCCTAGCACTTTGCTCATGCCGAGAGGCTGATGGGTATGCCTAATCTGTCCCGGTTGATGCTCTGCAAATCTTCTGAGAACTGACCGTCCGCGTGTTCGTCACGCCGGCAAGCGCGGCGTTTATTTAGGCGTGATGGTGCTGGCGCGGGATAAGGCGCTCGCTTGAGGCCGAGTAGGCAACGCCAGCTGCACCGCCACTGCCGGCGCTGTTGCAGCGAGGCGAATGGCGGCCTTGGCGTTACCTAAGATGGCAGCGCCGCGCCCGGCGTTTAGCCGGCGCGTTGAGTGCCCCAGAACTGGTCGGCCAGAAATTGCAGGCGTTCGGCCAGTTCAGCGAATTGTTGGGCGCTGTTACGGCTCTGCTGGCTGGCCGTAACGCTGACTTCGTTGGCCTCGCGAATGGTGCAGAGGTTGCGCTGAATGTCGTCGCCCACGGCACTTTGTTCCTCGACGGCCGCGGCAATCTGGATGCTCATGTCACTGATTTGTGCCACTCGCTGGTTGATCCCGTCCAGCGCCTGACTCGCTTGCATGGCCTGTTCGACACTGCTGTGCGCCTGCGCCTGGCTGCGCTCCATCATCACCACAGCATCACGTGTGCCCTGTTGCAGGGCCTGGATGATGCCGTGAATTTTGGCCGTGGATTGTTGGGTGCGCTGCGCCAGCCCGCGGACTTCGTCGGCGACCACCGCAAAACCGCGCCCTGCCTCACCGGCGCGCGCGGCCTCGATGGCAGCGTTGAGTGCGAGCAAATTGGTTTGCTCGGCGATGCCCTGAATCACGTCGAGCACCTGATTGATGTCCTGGCTGTGCAGCTCCAACTGCTGGATCACCGTATGGCCTTGCAAGACTTCTGCGGCCAATGAACTGATTTGCTGGCGCGTTTGCTCAACCAACTGCAAGCCACTGCTGGTTTCCAGATCAGCTGCGCTGGCCGCACTGGCGCTGAGTTGTGCATGGCGCGCCACTTCTTGCACGCTGGTGGCCATCTGGCCAATGGCGCTGGCCACCTGCTCGGTTTCTGATTGCTGCTGCAAGCTGGCCTGGTTGCTGCAATCCACGGCGATGGCCATTTCGCCGGCTTCCTGGCTGAGCTGGCGCGCCGAGTCGGCAATACGCCCGACCACCGCGCCGGCCTCGGCTTTGAGGCTGTGCAAGGCAAACGCGATCTGCCCGAATTCGTCGCGCCGGCCGCTATACACCCACCGGCTCAGGGGGGTATCAGCCACAGCCTGCGCCTCCTGATGCAGCTGCCGTAATGGCCGCAGGGTCAGTTTCACGCCCAGCGCCAGCACACCCGCCAGGCCAACGCCGGCGCTGATGGCGGCCAGCCACGGCAGGCTATCGCTGATACCCAGCAGGGCCGCACTGCCCAGCACCGGCAGGGCCGTTAGCAGGCTCAGGCGGTTGTCCAGGGCCATGCGTGGCGCGCGCAGTTGTGCAGGCTTTTCGCCGGCATTGAGCTGGGCGTACAGCGCCTCGGCACGGGCAATGCGCTCCGGTGTCGTGCGGGTGCGCACTGACTGGTATTCCACCGTCTGGCCGTTACGCAACACGGGCGTGGCATAGGCGCTGACCCAGTAATGGTCGCCATTCTTACAGCGGTTTTTCACCAGGCCCATCCAGGCTTTCCCCGCTTTCAGGGTTTGCCAGAGGTGTCCGAACGCCGCGGGCGGCATATCAGGGTGGCGCACCATATTGTGGTTATGGCCGTATAGGTCTTCTTCGTTAAAGCCGCTGATGGCGATGAAGTCCGGGTTGATGTAGCTGACCGCACCTTTCAGGTCGGTGGTGGAGAGGATGTTGGCGTTGGCGGGGACATCGATTTCACGCTGGCTGACGGGCAGATTTATTTTCATTGTTCTGTCGGCTCTTCAAGTGATGCGCGGGAGGTGCATGTGGGGCGCGGTTCATCAGGGGGGGTGATGAACTGCTGGTGTAGCTCTGCAGCTGATAAGGGGCGGCTGAACCAGTAGCCCTGGGCCATGTGGCAGCCTTGGGCGCGCAGAAAATCCAGGTGTTCCGCGCGTTCAACTCCTTCGGCCACCACCTCTAAACCCAGGCTCTGGCCAAGGCCGATAATCGCCGGGCTGATCGCCGTTAATTCGGCATTCTGTGAGGCACCGCTGATAAAGCTTCTATCGACTTTAAGAATGTGCAGCGGAAAGCGCTTGAGGTAACCGAGGGAGGAATAACCGGTGCCGAAGTCATCCAGCGCCAGCCGTACACCGAGAGTGGCGAGGGCGCGCAGGGTAATCAGGGTGGCAGTGCTGTCTTCCAGCAACTGGCTTTCGGTGATTTCCAGGATCAGGTCGCTGGCGGCCAAGCCGCTGTCGCGGAGGATTTCACTGAGCCGCTCGACAAAGTTTTCCTGCAGCAGCTGGCGGCTGGAGAGGTTCACCGCGCAATGCAGATGCGGCTGCCCGGCCAGTTGCCAGGCGCGCACCTGACGGCAGGCCTGGCTGAGCACCCAGTCACCGACGCGGATAATCTGCCCGGAGTCTTCCAGTGAGGTAATGAACTCCAGCGGTGGGACCAGGGTGCTGCCGCGCTGCCAACGCAGCAAGGCCTCGACGCCGACGAAGCGCGTGCCCTGTGCTTCGATGCGCAGGATGGGTTGGTAGTGCAGCACAAACTCGTCGCGCTCCAGCGCCTGGCCCAGTGCACTTTCCAGCTCCAACTGATAGTGCGCACTGACCTGTAGCGCCTCACTGAAGCGGGCGAATTGCGCCTTGCCGGCCTGCTTGGCCTGATATAAAGCGAGGTCGGCGGCCTGCAAGGCATCCTGCGAGGCGTCACTGGGCTGCAAGGCGGTGATGCCGATACTGGCGCTGACCACCAGGGTTTGCCCGGCCAGGTGCAACGGCAGGCTTAGGCTGTCGAGCATACGTTGAGCGACCTGCTCGGCATCCTCGGCACAGGCTAAATCGGTGAGCAGAACGACAAACTCGTCACCGCCAAACCGGCACAGGTGATCGCCAGGGCGCAGGCAATGGGCGAGACGGCGGCTGATCTCGATCAGCACCTGATCACCACAGTGATGGCCAAGGCTGTCGTTGATCAGCTTGAAGCGATCCAGGTCAATAAACAGCAGGGCGGCTTCCCGAGCGCCGCTGTGGCTCAGCTGCTGCAAGGCTTGCGGCAGCAGTTCATCGAGGCGTAGGCGATTGCCTAATCCAGTTAATGGGTCATGGCGGGCGGCATGTTGTAGCTGTTCTTCGATGGCCTTGCGTGCGCTGATATCGCTTTGTGAGCCGGCCATGCGTTGCTGGCCGCTGGCGTCTGTCTCGACCACACCACGGGCCTGTACCCAGAGGTAGTCGCCCGTGCTACTGCGCATACGGTACTCGTGATTCAGTTGCGCGTTTCTGCCATTGCAATGGGCTTCGATGGCTTGGCGTAGACCGGGCAAGTCTTCCGGATGAACGCGGTTAAACCAGCTGGCGCTGCTTTCGCCCAGGCTGTCGTGATCCAGGCCGAGCATGGCCGCCCAGCGGGTTGAGACATACAGGCGGTCGTGCCCCAGGTGCCAGTCCCAGATGCCGTCGTTGGCCCCGCGTAAGGCCCGGGCAAAGCGCGCTTCGCTGTCTTCCAGGGCCTTGCGCTGCGCGGCGCTGTAAGTGTCGATGGCCAGGGTCATGTCGAAGAACACGGCCTTGAGCAGGCTGGCGAATAGCGCTTGATTGGGGTGCGCATCAAACAGTTGGGCAAGTATTTCATCGAGGTACAGCCGGTAACCGGCCAAGTACCATTTGAGTTCGATCCCGGCCATCTGATGGATCAGGCCAATACGCAGACGGCTGTCTACGTAATCGGCGTTGTATGGGCCGCGCCACAGCCGTTGGTAATAGGCCTGCTGGCTGTGTTTGAGGCGCTGCTGGGTGACCGGGTCGCTGATTACCCCGGCCGCCCCAGGAAAACCCTCCAGATGTTGATAAAGCCGATCGGTAAACGTCTGTTGGGCGGTGTTCATGTTATCGGCAGCGGCATTCAGGCAAGCGGCGTCACTGCTCTGCCAGTTCAGCAGGTTGCAGCGTTGCTGAATCTCCTGACGGTTGAGTCCGATACGCCTTATCAGCTCGTTGAGTGCGGTAGCTGAGCCCATGTTCCTTCCCTGTTGTTGTTTTCTTCAGGCATAAAAAAAGCGCCGAGCACCATATTCGTGATGAACATGGCGCTTCGGCGCTTCGTCTTGCAGGCCCTGTGTCCTGCCCGGCAAAGCCGGTCTCCGCCGTGGCGGAACCTACTGGGTCAACAGTTCTACCTTATTCCCCATCGTCTGACAATTCATCGAGCAGTCGTTCCAGGCGCCTGCGTAATTCAGCCAGCTCGCGGGATTTAAACGCATGACGGGTGCGTATCAGCGTCTCCACCGCATCGAGCAAGGCACCGTGCGCGCGGCCTTCTGGGCCTAGCGGTGCGTGGTCGAGCCAGCGGCACAAGGGCGCTTTGCTGCAGTCATCAGGGCTGCAGATGACCTCTCCAGCAACCGCCTGATTATCCAGCCACTCACGCAGTGGCCCACTCAGCGAAGCGTCTGTGCAGATGATCCGGTGCATGGGGGCTGAGATATTCATAAGTGATGGCACTTTAGTCTCAGGCATGGGTAAAACCATTGATCTGGATCAAGTACGGCCGTGCCATGCGGATACCTGCCGAGGCGGTGGATGAGCTGCTAACCTAGCGCCCTCGACAGCCTGCCGGTTACCCGATGCTCAGCCTCTACCACGCCCCCGACCTTGAAACCCTTGGCGCCCTGGCCACGACGTTGTTGGCCACGCCAATGCACGATCCGTTTGCCCCGGCCTTGGTCGTGGTACCGAGCCAGGGCATGGGCCGCTGGCTGACCCTGGAGCTGGCGCGCAAGCAAGGCATCGCCATGCAGTTGGAAGTACAACTGCCGGCCAAGTTTGTCTGGGATATGTCGCGTCTGTGTCTGGGCCAGCTGCCGGAGCAATCGGCCTTCAGCCCCAGCAGTTTGAGTTGGCGCCTGTATGACTGGCTGTGCGAGCCCGAGCAGCTGGCGCAAGCACCGCGTTTGGCGCACTACCTGGAGGGAGGCGATGAACGCCGGCGGCTGTCGCTTGCCGTCAAGATAGCCGACGTATTGGACCAATACCTGCTGTATCGCGACGATTGGCTGGCCGCCTGGGAGCGCAATGAACTGCTTGACCTCGGCGCGGATGAAGCCTGGCAGGCGCTGCTCTGGCGTGAGCTGACCAAAGATGGCCACCCGCACCGTGCGCGCCTGCTCGAAGACTTGCTCGCCCGCTTGTACGACGCCACTCCGATCAACGACCTGCCCGAGCGCGTGCTGGTGTTTGGCATCAGCAGCTTGCCGCCGCACCATATGCGCGTGCTGGAAGGTTTGGCGCGGCACACCGAAGTGGTGATCTTCGCCCTCAATCCCTGCCGCGAGGCCTGGGGCGAGATACGCGATATCCGCGAGTTGGCACGGCAGCCGCAAAGCGCAGCGGCTAACCAGGAGCTGAGTCCGGATGACTGGTATTTGGATGTCGGCCATCCGCTATTGGCGAGTCTGGGCAAGCAGGGCCGCGACTTCTTCGACAGTCTGTTTAGCCTGGCCTCCAGCGAAGGCAGTCAGGAAGTCGGCCTGTACTCCGAGGACGCTGACCTGATTGATGGCAGCCTGCTGCAAGCGCTGCAGAACGACATCCTGCGCCTGCATACCCGGCAGCCGGATGAGCGCCTGCAACTGCGCGACGACGACCGTTCGCTGGAGCTGCACATCGCTCACTCGCCGCTGCGCGAAGTGGAAATTCTGCATGACCAACTGCTCGCCCGCTTTGCTGCCGAACCTGAGCTGACCCCCGATCAAGTGGTGGTGCTGACCCCGGATATCGAGCGTTATGCGCCCTATATCGAAGCGGTGTTCGCCCCGCGTGAAGGCGTGCCGCGCGTGCCGTTCAGCCTGGCCGACCGTAGCCTGCGCGCGGAAATCCCGCTGATCGAGGCCTTCCTCAGCCTGCTGGCGCTGCCGGACAGCCGCTTTACCGCCGAAGACGTACTGACCCTGCTGGAGCAGCCCGCCGTCGCCCGCCGTGCCGGGATCGAAGCCGAAGACCTCAGTCTGCTGCGCGACTGGTTGCGTGAGGCGGGTGTGCGTTGGGGCCGCGATGACGCGCACCGCGAACAACTGGGCTTGCCGGCCGATGCCGCGTTTACCTGGCGACAAGGGCTGGATCGGTTGCTGCTGGGCTTTGCCGCGCCGCCACAGTTGGCCGGATTGGCTGCGCCCTTGCTCGGCACCAGCTGGCCGCTGGATGCGCTGGAAGGTGCTCGCGCGCAATTGCTCGGGCGCTTGGCTGGGTTTGTCGAGCGCTTGGCCGCGTTGGCGCAGAGCCTGCAACGGCCACGTGCCTTGGGCGAGTGGGCCGAGTCGCTGCAAGTTTTGATCGACCAGCTGTTTGATGAGCGGGAAGCCGGCGACACCTTATTGCTGTTGTCCAAGGCCTGCGCCGCCTTGCAGGAGCAGGCCACGGCCTCCGGCGTCGAGCGGCCGATTGAGCTGGCGCTGATTCGTCAGCAACTGACGGCGGCGTTGGAGCAGGGCAGCGCGGCGTCGGGCTTTCTTACCGGCGCGGTGACCTTCTGCACCATGGTGCCGATGCGCAGCCTGCCGTTCCGCTTGGTCTGCCTGCTCGGCCTGGATGACGGCGCGCTGCCGCGGCGTACCCCCGCTGCCGGCTTCGACCTGATCGGGCAGAAACCGCGGCGTGGCGACCGCGCCCGCCGCTTGGATGACCGCTACCTGCTGCTGGAAACCCTGCTCTCGGCCCGTGGCGGCCTGTACCTCAGCTATGTCGGCCGCGACCCGCGCAGCAATGCCGAGCTGCCGCCCTCGGTGCTGGTCAGCGAGTTGCTCGATGTGGTCGACCTCACTGCCGTCGCTGCCAGCGGCCCGGCCAGCGCCCGCATCACCCATCAGCACCCGCTGCAGCCCTTCGCCCCCGGTAACTTCGCCGGCGACCGCCATGCCGGTTTTGCCGCGCCCTGGTTTCATGCGGCGCAGCGCCTGAGTCAGGCGGTGGAAAGTGCCGCGCCGTTTGCCAGTGTATTGGCGCCCCCCGATCAAGACGGGCGGTGCGGTGCGGCGCTGAGCATCGAGCCGAGCCAACTGATCCATTGCTTCAAACACCCGGCGCGCTACCTGTTGGAACAGCGTCTCGGCCTGCGCCTGGCGCAAACCGAAGAAGCCCTGGCCGGTGATGAGCCGTTCAGCGTCGAGTGGACCAGTCAGCATGGCTTGCGCCAGTTGGCGTTGCAGGCCGTCGAGCGTGGCTGGAGCGAGCGCCAGGAGCGCGCGGTGGCTGCGGCATCCGGTTGGCTGCCGGTGGGTGAGCTTGGCCAGGCGCACTGGGGGCAGATTCGCGGGCCGATCCGCGCCTTTGCGCCAACCCTGTTCGACGAGCGCCCGGACGATGCCGCACAGCCGTTGCTGGTGGATCTCGAACTGGCCGGCGTGCGCATTCACGGCTGGCTGGATGGGGTGACCAGTGAGGGCTTATTCGATTACCGCCTGCGCGACCTCGGCGCGTGGGAGCTGGCCCCGTTCTGGCTGCGTCACCTGCTGCTCAACTGCGCCGCGACGCCGGGCATCAGCCGCGAGAGCCGCTTGCTGTCGCCAAAACGCGAATGGCGGCTGGGGCCGCTGGCGGCTCCTCTGCAACTGCTGGAGCCCTGGCTCGAAGCCTACAAAAGTGCGCTGTGCGAACCGCTGCCGCTGTTAGCCAAATGCAGCTATGGCTTTGCCACCAAATGGCGCAAACCCGGGCGCAAAGAGCCGATTGACGCCGCCCGCAGCGAGGCGCGGGTGATGTGGCAAGGCAACGACTACATGACCGGCGAAGGCCAAGACCCCTGGAATGCCCTGGCCTTCCGCGACCGCGAGCCGCTGGATGAACGCTTTGAAGCGCTCGCCGAACAGCTCTACGGCCCGGCGCTGGACGCCCTGCAAGGCAGTGACGAGGACGAGGCATGAGTGGCGCAGCGTTAGACCTATTGCACGACAGCTTCAGCGGCCGCTCGCTGATCGAGGCCAGCGCCGGCACCGGCAAGACCTGGACTCTGACCGCGCTGTACGCCCGTCTGCTGCTGGAAAAGCAGCTCAGCGTCAGCCAGATTCTGGTGGTGACCTTTACCACCGCCGCCACCGCTGAACTGCGCGAGCGCATCCGCAAACGCTTGGCCGAACTGCTGGCGGTGTATGACAACGGCCCTGTCGATGACGCGCTGCTTAACGCGCTGCATGCGCAGTACCCGGACGCCGCCAGCCATCGGCGGCTGCTGTTGGCGGTGCACGGTTTTGATGAGGCGGCGATTTTCACCATCCACGGCTTTTGTCAGCGCGCCTTGCAGGATGCCGCGTTCGAGGCCGGTGGCGACTTCGATAACGAGCTGACCCACGACGACCGCGAGATTATCGACGCGCTGCTCGCCGACCTCTGGCGGCATGAGCTGGCGGTGGCCGAGCCAGAGTGGGCGGCGTTTCTGGTGCAGCAGAAAATCACCCCGCAAAGCCTGCGTCAGCGCTTGCGCAATCACCTCGGTAAACCCTACCTGCGCATCGAGCCGCAGCCGGGCACGCACAGCGACATGGCTGCCCTGCGCGCCGCCTGGCAACAGGCGCAGCGTCTCTGGCAGGGCGAAAGTGCGGCTTGGCTGGAGCAGCTAAAAGCCTTCGACGGCTTCAAGAGCAATATGTGCAACCCGGCCAAGCTGGGTGTTTGGCAGACCGAGCTGGACGGTTATTTCAGCGATGCCGCCGCGCTGTTCAGCAAAACCGAAGCACACCGCCGCCTGGCCCGCGAGGGGCTGAACAAGGCTAGCAAGAAGGGCTGCGAAGCGCCGACCAATCCGCTGGCTGCTGCGTTGCAAGAGCTGTGTGATGCCCTGGATGCTGCGCAGCCAGAAGCAGAACAACGCCTGATCGACCTGCAAGTCCACCTGATCGGCCAGCTCAACGAACAACTGCCCGCGCGCAAGGCGGCGCAGCGTCTGTTGGCCTTCGATGACCTGCTCAACAAATTGCAGCAGGCGTTACAGGGCGAGGGCGGTGAGCACTTGGCGAGCACCCTGCGCACGCAATACCCAGTGGCACTGATCGACGAGTTTCAGGACACCGATCCGGTGCAGTACCGGGTGTTCCATCGCATCTATCAAGACGCCGGCGACCTGTGTTTTGTCGGTGACCCTAAACAAGCGATTTACGCGTTTCGCGGCGCTGATCTGGCGACCTATCTGCAAGCGCGCAGCGAGGCGGCGCGGCAATACAGCCTGACCACCAACCACCGCTCGACGCCGCAGCTGATTGCTTCACTCAATCAACTGTTCGACCGGCCCATGCCGTTCGCCGAGCCCGGCCTGGATTATCAGCAGGTCGGGGCCAGCGACAAGGCGCGTGCGCAGTTGGTGTTGCCGCCGGTTGAGGGCGAGCAGGACGCACCGCTGGCGCTGGTCTGGCTGGATGACGAACACTTGGGCAAGGGCCAGGCGGGCGCGCTGGTCGCCACCGATACGGCGCGGCGCATCGCTGCCGTGTTGGCCGCCAGCAGTCAGGGCGAGGCGTACTTTGCTCAAGGCGACACGCGCACGCCGATCAAAGGCGGCGATATTGCCGTGCTGGTCGCCAGTCACCGTCAGGCCGGCGAAGTTGCCGCAGAGCTGGCTGCCCGTGGCGTGCCCAGCGTGCGTCGCGGTAAAGAAAACGTCTGGCACAGCGAGGAGGCGGCTGAGCTCGGCGCCGTACTGGCCGCTTACGCCGAGCCGGGCCGTGAAGGCGCATTGCGCTATGCCCTGGCCAGCCGTTTGCTCGGTCGCAGCGCCGCCGACCTGGCCGCCTGCACCGAGGATGCGCAAGTCTGGGACGCCGAGCGCGAAGCGGCCGAGCGCTATCTCCAGCTGTGGCAGCAACAAGGCTTTATGCGCGCTTTCCGTGCCTGGCTGGATGAGCAGAAAGTCGCCCAGCGGCTGCTGGCGCTGGTCGACGGTGAGCGGCGCTTGACCAACCTGCTGCATCTGGCCGAGTTGCTGCAAACCGAGAGCCTGCAACGCCCCGGTCTGGAGCAATTGCTTACGTGGTTCAGCGCCCAGCGCAGTGCCGAAGCCCATGGCGAGGACGCCCTGCTGCGTCTGGAAAGCGATGCCGAGCGGGTGCAGATCGTCACCATCCACACCTCCAAGGGGCTGGAATACCCGTTGGTGTTCTGCCCTTACCTGTGGGACGGCGCGTTGCTGCGTCAGCATGAAGACATCAGCTGCCACGCCGACGACGGCACGCCGTTGCTCGACCTCGGCAGCGAACAGCTCGACACGCACCGCGAGCGGGCCCGCCATGAACGCTTCGCCGAGAAGTTACGTCTGACCTACGTGGCCCTCACCCGTGCCCGTGATCGCCTGTGGTTGCACTGGGGGCCGGTGGACTGCAAACCTAGAAAGGACGGCACCCTCGGCGACAGCGGCCTGCACAGCAGCGCCCTGGCCTGGTTGCTGCACGGTCGGCAATTGCCGGGTGACGATGCCCTGGCCGAGCTAGCCGGGCATTTGCAAACGCTCAGCTCGCAAGGGCTGCGTGCGGAAATTGAACAGTTGGTTGGCAGCAGTCATGGCCATATGAGCCTGCAGCCGCTGCGTCACGCCGAAGCCAGTGCCGCCGGTGAACAGCGCGCGCCGGCTCCGCAGCAGCTCTCCACCTTGCAACGCAGCCTGCACAGCGCCTGGCGCGTCGGCAGCTTCTCCGGCCTGGCTGCCGGCATGCACATGGAAGCACCGGACCGCGATGGCTTGGTGATGCCCGATGCCAGCGAGCCGGGCAGCGGATTTTTCGCCTTCCCCCGTGGCGCGCGGGCCGGCACCTGCCTGCACGCCATTCTGGAAGACTGGGCGCGCGGCAAGGCCTCATTGGCGGACTTGATTGAGCCAGGCCTGAGCGGTCATGGCATCAGCACTGACTGGAGCGCAGTGGCGCTGGAACAACTGCAACAGGTGGTCGACTGCGATCTCGATGGCCAAGGCCTGACCTTGAGCGGGCTAAACCCTGTGCGCCGCCTGCCCGAACTGGGCTTTACCTTCCCGGTTGCCGGCCTGGATATGCAGCGCCTGCGGGCGATCCTCAGTGATCCGGCCCACGGCCTCCCGACGCCGATGCGCGACGCGGCGGCGCGTTTGGAATTCGACAGCCTCAAGGGTTTTCTCAAAGGCTTTATCGACCTGACCTTCGAGCACGACGGCCGCTGGTATATCGCCGACTACAAGTCTAACTGGCTCGGCCCGGATGCCAGCTACTACGGTGGCGACCGCCTGCTGCAAGCCCTGGCCGCCGAACATTACTACCTGCAATACCTGATCTACCTGGTGGCGCTGCGGCGCTTCCTGCGTCAGCGCCTAGACGACTTCCACAACGAGCAACTGGGCGGTGCCTACTACCTGTTTCTGCGCGGCATGCCGAGCGCCGGGGTGTACTTCTCGCGGCCCAGCGATGGGCTGTTGGATGCGTTGGATACGTTGTTCGCGGAGGGTAAATGATGGCTGTTTGTAGGATGGGGCGGGCCACGCTGCGCTGGTATCGCCTGCGATACCCATCCTCCGGCCTGTCGCAAATATGTTGGGTATCGCTTTGCTCAACCCAGCCTACGGGAGCGTGTGATGCAGCTTGATGATTTTCCCCTTGGCCCACTGGAGTGCGCGCTGGTCGATAGCCTGCAGCGTCTCGATACGCAGGCGTCGCCGGTGGTGTTGGCCTCGGCGGCACTGCTTTGCATGGCGTTGGACAAGGGCGATGTGTGCCTGCCCCTGGCGCGACTGGCAGGGCAGCGACCTTGGCCTGAGCATGCCTTCAATCTACCGAAACTGGCGGACTGGCAGACGCAGTTGCTCGCGTCGCCGCTGGTCGGCGCGGATGGCGATTTCATCCCGCTGATTCTTGAGCACGGTCGGCTGTATCTGGCGCGCTATCAGGCCTATGAGCGGCATCTGGCCACGCAACTGCTGCAACGCGCTGCCGATCTACCTGAGATCGACGATGCTCAGTTGAGTGAAAGCCTGACGCGACTGTTTGCCTTTAATACGCAACAACCCGACTGGCAGCGTTTGGCTGCTGCGCAAGCGGTGCGGCGCAAGCTAGCGGTGATCTCCGGCGGCCCCGGCACTGGCAAAACCACCACCGTGGTGCGCCTGCTTGCTGCACTGCTGGAACAGCCTGGTTGTGAGCATTTGGCTATCGGTTTGGCCGCGCCCACCGGCAAGGCCGCCGCGCGCATGGCCGAAGCGATTCGTAATGCCAAGGCCGAGTTGCCGGTCAGCGAAGCGGTCAAGGCTGCGCTGCCGGATGAAGCGCGCACACTGCACCGTTTGCTCGGCAGCCGTGGTGACAGCCCGCAGGTGCGGCATCACGCGGCCAACCCGCTGGCGCTGGATGTGCTGGTGGTGGACGAAGCCTCGATGGTCGACCTGGCGCTGATGGCCAAACTGCTCGACGCGTTGCCGCCAACGGCGCGGTTGATTCTGTTGGGTGACAAAGACCAGCTGTGTGCGGTGGAAGCCGGCGCGGTGTTTGCTGAGTTATGCGAGGGGCGCGGCTTCGATGCCCAGGCTGCCGCCGACTTGCAACGCATCACCGGCCAGCCCGTGCCGGTGTCTGAGCCTGCCTCAAAGCTTGGCGACGCCGTTGTGCTGCTAACCCATAGCCACCGCTTTGCCGGTGACAGCGGCATCGGTGAGCTGGCGCGGCGCATTAACGGCGGCGATGTCAGTGGCACCCTCAATTTGCTCAAGGAGGGTCGCAGCGATCTGGCCTGGAACGCCGAACCAACACCGGCGGATTTGCTCGATCGTCTCGACCAGGGTTACGCCCCTTATATGGCAGCGGCGAAAAGTGCGGATGCCGCCGCTGCGTTCGCCGCCTTCAACAGCTTTCGCACCCTGACGGCCCAGCGCGAGGGCGCATGGGGCGTGGCGGGTATCAACGAAGCACTGGAAGCACGGATCAAACGCCGCAGTCAGGTGGCCAGCCGCGAGCGCTGGTACGTCGGCCGGCCGGTGATGGTGCGGCAGAACGACTACGCCCTCGGGCTGTTCAACGGCGATATTGGCATCTGCCTGCACACCGAATACGGTTTGCGCGTGTTCTTCGAGGGTGAGGACGGCTACCGGCCCTTTGCTCCGGCACGCCTGCCCAGCCACGACAGCGCCTTCGCCATGACCGTGCATAAAAGTCAGGGTTCGGAATTTGCCGAAGTGCTGCTGGTGCTGCCCGAGCAACCGAGCCCGCTGCTTAGTCGCAGCCTGTTCTACACCGGCATCACTCGCGCTAAGAGCAAGGTGGAAATATGGGGTCTGCCGCCGCGCTTGGCTGAGGCGGTGGCGACCCGCGCCGAGCGGGCGGCGGGGTTGGCCGAGCGGTTAGCCCATGCACCTGCGGCTGTGGGCTCGGATACGCCCATTGCGACCAATGGGCAACTGGGATTATTTGATTAGCCAGGATCAGGACCCGTGAAATACCTACACGGGCTCTTTAACGTGCGTCGCAGTAGTGGGCGCTAGGGGCGTAAAACAGATGCGTGCTCGGCGACTTGCCTACCTGCTATTGGGCCTGATGTATTGCCATCCCGTGATGAGCGAGGAGCTGCGTTTAGTCACCGGAGATGATTACGCCCCTTTTACCGGTAGAGCGTTACCGGCTGGTGGCTTGCTCACTCAGGTTGTGCACGCCGCGCTGGAGCAGGGTGGTGTTGATAGCACGCTGGAATGGCGGCCGTGGAATCGTGGTTACCTGAAGACTTTGCGTGGCGAGTACGACGCGACGTTTCCCTACGTAAAGACGCCCGAACGAGCGCTCGAGTACCTCTACTCTGCGCCGCTGCTGGTCGTTGAACCGTATCTGTTTAGCCGCGCTGATGACCCCATAGCGCAGGCGGATGCGCAGACCATGCAGGGGCGTCGAGTATGCAGCCCGCTGGGCTGGCAGCTGCCATCGATGATTCAGGCCTTGGTTGATCAAGGCGCACTGAGCCGTCATTCACCGATTGGCCTCAAGGAATGCGTGCGGCTGGTATTGATTGGCCGTGACGACTTCTTTGTTGCAGATCGACGTTTGGGTGACGTTGCATTGCAGCTGACGGGGGCTACGCCCACTCAGATTCGCCGTTCCCCGCGCATGATCAGTTCCAGCGCTTTGTATTTGATCGTGCCGCGCACGCATCCACGTGGGCTGGAGATTATCGAAAGATTCAACGCGGGGCTGGCGAGCCTTATAGCCAGTGGCGGCTATCAACGGCTACTTGAGGGTTATATGCAGGCTCGCCCTCGGGTGACGGCTAACGAGCCAGTCATTCTGCCGCAGCAGGTCAGCAGGCCACCGTTGCAGTAAGCCTGTGCAGCGTTCTTTATGGCCTGCCATCCCTGGCCGCCACTCTGGAGCGGTTGCGCGCTTACAAAGAGCGTCCGCTTATTTCTTCAGCTTCGGATTAGGGAAGAACTGCACCGTCTGTACCTTGGGGTTCGCCACCTTGGGTTTTAGTGTGCTGATATTGACCCGCGTGGGCAGCTCTTTGGGCACCGAGTTGCCGCGCTCATCGAGGGTGTCGGCGTAGCCGCAGGCCACGCATTCGCGGTTCGGCACGCCGTCGACATTCCACATCTGGATCTTGTCCATTTCGCTGCACGCCGGGCAGACCGCGCCGGCGATAAAGCGTTTGGCGGTGACATTCATCGGTGCGTCGCTCATGCGGCCTCCTGACTCAAACCGAGGTGGCGCAGCAGGGCGTCGATTGACGGCTCGCGGCCACGGAAATCAACAAACAGCACCATCGGTGCCTGCGAACCGCCGCGCGCCAAAATCGCTTCGCGGAAGGCGCGGCCGGTTTCGCTGTTAAATACCCCTTCTTCTTCGAACTTGGAGAAGGCATCGGCACTCAGCACTTCGGCCCATTTGTAGCTGTAGTAACCGGCCGCGTAACCGCCAGCGAAGATGTGCGCGAAGCTGTTGGGGAAGCGGTTGTAGGCCGGCGGACGCAGCACCGAGACCTCGCTGCGAATGCCTTCGAGTACGTCCAGCACGCTGCGGCCGTCGCCGTGGGTGGCGTGCAGTTCGAAGTCGAACAGGCTGAATTCGATCTGCCGCACCATCATCAAGCCGGACTGGAAGTTCTTTGCCGCCAGCATCTTGTCCAGCAGGTCCTGTGGCAGCGGCTCACCGCTCTCGTAGTGGCCGGAAATCAGTGCCAGGCCGTCCGGCTCCCAGCACCAGTTCTCCATAAACTGGCTTGGCAGTTCGACCGCATCCCAGGCCACGCCGTTGATGCCCGAGGCGCCGGCATGCTCAACGCGGGTCAGTAGGTGGTGCAGGCCGTGGCCGAATTCGTGGAACAGGGTGGTGACTTCATCGTGGGTCAACAGCGCCGGCTTGCCGCCGACCGCCGGGGTGAAGTTGCACACCAGGTTGGCCACCGGGCTGATCAGCGTGCCATCGGCCGTACGGCGCTTGTCGCGGGCGCCGTCCATCCACGCGCCGCCGCGCTTGTTGGCGCGGGCGTAAAGGTCGAAGAAGAACCGGCCGACGTGCGCGCCGTTCTCGGTGATTTCAAACAGGCGCACATCCGGGTGCCAGGCGTCGAAGCCGGAGAGTTCTTTGATCTGGATGCCGTAGAGCTTTTCGACAATGGCGAACAGGCCGCTGAGTACTTTGTCGATGGGGAAGTAGGCACGGAGGATTTCCTGGGAAATGCTGTAGCGCTGCTCGCGCAACTTCTCGCTGTAGTAGCCGACGTCCCAGCTTTGCAGCTCCAAGCAGCCCTGTTCGGCGGCGAAGGCTTGCAGCTCGCGCAGGTCTTGCTCGGCGAATGGTTTACCTCGGGTGCCAAGGTCGCGCAGGAAGTGCAGCACCTGATCGGTGCTTTCAGCCATTTTGCTGGCCAGGCTCAGCTCGGCGTAGTTGGCAAAACCCAGCAGCTTGGCCAGTTCTTGACGCAGGGCGAGGATTTCCAGCATCACCGGGCCGTTGTCGTGCTGGCCGGCATTCGGACCTTGATCGGAGGCGCGGGTGCAGTAGGCGGCGTACAGCTCTTCGCGCAGGGCGCGGTCGTTGGCGTAGGTCATCACCGCGAAGTAGCTGGGGAATTCCAGGCTGATCAGCCAGCCGTCCAGCTCCTTAGCCTCGGCAGCCTGCTTCATTTGCGCCTTGGCCGAATCGGTCAGGCCATCCAGGGCGGCCTCGTCGGTGACGTGCTTGGTCCAGGCCTGGGTGGCATCCAGCAATTGGTTGGAGAACGTGCTGCCCAGCTCGGAGAGCTTCATCTGGATTTCGCCGTAACGCTTCTGCTGTTCGGCCGGCAGGTCGATACCGCTCAGGCGGAAGTCGCGCAGGGCGTGTTCGAGAATGGTCTTCTGTGCCACATCAAAACCCGCAGCAGCCGGGCTGCTCGCCAGTGCCTGATAGGCCTGGAACAGCGGCTGGTTCTGGCCGATTTCGGTCCAGTACTCGGACAGCTTGGGCAGGCACGCCTCGTAGGCGGCACGCAGCTCGGGGCTGTTGCACACTGCATTGAGGTGGCTGACTGGGCTCCAGGCCTGGCTCAGGCGTGCGCCCAGTTCGTCCAGCGCTAACACCAGTCCATCCCAGGTGGGTGTGCCGGCTTGTTGTTCAAGTAGGCGCGCCATGGCCGCACGGCTGTCGGCAAGAATGCTGTCCACTGCCGGCTCGACATGCTCCGGGCGGATGGCGGAATAGGGCGGCAGATCGAAGGCTTGCAGCAGGGGGTTGTTGGCAGTCACGACAGGTCACCTGTAACAGAATGGGTTTGCAGCTGTGACCCCGGCGGGCACAAAAGGCTCCCAGGGTAGGCTTGAATGGGCAGTGGCGGTTGGTAAAACAGCGCGCATACCCTGAACATGGGTGCCATCTTAATTACAATCAAGGTCAGACGCAGCTTAAGAGGTTTCTATCGTGGCGATTCGTACTTACCAGCAATTCACTCCACTGCTCGGCTCACGGGCCTTTGTTGATGCCTCGGCCGTGGTTTTGGGCGATGTGGAAATTGGCGCGGACAGCTCGATCTGGCCGCTGGTGGTGATCCGTGGCGACATGCACAGCATCCGCATCGGTGAGCGCACCAGCATCCAGGACGGCAGCGTGCTGCACATTACCCATGCCGGTCCCTTCAACCCGCGCGGTTACCCGCTGACGATCGGCGACGATGTCACCATCGCCCATAACGTCACCCTACACGGCTGCAATATCGGCAACCGGGTGCTGATCGGCATGGGCAGCATCGTTATGGACGGCGCGGTGATTGATGAGGAGGTCATGCTCGGCGCCGGCAGCCTGGTGCCGCCCGGCAGCCACTTGGAAAGTGGTTTTCTGTACCTCGGCAGCCCGGCGAAAAAAGCCCGCGAGCTGAGTGAGAAAGAGCGCAGCTACTTCCGCTACAGCGCCGATAACTACGTGCGGTTGAAGGACCAGCACCTGATGGAAGGCTACGGCAGCTGATGATGCATTACACCAATATCCTGTTCGACCTCGACGGCACCCTCACCGATCCGCGTGAGGGCATTACCCGTTCGGTGCAGCATGCGCTGGCCAAGTTGGGTATCGATGAGCCTGATCTGCAAGCGCTGGAGCACTTTATCGGCCCGCCGTTGTTGCAGTGTTTTATGCACAGTTACAACTTCGACGAGGCCACGGCTTGGCAGGCGGTGAACCACTATCGCGAGCGTTTTCGTGAAGTGGGCCTGTATGAGAATCAGCTGTTCGACGGTGTGGGCGAGCTGTTGCAGCTGCTGCAGAACCAGCAGCGCACGTTGTTTATTGCCACTAGCAAGCCGACGGTATTCGCCGAGCAAATTGCTAGGCACTTTGGTTTCGCGAAGCACTTCAAGGTGATCTATGGCAGCGAGCTGGACGGCACGCGCACCGACAAGGTCGAGCTGATCGCCCATCTGCTGGAGCAGGAGCAGTTATCGCGCGCCGCCACGCTGATGATCGGTGATCGCAAGCACGACCTGATCGGCGCACAGCGTAATGGCCTGCATGCGGCGGCGGTGGGCTATGGTTTTGGCAGTGCGGCAGAGTTGCAGGCCGAAGCACCGACCTATCACTTCAACAGCCTGGCCGAGTTGCACCAAGCGTTTATCGGCTAACTCGAAGGATGGGTCGGGCCGCGCAGGTTGAGCGCAGCGATACCCATGCTGTACCAGGCGACTGCGGCCCATTTGATGGATTACGTCGCTGCGCGACTAACCCATCCTACGGCCGAGATTTAGCCATTTTTCTGATAGATGATTTTCTGGGTGCCGCCGTCGCAGCTGCCGACCACCATGCTGGGGTCTTGGGCGTCTTCGTTGGGCACGATTTCCAGGGTGTAGCTGGCCACACCGGCGGCCTGAATCTTCACTTCAATTTCCGCGCGTAACTCTTCGCAGTCTTTAGGGGCAGCCAATAGGCTACTGCTGAGCAGGCCAAGCAGTATGGCCAGGGTGACGTTGTTCATAGCATGGCTCCTTTTGCGCGAACACGGTTTACAGCTGTTGGACTGGCTATTGTCGAGGCAAGTTCTGCGTATCTGCAGATAGTTTGGCCAGGGCCTTATGCCGCTGGGCTGACGGTAGCTGGCCCAGCACCGCGACGCGCTGATAGAAGCGTGGCCAGTCGTGGCCGACTTGTGCAAAGACTGCCGCGAAGGCCGGTACCCATCGATCATAAAGGCCGAAAGGCAACAGCTTGGCGTTGTTCAGCGGCGCATTGATCCAGTTGTCGTACAAGCCTGCACCGTTCCACTCCCGCGCCTGCAGCGTGCGGTATTCGGCGCGCAGGCGGGCGAACTCGGCCTGTTTGCCGCTGCGCATCTGCGCTGGCGTTAAGTCACTGTCGTAGAGCTGCTGCAAGCGCGCGCGGCTGGCCAATACCAGGGCGACGAATTGTTCGCGTTGTGCATCGCCCAGCGCATCGTTAGGCGGCAGGCCCTGCTTGGCGCGCCATTGGCGCAGGCCTTCGCGCTCGACAAAGCTGGCGAAGGATTCATTGAACGCGGTGTCGTCCATCACATACAGCTTTTGGTGCGCCAGCTCGTGGAAGATCACCGCCACCAGGCGCTCATCATTCCAGCGCAACATGCTGTTGAGGATTGGGTCATCAAACCAGCCGAGGGTGGAATAGGCCTCGATGCCGGCCAGGTAGGTGTCCAGCCCTTGTTGCTTCAACAGCGCCGCCGCCCCGCGCGCGCGGCTCTGACTGTAGTAGCCACGATAGGCCACGCAACCGGCGATGGGGAAACAGTGCAGCTTAGGCGCGAGGGAAAACTCCTCGGTGGCAAACACATTCCACACCACGTAGGGCCGCTGGATATCGGCATACAGGCGATAGCTTTGGTTGTCTGGCAAGCCCAGGTTTGCGCTGGCAAAGTCGCGGGCGCGTTGCGCCAGGGCCAGGCGCTGCTTGAGGCTGGGCTCGACAGTCGGCCTGGCCAGCAGCTCGGCAATCGGTTCGCGGGCCTTGAGCAGCTGCAGTTGTCCACTGGCCAGGTGGCTGTAGTAATCCAGGCTGCTGCAACCGCTCAGCAGCAGCGTGGTTACCAGTGCAACCCAGCGCCAGGACAGCGTGTCGAACATGACCAGTTACCGATGAATAGACAGGCTGCCACGCTACCAGCGCAGGATCGGCGTAGGCTAGTGGGCAGTTAAATGAGGGAGGTATGCCATGCATTACCTAGGTTTATTGAGCAGTATGCTGGTGCTCAGCGCCTGCGCCTCGCCCCTACCGTCGCCTGACCCGAGCCAAGCCTGGGTTGAACTGCGCAGCAATGCCGGCACCCTGCTTATGGCTGATCGCCTCGATGGCCAGCGGCTCAACGATGGTCGCTACTTTCAGGTGCCCGCCGGTGCCCATGAATTACAGGCGCGTTTTCAGTTTGAGGTAAACAGCGGCGGTGGCCAGGATGGCCTCTCCGAACCGCGGCAGGTGACCTGCGAAATTCGTATACGACATGACAACTTTGTCGCCGGACAGCGCTACCGACTAGAGGCCAGGCCCATGCAGATGAAAGCCCAGGCCTGGCTCTATGATGCGCAGCGCAATGTGCTGGCGCGCGGCAAGGTTTTGCGCTGCGGTACGTTCTGAGAACCTGTCCACGATCTGCTGCGCGTCGGCCCTGCGGCGTTAAAAACAGGCTCGGATGCGAGCCCAGTCGGAATGCTCATGTACAACAGTACACTCCGCTTCCTCGCCTGCTTTGACCAGCCGGAGGCTGTTACTAACGTAGCGCCTTGCAGTGCTCTAGCTCGCTAGATCGTGAGCAGGTTCTGAATTAGAGGCTGCTATCGAGCACCGCTTCCAGAGTAATCTCGGCGTTTAGCACTTTTGAGACGGGGCAGCCGTTCTTCGCGGTTTCCACGGCTTTCTCGAAGGCGGCGCGGTCGGCTCCGGGGATTTTCGCGTGCAAGGACAGGTGCACGGCGGTGATGGCAAAGCCGCCATCCTGTTTGTCGAGCGTCACCTCCGCGCGGGTTTCGATGCTTTCGGCGGTCATTCCGGCGTCGCCCAGTTCCTTGGACAGCGCCATGGAAAAGCAGCCCGCGTGGGCCGCACCGAGCAGCTTCTCGGGGTTGCTGCCGGGTTGGTCTTCGAAGCGCGTATTAAAGCCATAAGGCACTTTGTTCAGCGCGCCGCTCTGGGTCGAAATCGTGCCTTTGCCATCCTTGATGCCACCTTGCCAGTGGGCTGATGCGGTCTTCTTCATCGTGCGTCTCCTGTGCGTGGGGTTACAGGGTTGGGAGTGCTATTGGCCGCACAAGTTCGTCAATTGTCCTGCCGTTGGTAAATCAGCGCAGCTGTGCCAGCAGTTCAAAGGCATGCAGGCGATCGGCGAAGTCATACAGGTCACAGGTGAAGATCAGCTCATCGGCGCCAGTCTGCTCCAGCAGCATCTCCAGGCGTGCCTGAACTCTTTCCGGGCCGCCGATTACCGCCAGGCCGAGGAAGTTGTTCACGGCTTCTTTTTCATGCGGCAGCCACAGGCCTTGCATGCTGTTTACCGGTGGCTTCTGTACCAGGCTCTGGCCGCGAATCAGCGCCAGAATGCGCTGGTAGGCCGAGGTGGCCAGGTATTCGGCCTGTTCATCCGTGTCGGCGGCAATCAGCGGTACACCGAGCATCACGTAAGGTTTGTCGAGTACCGCCGAGGGCTTGAAGTGGTTGCGGTAGACGCGAATCGCCTCATGCATATAGCGCGGCGCGAAGTGTGAGGCGAAGGCATAGGGCAGGCCTTTTTCGCCCGCCAGCTGGGCGCTGAACAGGCTGGAACCAAGCAGCCAGATCGGCACGTTGGTGTCCGCCCCCGGCATGGCGATCACCCGTTGATCGGGCGTGCGCGGGCCCAGGTAGCGTTGCAACTCCTCAACGTCGGCGGGGAAGTCATCGGCGCTGCCAATGCGGTCGCGGCGCAGGGCTTGCGCAGTGAAGTGATCGGCGCCCGGTGCACGCCCCAGGCCCAACTCGATTCGCCCCGGATAGAGAGTCGCCAGGGTGCCGAACTGTTCAGCAATCACCAGCGGGGCATGGTTGGGCAGCATCACGCCGCCAGAGCCCAGGCGAATGGTTGAGGTGCCGGCGGCCAGATAGCCCAGCAGTACAGAGGTGGCCGAGCTGGCGATGCCATCCATATTGTGGTGTTCGGCCACCCAGAAGCGCTCGAAGCCCAGGCGCTCGACATGCTGCGCCAGCGCCAGGGAGTTGTGCAGGGCCTGGGCGGCGTTGCCGTCGTCACGAATCGGGGCGAGATCAAGGGTGGAGAATTTGCTCTGTGCGAGTGCGCTCATCGGGTCTGCCTATGGATTATCCGTTTGCACGGCGCAGCAGTGCGCCAATACCTGAGTTAGATAGTGGGGTTTGTTCTGCAGATTCCAAGGGTTGGGTGTGTTTCTCGGGCGGACGGTGTTGATCAGCGCGCTGAACCTGGCCAGCGAGCATGTGCTGGCCAGGTCGTTGGGTGCGGCTAGCTGTTGCTCATACGGAAGCCGACTTTCAGGCTGACTTGATAGTGACCGACTTTGCCGTCGACGATATGCCCGCGGGTTTCCACCACTTCGAACCAGTCCATATTGCGGACTGATTTGGCGCACTCAGCGAGGGCATTCTCGATGGCATCTTCGATGCTGGTTTTCGAGGAACCGACGATTTCGATTTTCTTGTAGGTGTGATGATCGGACATGAGCGTTCTCCTTTGGCTGATAGTTCAACGCTAGTTGAACCCCAGCGGTTTGCCCGATCTGTAGGAGCGTTTCAGCGCGCCAGCTCGCTGCGTAACCACTCGGCCAGGCGCTGCGCGCGTTTATCCAGGCGGCGCGCCGGCACCCACAAGGCCAAGCGTGCCGAGGTTTCGACAAAGCCCCAGGGCGCAACCAGGCGACCGCCGGCAAGGTCATCGGCGACCAGTTGCTGCGGGGCAATTGCCACACCCAAGCCTGCGGCGGCAGCTTCCAGCAGGTAATAGAGATGCTCGAAGCCCTGGCCGAGTTTCAGTGTTGAGGCGTCCAGTGCATTGCTGCCTGCCCAGCTGGGCCAGGCTTGCGGGCGTGAGCTGGTGTGCAGCAGCGGCTCATTCAGCAGGGCTGCTGCGGGCGCCTGATGCAGTGCGGCGAAGTGCGCATAGCGTGGGCTGAGCACCGGGCCGATGCGTTCGGCCGCCAGCTCGAACACCTGCATATCCGCCGGCCACGGCGGCTCGGCGAACCACAGGGTGGCGTCCACACCGCTGCGGCGCGGGTCCAGTTCGCCTTCGCTGGCGGACAGCTGCAAGCGCAGTTCCGGTAACTCGCGGTTGAGCCGGTCCAGGCGCGGAATAAACCAGCGCGCCAGCAGGCTGCCCGGGCAGGCCAAGACAAACGGCGCATCGGCCTGGCCCTGCTGCAGTTCGGCGCAGGTGCTGCGCAGGCGGCCGAACAACTCCGCGCTGACATCGCGTAAACGAACCCCAGAATCTGTGAGTTTAAGGCCGCGCCCTTCCTTGCTGAACAAGGCCACACCCAAGTGCTCTTCGAGGAGGCGCACCTGTCGGCTGACGGCGCCATGCGTGACATGCAGCTCATCTGCTGCTTGGCTGATGCTGTTCAGGCGCGCAGCGGCTTCGAAGGCGCGCAAGGCATTCAGCGGCGGAAGGTCCTGGCTCATGTGTGAGTTTTCCTAACAGGTTGCGGCGATCTTATCGCTTTTGTCGCGCGGGCTGCAGCTTTATCCTGTGTCCATTGCCGTAGAGAAGCGGGTTGGGCCCGCGAACTACAGCGCTACTTTCCCAAGGAGAACGCCATGACTTCTTTCCGCGCTGGCCCTGACGCCAACGGCCTTTTCGGCTCGTTCGGTGGCCAATATGTCGCCGAAACCCTGATGCCGCTGATCCATGACCTGGCCGACGAATACGAGAAGGCCAAGCTTGATCCTGAGTTCCAGAAGGAACTGGCCTACTTTCAGCGTGATTTTGTCGGCCGCCCGAGCCCGCTGTACTTCGCCGAGCGTCTGACCGACATGTGCGGCGGCGCGAAGATCTACTTCAAGCGCGAAGAGCTCAACCACACCGGCGCGCACAAGATCAACAACTGCATCGGCCAGGTGTTGCTGGCCAAGCGCATGGGCAAAAAACGCATCATCGCCGAAACTGGCGCGGGCATGCACGGCGTGGCCACCGCCACCGTGGCGGCGCGCTTTGGCATGGAATGCGTGATCTTCATGGGCAGCACTGACATCCATCGCCAAAACGCTAACGTACTGCGCATGAAGCTGATGGGCGCAACCGTGGTTCCCGTGGTCGCCGGTACCGGCACCCTGAAAGATGCAATGAACGAAGCCCTGCGCGACTGGGTGACCAACGTCGACAGCACCTTCTACATGATCGGCACCGTGGCCGGCCCGCACCCTTACCCGGCAATGGTCCGCGACTTCCAAGCGGTGATCGGCAAGGAAACCCGTGAGCAGATGCTTGCCCAGGAAGGTCGCCTGCCCGACAGCCTGATCGCCTGCATCGGCGGTGGCTCGAATGCCATCGGCCTGTA
Source organism: Pseudomonas spirodelae (assembly GCF_034653255.1). Taxonomy (NCBI): domain Bacteria; kingdom Pseudomonadati; phylum Pseudomonadota; class Gammaproteobacteria; order Pseudomonadales; family Pseudomonadaceae; genus Pseudomonas; species Pseudomonas spirodelae. The sequence goes on along the minus strand of NZ_JAYEET010000008.1, from coordinate 22,223 downwards.
CCACCCGTTCCTTGACGACAAAGACGTGAAAATCATCGGCGTTGAAGCGGCCGGTCATGGCATCGAAACCGGCAAACACGCGGCCAGCTTGAACGGTGGCGTACCGGGCGTACTGCACGGTAACCGCACCTTCCTGCTGCAGAACGACGACGGCCAGATCATCGACGCCCACTCGATTTCTGCCGGTCTCGATTACCCGGGCATCGGCCCAGAGCACGCCTGGTTGCATGAGATTGGTCGCGTCGAGTACACCTCGGTGACTGACACCGAAGCCCTGGAAGCCTTCCATATTTGCTGCCGCCAGGAAGGCATTATCCCGGCACTGGAAACCGCTCACGCGTTGGCTGAAGTGTTCAAGCGTGCGCCGAATCTGCCCAAGGATCACCTGATGGTGGTCAACCTGTCTGGCCGTGGCGACAAAGATATGCAAACCATCGTGCACCACATGGAACAACAGGAGACGCACGCATGAGCCGCCTGCAGAGCCGCTTTGCCGAACTGAAACAGCAAAATCGCGCCGCCTTGGTGACCTTCGTCACCGCCGGCGACCCGAACTATGATGCCTCCCTGGCCATCCTCAAGGGCTTGCCTGCAGCCGGTGCCGATGTGATCGAGCTGGGTATGCCGTTCACCGATCCGATGGCCGATGGTCCAGCGATCCAGCTGGCCAACATTCGTGCCCTCGAAGGCAAGCAGGACCTGGCGAAAACCCTGCAGATGGTTCGCGAATTCCGTGAAGGCGAGCAGGCCACGCCGCTGGTGCTGATGGGCTACTTCAACCCGATTCACAAATATGGCGTCGAGCGCTTTATCGCTGAAGCCAAAGAGGCTGGTGTCGACGGCCTGATCGTGGTCGACCTGCCGCCAGAACATAACGTTGACCTGTGCGACCCCGCGCAGGCAGCCGGTATCGATTTTATCCGCCTGACCACCCCGACCACCGATGACAAGCGTTTGCCGACCGTGCTCAACGGCAGCTCTGGCTTCGTCTATTACGTCTCGGTGGCCGGCGTGACCGGTGCCGGTTCTGCCACGTTGGAGCACGTCGAGCAGGCCGTTACCCGCCTGCGTCGGCATACCGACCTGCCGTTGTGCATCGGCTTCGGCATCCGTACCCCTGAGCATGCCGCGACTATCGCGCGCTTGGCCGAAGGTGTGGTGGTGGGCTCGGCACTGATCGACCAGATCGCCAATGCCAGCAGCAACGAGCAGGCCGTAGAGGGCGTGCTGAGCCTGTGTGCGGCGTTGGCTGAAGGTGTACGCGGCGCACGCGTCTGACACCCTCGGATCTGCTGCGCGTCGGCGATACTGCGTTAAAAATGGCCTCGGCAAGCCGCTTGCGGCTAACGCGCTTTAGCGCGGCCCGGAGGGCGAGTGAAGCGAGTAGTGCTCATTTACAACTCGTAAACTCCGCTTCCTCGGCCATTTTTGCCTTGTCTCGCTCTAGCTCGCGAGATCCGAAACCGGTTCTGAGAAACTTGCGAGCTGGCCGCTGCCTGGCGTCCAATAGCACTCCCCTTGCTCCGAGTCTCGCCATGTCACGTCCGCCTGTTGCCCGCAAACCCCGCGCCAGTAGCCAGAACCGCATCGCCGGCATACTAGCGGCTGCCCGTGAGTTACTGGCCGAACAGGGCGTGGCCAGCCTGTCGATCTACAGCGTGGCCGAGCGCGCGCAGATTCCGCCCTCGTCGGTGTATCACTTTTTCGCCAGCGTGCCGGCATTGCTTGAAGCGCTGACGGCAGATATTCACGCGGCGTTTCGCGCCTGCCTGCAGGAACCGGTGGAGCATGCCAGCCTGCGCGACTGGCGTGATCTGTCGCGGTTGGTCGAGCAGCGTATGTTGGCGATCTACGCGGCCGATGCCGCTGCGCGTCAGCTGATTTTGGCGCAGCACGGCCTGGCTGAAGTGACCCAGGCCGATCGCCAGCACGACATCGAGCTGGGCCAGGCGATGCAGGTGTTGTTCGACCGCCATTTCCCCTTGCCGCAGCTGCCGGACGACGTAGACGTGTTCGCCCTGGCCATGGAACTGGGCGACCGCGTGTATGCGCGCTCGGTGCAGCTGCACGGCGAAATCACCCCACGTATGGCCGAGGAAGGCATGCGGGTGTTCGATGCCTATATCGGTTTGTACCTGCCAACCCATCTGCCGAAACGCAATCACGCCCAGGCGGATTAGCGACAGACAAGCTTCGTAGGGTGGGTTAGGCGCTTATTGCATCGCTAACCACTCAAGCGTAATCGGTGCGCTGTAACCCACCAAATGGGCTGATACCGCTTGGTGGGTTACGCGACACTCTTTTACCGCAGCCTTCCTTGAGTCATGCGGTAGGTGTCGCTAACCCACCCTACAGGCTGAGAAGGTTGTGCTTGCTACAGTGCTTTTTCAAACACCTGTGAGTTGCGCTGGTAGTTGTACAGCGAGGCGCGTGCGGCGGGCAGGCGGTCGACGCTGCTGAGTTCGAAGCCACGCTCGCGGAACCAGTGGGCGGTGCGGGTGGTGAGCACGAACAGGGTTTTCAGGCCTTGCGCCCGTGCCCTGTCCTCGATGCGTTCAAGCAATTCATCGCCGCGTCCGCCGTGGCGGTAGGCCGGGTTGACTGCCAGGCACGCCAGCTCGCCAAAATCCGAGTCGGCAATCTGGTACAGCGCCGCGCAGGCGATGATCAGCCCTTCGCGCTCAACAATGCTGAACTGCTCGATTTCGCGCTCCAGCACCTCGCGTGAGCGGCGCACCAGAATGCCCTGGTCTTCCAATGGGGTGATCAACTCCATCAAGCCGCCGACATCTTCGATGGTTGCCTCGCGCAGCGACTCGAACTGTTCTTGTGCCACCAGGGTGCCGTTGCCGGTGCGGGTGAACAGCTCGCTGAGCAGCGCACCGTCTTCGGCGTAGCTGACGATATGGCTGCGCCGCACGCCGCCCTTGCAGGCTTCTGCCGCGGCGTCGAGCAACTCGGCCTGGTAGCTGTTGCCCAGGCGTTGCAGGTGCGCGGGTACTTGTTGTGGGCGCAGTTCGCGCACCAGCTTACCGGCGGCGTCGAGCAGGCCGCACTCGGCGCCGAACAGCAGCAGCTTGTCGGCATCAAGGTCAATGGCAGCGCGGGTGGCGACGTCTTCGCAGGCCAGGTTGAAGATCTCGCCAGTGGGCGAATAGCCCAGAGGCGACAGCAGAACGATGCTGCGCTCATCCAGCTGACGGTTGATGCCCTTGCGGTCGATGCGCCGCACTTCGCCGGTGTGGTGATAGTCAACGCCATCGACCACGCCAATCGGCCGTGCGGTGACGAAGTTGCCGCTGGTCACGCGCATGCGTGAGCCCTGCATGGGCGAGCGCGCCATGTCCATCGACAGGCGCGCTTCAATGGCGATACGCAGCTGGCCGACGGCATCAATCACGCAGTCCAGGGTTGGGCTGTCGGTGATGCGCAGGTCGCGGTGATAGCGTGGGGTTAAACCGTTGCTTGCCAGGCGCGTTTCAATTTGCGGGCGCGAGCCGTGCACCAGCACCAAACGCACGCCCAGGCTGTGCAGGAGCACCAAGTCATGAACGATATTGCCGAAGTTGGCGTGGGCAACGCCCTCGCCCGGCAGCATGACGACAAAGGTGCAGTCGCGGTGGGCATTGATATAGGGCGAAGCGTGGCGGAGCCAATTAACGTGGTCGTGCATTACCTGAAGAACCTGTGTCGAGTATGGAACGCATGGGGTGGCGCGCGTGCGCCAGACGAGGCAGCCGGGAGCGCTTTTATCGTCGCAGTTGGGACAGCTTCACGCGTTCTCTCCTCCAGATGGCACAGCCGGTTGGCTGGGGTTCAGACAGTAATGTTCGATCAGTTGTTGCAACAGACGCACGGTCGGCTGCAAACGTGACATGTCCAGGTATTCATTCGGCTGGTGGGCGCAGTCGATATCGCCGGGGCCGAGTACCAGGGTTTCGCAGCCAAGCTGCTGAAGATAAGGCGCTTCGGTGGCAAATGCCACCGACGTGGCGCTGTGCCCGGTCAGGCGTTCGGCGATGCGCACCAGTTCGGCGTCGGCGTTTTGCTCAAACGGCGGCACGCTGGGGAAGAGGGGCGCGTAGTCGATTTTTACCTGGTGTTGCTCGGCTAGCGGTTGCAGCTTCTGGCGGATCGCCGCGCGCAGCGCCTCCGGCTGCATGCCGGGCAAGGGGCGCAGGTCGAACTCCAGTGCGCATTGGCCGCAGATACGGTTGGGGTTATCGCCGCCATGGATGCAGCCGAAATTCAGGGTTGGCTGCGGCATGCTGAATTGCGGGTTGTTGAACTCGCGCTGCCACTGCGCACGCAGGTCGCGTAGCGCGAACATCACGTCCTGCATGGCCTCCAGCGCGCTGTGGCCGAGGCTTGGGTCCGAGGAGTGGCCGCTTTGTCCGAGAATATCGATGCGCTCCATCATGATGCCTTTGTGCAGGCGAATCGGCCGTAACCCGGTCGGCTCACCAATCACCGCCGCACGGCCCAGCGGCTGGCCGGCGGCGGCCAGGGCGCGCGCGCCAGACATCGAACTTTCTTCATCGCAGGTGGCGAGAATCAGTAGCGGTTGTTTGAACGGTTGGCCGAGGAGCGGTTGCACGGCCTCGATGATCAGGGCAAAGAATCCCTTCATGTCGCAACTGCCCAGGCCAATCCAGCGACCATCGACTTCGGTGAGCTTGAGTGGGTCGGTTTGCCACAGCTGCGCATCGAACGGCACGGTGTCGCTGTGCCCGGCCAGTACTAAGCCGCCAGGGCCGCTGCCATAGCTGGCGAGCAGGTTGAACTTGCCGGGTGCCACGTGCTGCACGTCGCAGGCAAAGCCGAGGTCGCTAAGCCAACCAGATAGCAGGTCAATGACGGGACGGTTGGACTGATCCCAATGCGCCTGCGTACAGCTGACCGATGGGGCGGCGATCAGGGCGGCGAATTGGTCTTTGAGGGAAGGCAGGGGCATCGGCTATCTCCGCAAGCGAGTCCCATCATAGGGCTAACGCTTGCGGAGATAAAACCGTGAGGTGCTTAGAGGAAGATGCCGCGCAGGATAAAGAAGAAGAAAATCGACAGCGCAGCGCCCACTGGCAGGGTGATCAGCCAGGAGATAAAGATTTTACCGATCACGCCCAGGTTCAGCGCGCCAATACCGCGCGCCAGGCCCACACCCAGTACCGCACCCACCAGGGTGTGGGTGGTGGAGACCGGCAGGCCCATGGCCGAGGCGCCGACCACGGTGGTGGCGGTCGCCAGTTCGGCCGCAAAGCCACGGCTTGGGGTCAGTTCGGTGATTTCTTTACCGATGGTGGCGATCACCTTGTAACCATAGGTGGCCAGACCGATAACGATGCCCACCGCGCCGAGCAGCAACACCCAGCCTGGTACGGCGGATTTGGCGCCAATCACGGCTTCACCGCCGGACTGAATCACCCCGACAATCGCTGCCAGAGGGCCGACGGCGTTGGCCACATCGTTGGAACCATGGGCGAAGGCCATGGCGCAGGCAGTGAAGATCATCAGGACGGCAAAGACCTTCTCCACGCTGGCGTAGTGGAAGTCTTTGTCGGCTTCTACGTCGACCTTGATCCGGCTGAGCAGGGCGATACCCAGCAGCATGACGACCGCGCCGATAGCCAGTGAGAGCATCAGCCCTTCCGTGTTGGAGAGGTGCAAGCCGATGTGCTTGAGGCCTTTGGTCAGGGTCATGATGCTGACCATGAAGCCGGTGATGAACATGTACAGCGGCACGAAACGCTTGGCATTAAGGAAGGGGTTGTCGGTGTCGATGATCAGCTTTTGCACGCTGGTAAACAGCCAGAAAGCGACAAAGCCCGAGAGCAGCGGCGACACCACCCAGCTGGCCACGATCGGACCCACACCGCTCCAGTGCACGGCATCCATGGACACGCCAACAGCCGCAAAGCCGATCACCGCGCCGACGATGGAGTGTGTCGTAGAGACCGGCCAGCCGCGTGTCGACGCCACTAGCAGCCAAGTGCCGGCTGCCAAGAGGGCGGACATCATGCCCAAGACCATGAGGTCCGGGGTGATCATGGTGGCATCAACAATGCCGTTTTTGATGGTATCGGTCACCTCGCCACCGGCCAGGTAGGCGCCGGCAAACTCAAAGACCATGGCGATCAGGATCGCCTGTTTGATGGTCAGTGCGCGCGAGCCCACCGAGGTGCCCATGGCATTGGCCACATCATTAGCACCCACGCCCCAGGCCATGAAAAAGCCGAAGAGACAGGCAAGCAGCAGCAATACGAGGCCGTAGTCCGCAATCAGAGACATAAATAATTAATCCGTAGATTCCAGAAAGGACACTGGCGCTTAGCGCGCCAGCAGTTGTTCCAGTCGGTTGCCGACACGTTCGGCACGGTCGGCTACGTCGCCGATCCACTCGATGATCTTGTAGAGGAACATCACATCGACCGCAGGAAGATCCTTTTCCAGTTTGAACAGCGTACGCCGCACTTCGATTTGCATCTTGTCGGTGTCGCGTTCGATTTGTTCCAGTTCCATGACCATGGATTCGACCAGCACTGCTTCGCGGCCACCAAAGCCGGTTTCCAGTAGCTCGTCGAGTTCGTTCATGGCCTTCAGCGCCTGGGCGCTGGCATCCACGGTGCGTTGTACAAACGCGCGCATCAGCTGTTGCAGCGGCTGCGGAATGGTCATTTCGCGGCCGAGCATCAGGCCGGCGATGTCCTTGGCGCGGTTGGCAACTTTGTCCTGTACACTCAGCAGCTCAAGCAGATCCGAGCGCGGTACGGGCAGGAACAGACTCTTGGGCAGGTGCAAGCGCACGTTTTTCTTGAGCTTGTCGGCCTCACCTTCGAGGCTGGCCATTTCCTGCTGTACCTGTTCTACCTTGGCCCAATCCTCGACCATTACGGCTTCGAAGAACGGCACCAGATTCGCTGCGCACTCGTGAGCCTTGGCAAAGTGCTTTTGCATTGGCCCAATCGGTGAGCGGCCAAACAGGCTGGCAAATGGATTGACTGGCATAGGGTGAACCCCGGCGTTAAGAAGGCGGCAAGTATACGGATCAGTCCGCAGGCCCGCTAGCGCAGGTAATCGGACTGTCACAATTTCATAGTAGGCGTTGACTCCCATCATCATGAACAAAGAAACCGAAATCAAACTGCGGGTTAGCCGTGCAACCTTGGCCGCCCTGCGTGATCACCCGTTGCTGAAGAAGCGCAACAAGAGTGGTTGGGAGCCGCGCGAACTGTTCAATCAGTACTTCGATACCCCCGAGCGCGATCTGGCAGCCGCCAAGGTGGCTCTGCGCGTGCGCCGCGACGGTGAGCAGTTTATTCAGACCCTGAAAACCCGTGGGCAAAGCGTGGCCGGCCTGTCGGAGCGCAATGAGTGGGACTGGAACCTGGCTAAAGCCAAGCTGGACCTGAAAAAACTCGATGACAGCTGCTGGCCAGCGGCCTTGGCCGAGTTGGACAAGAAGCAGTTGGTACCGATCTTCACCACTGATTTTATCCGTGAGAAGGCGGAAATCGCCTGGGGTCGCGGCAAGGCCAAGGTGGTGATCGAGGCCGCGCTGGACCTGGGCAAGGTGATTGCCGGCGAAGGCGAGGAAGAAATCTGCGAGCTGGAACTGGAGCTGCGCCAGGGTGAACCCGATGCGTTGCTGGAGCTGGCTGCCGAGCTGGCGGCTGATCTGGCGCTGATGCCCTGCGATATCAGCAAGGCCGAACGCGGTTATCGGCTGTTCGATGCCAGCAGCTACAGCCTGAATCTGCCGGCGCCTGCCGTGAGCGCGGAAACCAGCCTCGACGACAGCGTCGTCGCGCTGGGCTGGTACCTGCTGGGCAGCAGCCAGCGCCTGGCGGAACAATACCGCTTCAATGGCCACTGGCGCTTGCTGGTCGAGTGGCTGGAGCAGTTGATCGGTTTGCGAGCGCTGCTCGGTAGCCTCGGCCAGGCCGCGCCGCGTGCGAGCAGTCATGCCTTGCGTGAATTGCTTGATGCGTTGCTGTTGGAATGGCGGCCACTGCTGCTGGCCGGTCAGTTGGATGAGCAGGTGCGCAAAAATGCTCCGGCGCAGTTCGCGGCCGAGCTTGAAAACACCCGCTGGGGCCTGTTCTCCCTGACCACCTCGCGCTGGTTGCTGGCGCGCAGCTGGACCCAGGAGCGCAATAACCGTGGCAACCGCCAAGGTGCTGCGCCACTGGGTAACTGGTTGCCGACCTTGATTGCGGAAGAGGGCGCTGCCCTGCAGCTGCGTCGTTATCAGCAGCAGCCGGAAGATCTGGCCGAACAGCTGCCGCGTATCGAGCGCCTGCAGGTGTGGCTGCATTTGGCGCGTGAGGTGTTGGAGGTGCCAGAAGTCGACCGGCTCTATGGTGAACTGAACAAACTGGTCGAGCTGGCCAATCAGACCATTGACCCGGATGTACTGGCGGCGCGCAAGGCGCAGCTATTGACCATCGGTTCGCTAAAGGCCTGGCGTCAGCTGGTCAAGTAAGCGGCTGCCGACTGATGCCCCTTGCGGGGCATCAGTCTTGTTGGCGGCTCTTGGTGCGGCTACCACTGCAGGGATGCAGGACGTAGTGCGACGCAGAATGCCAGAGCCAACAGCTTCTCCCTGTTCTATCACTCAACTGCCATCACGAAAGCGTGTCCACACGGCTTCCAGGGTCGCGCTGTGCTTTTCCGGCAGGGTTTCCAATGCGTGCAGGCGGCGTTTGGTTTCGCGATCCGGGTACAAGCCCGGCTGGTTGCGCAGGGCTTCGTCGAGAAACGCCTGTGAGTCGGCATTACCGCTGGGGTACAGGGTTTCGGCGGTAATCAGTGCGGCGACCTTGGGCTGCATCAGGTAGTCGATAAAGCGATGAGCCAGGTCTGGACGTTTGGCGCTGCTGGGGATGACCAGGCTGTCGATAAACAGCACCGAGCCTTCATCCGGCACCAGAAAACGCACGGGTTGGCCGGCGTCGGCAGCGGCTAGCGCATCGCCAACCCAGGCCATGGCGACGCACAGTTTGCCCTGGTTGAGGTCGTCGATATAACGCTCGCTGTCGATATAGCGCAGGTTGGGGCGCAGGCCGTCGAGCACTTGGCTGCTGCGCTTGATCCGGCTCGGCGAGCTGCGTGCCAGGCTGCGGCCTTGATAACTGAGTAGTACGGTCAGGGTCTCGTCGGGTGCATCCAGCAGGCTGATGCCACAAGGGGCTAGCCGCGCGCTCTGTTCCGCGTCGAACAGCAGGCTCCAGCTGTCCGGTAGCGGGCCACCAAAGGCTGCTTCCGCGAGCGGTGTATTGATTGCCAGGCCCACGGCGCCCCATAGGTAGGGCACGGCATGCCGGTTGGCGGGGTCGAGGGCGACCAGGGTGCTGAGCAGTTGCTTGTCGAGGTGTTTGCGGTTGGGCAGTCGCTTGAAATCCAGCGGCTGCAGGGCGCCGTTCTTGATCATCGCTGGCAGCGCATCGTGCGAAGGCACGGCAATATCAATCGCTTCACCGCTGGCCAGTATGGTGTCCAACTCGGAGGCGGTGCTGAAGGTGTGGTATTCCACGCGAATACCGGTTTCGGCCTCGAAGTCCTTGAGCACCTGCGGGGCAATGTAGTCATTCCAGTTGTAGACGCGTATCACCTCTTCGGCGCTGGCCAGCAGCGGCGTCAGGGCAAGCAGCAGTAAGGCAAACAGGCGAGGCATGGTGATCTCCCGAAGAGGTCGTGTCGCGTCAGCAGGAATGTGCGGCGCAGCTTGCCCGTCATCGCGCCGAGACGTGAATAAAGGGCAGGCGTGGCGCAGCGCGCAGAATAAAAAACGCCGGCTCGAAGGCCGGCGTTGGGTGTTGCATCAAACGGTGTGCAAGTACCAGTTGTACTCGAGGTCGGAGATGGAGTTCTCGAACTCGGCCAACTCGCTTTCCTTACAGGCGACGAAGATATCGATGTATTTCGGGTCGATATAGCGTGCCAGGATTTCACTGTCGTCCAACTCGCGCAGGGCATCGCGCAGGTTGTTCGGCAGGCTTTGCTCGTTTTGCTCGTAGGAGTTGCCTTCTACAGGCGGCCCCGGCTCGATTTTGTTGGTCAGGCCGTGGTGCACACCAGCCAATACCGCCGACAGCAGCAAGTACGGGTTGGCGTCTGCGCCGGCGACGCGGTGCTCGATGCGCACGGCATCGGCCGTGTCATTCGGTACGCGCAGGGCTACGGTGCGGTTGTCGATACCCCAGCTTGGTGAGTTCGGTACGTAGTACTGCGCACCGAAGCGACGGTAAGAGTTGACGTTGGGGCAGAGGAAGGCCATCGAAGCAGGCATGGTTTCCAGCACGCCGCCAATGGCGTGGCGCAGTGCATCGTTCTGCTCAGGATCTTCGCAGGCAAAAATATTATTGCCGTCTTTGTCGAGAATCGAGATGTGCACATGCAGCCCGTTACCCGCTTGGTTGGGGTACGGCTTGGCCATGAAGGTGGTGTCCATTTCATGGTCATACGCGATGTTCTTAACCAGGCGCTTAAGCAGCAGCGCGTAGTCGCAGGCCTTGATCGGATCGGCGACGTGGTGCAGGTTCACCTCGAATTGCGCCGGCGCACTTTCCTTGACGATGGCGTCGGCAGGGATGCCCTGCTCTTTAGCACCTTCGAGGATGTCCTGCAGGCACTCGGCGTATTCATCGAGGTCGTCGATCAGGTACACCTGAGTCGAGTGTGGACGTTTGCCTGACAGGGGCGACAGCGGTGGCTGCGGACGGCCATTCACGTTGGCCTGGTCAATCAGGTAGAACTCCAGCTCGAAGGCTGCACAAATGGTAAGGCCCAGTTCGTCGAACTTCTCGACCACCTGACGCAACACTTCCCGTGGATCGGCAAAGAACGGCTGGCCTTCCAGTTCATGCATGGTCATTAACAGTTGCGCGGTAGGGCGCTTCTGCCAAGGCTCGTAGCACAGGGTGTTGGGGATGGGATAACAGATACGATCGGCATCGCCGATATCCAGACCCAGACCGGTGCTTTCCACCGTTGAACCATTGATATCCAGAGCGAATAGAGACGCCGGGAGATTGATGCCGCGCTCGTAAACCTTATGCAGGCTCGCACGCTCGATACGCTTACCGCGCACCACACCATTCATATCTGCGATCAGAAGGTCGACGAACAGGACCTCAGGATGTTTCTTAAGGAACGCGTTCGCTTCGTTAAGCTGAACGGCACGCGGGGGTACCGACATGATGCAACACCTTTTATGTTAAAAATATCAATCATGCAATTGCACGGGTGTGAGTCAATCTTAAACACCTGATGCTGTCAAGAGAGGCGCGTTTTGCCCCTAATTGGTGCTTGGTGGCCAATTTCAGGGCATTACAGGGCAGTGCAGCCTAGCTGAAGCCCTTGTCTTTCGCGGTGCTCAGTCGGGTGTGTTCAATTTTTTACATGGCTATTGTGAAAAAAAATGAACAAGGCTAAGCTCGGCCAAAACCCATAACAGCAATAAAACGGGTGTCTCATGTCGCGCCAGCCGATAATCGGCGTTAGTGCCTGCACCAAGCAGATCGGGCACAACATCTACCACACTGCCGGTGATAAATACCTGCAAGCAATTGTTCAGGTGGCAGGTGGTATGCCAGTCATCATCCCTGCACTGGGTGAGCAGCTTGATCAGGCTTACCTGCTGCAGCAACTCGACGGCCTGGTGTTTACCGGCTCGCCTTCCAACGTTGAACCCCATCACTATGCTGGCGACGCCAGTGAACCCGGCACTGCGCATGATCCGGCGCGTGACAATACGACACTTCCTTTGATTAAAGCAGCAATTGCTGCCGGTATCCCGGTGTTGGGCATTTGCCGTGGTTTTCAGGAGATGAACGTAGCCTTTGGTGGTGCACTGCATCAGCGTGTGCATGAGGTTGCCGGGTTAATGGACCACCGTGAACCCGCTGATCTTCCCGTAGAACAACAATATGGCCTGCGTCACGCGCTGCATGTGCAGCCGGGCGGGCTGCTCGCCGGCATCGGCTTGCCGGACGAGATTCAAGTTAATTCCATTCATGGCCAGGGCGTTCAGCGTCTGGCGCCGGGCCTTCGCGTAGAAGCACTGGCGCCTGACGGGTTGATCGAAGCCTTCTCCGTCGAAGGTGCCAAAAGCTTTGCCTTGGGGGTGCAATGGCACCCTGAATGGCAGGTACGATCTAACCCGAATTATCTCGCCATCTTCCAGGCCTTTGGTGAGGCTTGCAGGAAGACGGCGGGGCAACGCTGAACCGACTCTATATAAGTCGGTTCTCACCAACCCTGAGGTCTCTATGAGCACCAAATTAGACCAGCTTTCGAGCTGGCTGAAAGAACGCAAAATCACCGAAGTTGAATGCTTGATCAGCGATCTTACCGGCATTGCCCGCGGTAAGATTTCGCCGACCAATAAGTTCCTCGACGAAAAGGGCATGCGCCTCCCCGAGAGTGTGCTGCTACAGACAGTGACCGGCGACTACGTCGAGGATGACATCTATTACGACCTGCTCGACGAGGCGGACATTGATATGTTCTGCCGCCCGGATGAGAACGCCGCGTTCCTGGTGCCATGGGCGCTGGAGCCGACGGCGATGGTGATCCACGACACCTTCGACAAGCAGGGCAATCCGATCGAGCTGTCGCCGCGCAACATCCTCAAGAATATTCTCAAGTTGTATGCCGATAAGGGCTGGAAGCCGATCGTCGCGCCGGAAATGGAGTTCTACCTGACCAAGCGTTGCAGCGACCCGGATTTCCCGCTGGAAGCGCCGATGGGCCGCTCCGGGCGTCCTGAGGTGGGCCGCCAGTCGTTCTCTATCGATGCCGCCAACGAATTTGATCCGCTGTTTGAAGACGTCTACGACTGGTGCGAAATCCAGGGCCTGGACCTCGACACGCTGATCCACGAAGACGGCCCGGCACAGATGGAGATCAACTTCCGTCACGGCGAGGCGCTGCATCTGGCGGATCAGATCACCGTATTCAAGCGCACCATGCGTGAAGCCTCGCTCAAGCACGATGTGGCCGCGACCTTTATGGCCAAGCCGATCACCGATCAGCCAGGCAGCGCGATGCACATTCACCAGAGCGTGGTGGACATCAAGACCGGCAAGAACCTGTTCTCCAATGCCGACGGCAGCATGAGCCAGCTGTTTATGAACCACATCGGCGGCCTGCAGAAGTACATCCCTGAGCTGCTGCCGCTGTTCGCGCCAAACGTCAATTCGTTCCGCCGCTTCCTGCCGGACACCTCGGCGCCGGTGAACGTCGAATGGGGCGAAGAGAACCGCACGGTTGGCCTGCGCGTACCGGAAGCCACGCCGCAGAACCGCCGTGTCGAAAACCGCCTGGCCGGTGCTGACGCCAACCCCTATCTGGTCCTCGCGGCTTCGCTGCTGTGCGGCTACATGGGCATGGTTGAAGACATTAAGCCAAGTGCGCCAGTCAAAGGGCGTGCTTACGAGCGCCGCAACCTGCGTCTGCCGATCACCATCGAGCATGCGCTGGAGCGGATGGAGGCTTGCAAGGCCGCCGAGAAGTACCTGGGCGAGAAGTTCATGCGCGGCTACGTAGCCGTTAAGCGTGCCGAGCACGAGAACTACAAACGCGTAATCAGCTCCTGGGAACGCGAGTTCCTGCTGCTGTCGGTGTAACCGTCAGGTGGCTGGCGCGGGTGACCCCGGCGCCAGCCACTGCCAAGTATTTTCCTGGGCTGCAATGCGCAGCCTGTGTAATCAAGGTGTTGTTATGAACAGTCAAGTGACCAACCCGAAAACCCGCGAGTGGCAGGCCATGAGCCGCGAACACCACCTCGCGCCGTTTAGCGACTTCAAACAGTTGGCGGAAAACGGGCCGCGCATTATCACCAAGGCCGATGGCGTGTACCTGTGGGACAGCGAGGGTCACAAGATCCTCGATGCCATGGCCGGGCTCTGGTGTGTGGCGATTGGCTATGGTCGCAAAGAGCTGGCAGACGCCGCTGCTAAGCAGATGCAAGAGCTGCCCTACTACAACATGTTCTTCCAGACCGCCACGCCGCCGGCGCTGGAGCTGGCTAAGGCGATTTCTGATCTGGCCCCGCAAGGCATGAACCACGTGTTCTTCACCGGCTCGGGTTCGGAAGGTAACGACACCATGCTGCGGATGGTGCGCCATTACTGGGCAATCAAGGGGCAGCCCAACAAGAAGGTCATCATCAGTCGGGTTAACGGCTACCACGGCTCCACCGTAGCCGGCGCCAGCCTGGGCGGCATGAAGTACATGCACGAACAGGGCGATTTGCCGATCCCGGGCATCGTGCACATCCCGCAGCCGTACTGGTTTGCTGAGGGCGGCGACATGAGCCCTGACGAGTTCGGCATCTGGGCGGCCGATCAGCTGGAGCAGAAAATCCTCGAAGTCGGCGAAGAGAATGTTGCCGCCTTTATTGCCGAGCCGATCCAAGGCGCCGGTGGGGTGATTATTCCGCCGGACAGCTACTGGCCGCGCATCCGCGAGATTCTCGCCAAGTACGACATTCTATTTGTCGCCGATGAAGTGATCTGCGGGTTCGGCCGCACCGGTGAGTGGTTCGGCAGCGACTATTTCGGCAACACGCCGCACATGATGACCATCGCTAAAGGCCTGACCAGCGGCTACATCCCCATGGGCGGGCTGATCGTGCGCGATGACATCGTCGAGGTGCTTAACCAGGGCGGCGATTTCAACCACGGCTTCACCTATTCCGGGCACCCGGTGGCTGCTGCGGTGGCCCTGGAAAACCTGCGTATTCTGCGTGAAGAAAAGATTGTTGAGCGGGTCAAGGCAGAAACGGCACCGTATTTGCAGAAACGTTTACGTGAGCTGGCCGATCACCCGCTGGTGGGTGAAGTGCGCGGCGTCGGCATGTTGGGCGCCATTGAATTGGTGCAGGACAAGGCCAGCCGTAAGCGTTTCTCCGGCGATGTGGGTGTGGGCATGATCTGCCGCGGACACTGCTTTAATAATGGTCTGATCATGCGCGCCGTAGGCGACACCATGATTATTTCGCCGCCGCTGGTGATCAGCCATGCGGAAATCGACGAACTGCTGGAAAAGGCCCGTAAATGCCTCGACCTGACTGCCGCAGAGGTGCTGGTTTAAGGTTTAATATTCTTTGTTTTTCAGGCACTTATGTCTGAATGTTGAAACAGGGGTGTGACCTTGCCAGACTGCGCCAATGCGTGTGTCAGGCTCACCGGAAGGTGCTGCAGATGGCTGCGCATCTTTCGGATATGACTACAACAACAGGAGCTGTACGCATGAAAACTTTCGGCAAAACCCTTCTCGCGTTGTCCCTTGCTGGGGCTGTGGTGAGTGCCGCACACGCGGATGACAAAGTCCTTCACGTCTACAACTGGTCCGACTACATCGCAGAAGACACCATCGATAACTTCCAGAAGGAAACCGGCATCAAGGTCGTCTACGACGTCTTTGACAGCAACGAAACCCTGGAAGCCAAACTGCTGGCCGGTAGCTCCGGTTACGACATCGTGGTGCCGTCTAACCCATTCCTGGCCAAGCAGATCAAGGCCGGCGTTTACCAGAAGCTGGACAAGTCCAAGCTGCCCAACTGGGAAAACCTCGACAAGAACCTGCTCAAAGCCCTCGATCCGAGCGACCCGGGTAACCTGTACTCGATCCCCTACATGTGGGGCACCATCGGCATTGGTTACAACGTCGACAAGGTCAAGGCTGCGCTCGGCGCAGACGCACCGGTCAATTCCTGGGACCTGGTATTCAAGCCAGAAAACATGGCCAAGCTGAAAGAGTGCGGCGTGTCGTTCCTCGATTCGCCGACTGAAATTCTCCCGGCTGCACTCAACTACCTGGGCTTCAAGCCGGACAGCACCAATGCCGGTGAGCTGAAGAAAGCCGAAGAACTGTTCCTCTCGGTTCGTCCTTCGACCTCCTACTTCCATAGCTCCAAGTACATCGGCGACCTGGCCAACGGCAACATCTGCGTGGCGATTGGCTACTCGGGTGACCTGTATCAGTCCAAGTCCCGTGCTGAAGACGCCAAGAATGGCGTGAACATCTCGTACAGCATCCCGAAAGAAGGTGCTGGCAGCTTCTTCGACATGTTGGCCATCCCAGCCGATGCGAAAAACGTTGAAGCCGCTCACGTGTTCCTCAACTACCTGATGAAGCCAGACGTCATGGCCAACATCACCAACGTCGTGCAATTCCCTAATGGCAACGCCGCCGCCACGCCGCTGGTGGATGACGTGCTGCGTAACGACCCGGGCATCTACCCGGACGCCGAAACCATGGCCAAGATCTACACCTTCCCGGATCTGCCCGCCAAGGTGCAGCGCACCATGACGCGCAGCTGGACCAAGATCAAATCTGGTCAGTAATGCCATAGCCCTAAAGGTGTGCGGTGGCTTCCTCCACCGCATTCACCCACAACAATAAGGAAATCACTATGCGTCGTACTCCACTTCTGGCCGGTCTGCTGGCCGCCGCCGTCAGCGTCTCCGCCGTGCAAGCCGCCGAGCCTGTGGTCAAGGTCTACAACTGGTCCGACTACATCGGCGAAACCACCCTGGCCGACTTCCAGAAGGCCACGGGCATCAAAGCCTTGTACGACGTCTTTGACAGCAACGAAACCCTGGAAGGCAAGCTGCTGGCGGGCCGCTCTGGCTACGACATCGTGGTGCCGTCCAACCATTTCCTCGGCAAGCAGATCAAGGCGGGCGCGTTTCAGAAGCTCGACCGCAGTCAGCTGCCGAACTGGGAAAATCTCGATCCAGCGCTGCTCAAGCAGTTGGACGTTAACGATCCCGGTAACCAGTATTCAGTGCCTTACCTGTGGGGCACCAACGGTATTGGCTACAACGTCGCCAAAATCAAAGAAGTGCTGGGCGTCGACAAGATCGACTCCTGGGCCATGGTTTACGAGCCTGAAAACATGAAGAAGCTCGCGGCTTGCGGCGTTAGCTTCCTCGACTCGGCCGACGAAATGATTCCCGGCGTGCTCAACTACATGGGCCTCGACCCTAACACCCGTGACGCCGCCGACTACGCCAAGGCTGAAGCCAAGCTGCTGGCCGTGCGTCCTTACGTGCGTTACTTCCACAGCTCGAAATACATCGGTGACCTGGCCAACGGCAATATCTGCGTAGCGGTGGGCTTCTCCGGTGACATTCTGCAAGCCGCCGACCGTGCTGAAGAAGCCGGCAAGGGCATCGAGATCGCTTACAGCATCCCGAAAGAAGGCGCCAACCTGTGGTTTGACATGATGGCCATTCCGGTTGATGCCGGTAACCCGAAAGAAGCCCACGCCTTTATCAACTTTTTGCTCGACCCAGCGGCCATTGCCCAGGTCAGCGATTACGTCGGTTATGCCAACCCTAATACCAAGGCAGGCGAGTTCATGGACCCAGAGGTGCGTAACGACGAGTCGGTTTATCCGCCGCAGGACGTCCTCGACAAGCTGTACATCTCGGCGGAATTGCCGGTGAAAGTACAACGCTTGATGACGCGCAGCTGGACCAAGATTAAGTCCGGCCAATAACTTTAAAACGCCCGGCCAATTGGCCGGGCGCTACTTTTGCGGGAGTGTTGGGAATGGCAGTTGCTTCCAGTGCCTATAAGAAAGTGCTTGAAGGCGATCAGCAACCGAAAGAGGTGTTGGTCAAAATTGAGCGCGTCACCAAGAAATTTGATGAAACCATCGCCGTAGATGATGTTTCGCTGACCATCAACAAGGGTGAAATCTTCGCTCTGCTCGGTGGTTCGGGTTCGGGTAAATCAACCCTGCTGCGCATGCTCGCTGGCTTCGAACGGCCTACCGAGGGGCGAATCTTCCTCGACGGTGAAGACATCACCGATCTGCCGCCCTACGAGCGGCCGATCAACATGATGTTCCAGTCCTACGCCCTGTTCCCGCACATGAGCGTGGCCGAGAACATCGCCTTCGGCCTCAAGCAAGACAAAATGCCCAAGGCGGAAATCGCCGCCCGCGTTGAAGAAATGCTCAAGCTGGTGCACATGAGCCAGTACGCCAAGCGCAAGCCGCATCAGCTCTCCGGTGGTCAGCGTCAGCGTGTGGCGTTGGCGCGTTCGCTGGCCAAGCGGCCTAAGCTGCTGCTGCTCGACGAGCCCATGGGCGCTCTGGACAAGAAGCTGCGTTCGCAGATGCAGCTTGAGCTGGTCGAGATCATCGAGCGCGTCGGCGTAACCTGCGTCATGGTGACCCACGACCAGGAAGAGGCCATGACCATGGCCCAGCGCATCGCCATCATGCACCTCGGCTGGATCGCCCAGATCGGCAGCCCGGTCGACATTTACGAAACCCCGACCAGCCGCCTGGTCTGCGAGTTCATCGGCAGCGTCAACCTGTTCGAAGGCACCGTAGTCGAGGACATGGAAGACCACGCGCTGATCGACAGCCCCGATCTTGAGCGCAACATCTATGTCGGCCACGGGGTTAATACCTCGGTGCAGGACAAGAGCATCACCTACGCCATTCGCCCGGAAAAAATGCTCTTCAGCACCGAGCAGCCAGGCTTTGAGTACAACTGGTCACGCGGCACCGTGCACGACATTGCCTACCTGGGTGGCCACTCGGTGTTTTACGTGCAGCTGCCAAGCGGCAAGATCGTCCAGTCATTTGTCGCCAACGCTGAACGGCGCGGCGCACGGCCTACCTGGGACGATGAAGTCTACGTCTGGTGGGAGGACGACAGCGGGGTGACATTACGCTCATGAATATCAGCCGAAGCATCAGCCGCCGTATGCCCAAGGGCCGGCACCTGGTAATTGGGGTGCCCTTCCTCTGGCTGTTCCTATTCTTCCTGCTGCCTTTCATCATTGTGATGAAAATCAGCTTTGCCGAAGCCGATGTTGCCATCCCGCCCTACACCGAGGTGTTCAGCTGGGTGGACAACACCTTCACCCTGATCGTTAACCTGAGTAACTACATCTTCCTCAGTGAAGATGCGCTGTACCTGGCGGCTTACTTGGGCTCATTGAAAATAGCCGCCATCAGCACGCTGCTTTGCCTGGTGATTGGCTTTCCAATGGCTTACGCCATCGCGCGGGCCGACAAAGCCAAGCAAATGGTCTTTTTGCTGCTGATCATGATGCCGACCTGGACGGCGATTCTGATCCGCGTGTATGCCTGGATGGGCATCCTCAGCAACAACGGCCTGCTCAACAGCTTCCTGCTGTGGCTGGGGGTGATCAACGAACCGCTGCAGATCCTCAACACCAACCTGGCGGTGTACATCGGTATCGTCTATTCGTACCTGCCGTTTATGATCCTGCCGCTGTTCGCCAACCTGGTAAAACACGACCAGAGCCTGCTGGAAGCCGCCGCCGACCTGGGGTCGAGCACCTTCAACAGCTTCTGGAAAATCACCGTACCGCTGGCCAAAGGCGGCATCATCACCGGCTGCATGCTGGTGTTTATCCCGGTGGTGGGTGAGTTCGTGATTCCTGAACTGCTCGGTGGTCCGGAAACCCTGATGATCGGCAAGGTGCTCTGGCAAGAGTTCTTCAACAACCGCGACTGGCCGGTAGCCTCCGCCCTGGCGGTGGTCATGCTGGCGATCCTGATCATCCCGATCATTCTGTTTAACCGTCACCAAGCGAAAGAAATGGAGGGCCGGCCATGAAGCGTTTTAGTTTCTCCAACTTTATGTTGTGGGCCGGTTTTGCCTTTATCTACCTGCCGATGCTGATCCTGGTGATCTACTCGTTCAACGAGTCGCGCCTGGTCACGGTGTGGGGCGGCTGGTCGGTGAAGTGGTACGTCGGCTTGCTCGACAACACCCAGCTGATGAACTCGGTGATGCGCTCGCTGGAAATCGCCTGCTACACCGCGATTGCCGCCGTTGCGCTGGGCACCATGGCCGCCTTCGTGCTGACCCGCGTCACCCGCTTCAAGGGCCGCACGCTGTTCGGTGGCCTGGTCACCGCACCGCTGGTGATGCCCGAGGTGATTACCGGTCTGTCGCTGCTGTTGCTGTTTGTGGCGATGGCCCAGCTGATCGGCTGGCCGGCTGAGCGCGGCATCTTGACCATCTGGATCGCCCACACCACCTTCTGTTCGGCCTATGTGGCCGTGGTGGTGTCGTCGCGCCTGCGTGAGTTGGACCTGTCCATCGAAGAAGCGGCCATGGACCTCGGTGCCAAACCGTGGAAGGTGTTCTTCCTGATCACCATCCCGATGATCGCGCCTTCGCTGGCGGCCGGCGCAATGATGTCCTTTGCCCTGTCGCTGGACGATCTGGTACTCGCCAGCTTCGTCTCCGGGCCGGGCTCGACCACCTTGCCGATGGAAGTCTTCTCCGCGGTACGTCTGGGCGTGAAGCCGGAAATCAACGCGGTGGCCAGCCTGATCCTGTTGTCGGTGTCCTTCGCCACCTTCCTGGTGTGGTTCTTCGCCCACCGTGCCGAAGAAAAGCGCAAGAAAGCCCTGCAGCAAGCGATGGATGAATCCACCGGTGCCCACCTGCAAGACGGCCCCGATAACCGCCGCGACCCCTCGCAAGTGCATGCTTGATCGCACGGCGGGTTAAAACAAAAAGGGCCACATATGTGGCCCTTTTTGCTGTGGTGCTCACCCCATAAAGGGGCTCGCAAGTGCTGGCAGATACCCTGGCGCACCGACCGCGCTAACGGTGTTTGTACTGCGTCGGGCAATACCCTCGGACCACCTGCGGGTCGCGCAACTGCAGATGCTTGGTCTGCCGACCACTGACCCGCTCGCGCCATAGCTTGAAGCTGCCCGGCTTAAGGCTGCGTCGCATCAGCGCAATCACCCCAGCCTCATCCAAGCCGAACTGCGATTGAATGGCTTCGAACGGCGTTCGATCTTCCCAGGCCATCTCGATAACCCGTGATAACTCACTCTCTGAAAACACCACCCTGACCTCATCGCATGCTGATTAATCTGGCGCTGATACGGCGCCCATCATAAGAGGCTGGTACAGGCTGTGAAAGGTTTTGTAGCCGAGGTAAACGGTGCGTGGCGCAATTGGGTTACGGCGGTTAGGCGGGCGGCGGTAAAGCCGGACACTGCAGAGCGTGCGGCGCAGTGCCCGGTAGAGCGACAGCGTTCAGCGCATAAGCGCTGATGGTTTACGTCAGGTCTTTGACTGTCTCAGACGTCCCGTTATTTTTTACGGACTCAATGCCCTTATCACGCGCCGCCGCCGTCGCATACATTTGGCTGGAGCCAATAATCTGATGATTAGCCGCCTTTAAATTAAAGTAAAACTTATTGTTCGCCGACTCTTTCCTGTCGTAGCGCTCATCTGTTTGGCAGTTATTTTGCACCGAGGCAATGCCGTTCTCAGCGCTTGCTCTGGTTTTATATAACTCACTTGTGAGAATGGTTTCCGCATTGCCCGCTTTAAGGAAATTCTGAAGAAGACTTCCTGATTTTGGCAAAATACCCGGATTCCACCCGCTGAGTTTTCCGATGAAGCAGATGACCTTCGCCGACGCCGAGTACGCCAGCAAGCGCAAGCAGACCCGCAAAGAATTATTCCTGATCGAAATGGATCGGGTGGTTCCGTGGAAGGGGTTGATTGCCTTGATCGAACCCCATTACCCCAAGGGTGATGGTGGTCGTCCGGCCTATCCGCTGATGGCGATGCTGCGAGTGCATCTGATGCAGAACTGGTTCGGTTACAGCGATCCGGCGATGGAAGAGGCGCTGTACGAAACCACCATCCTGCGCCAGTTTGCTGGGCTGAGCCTGGAGCGCATCCCTGATGAAACCACTATCCTCAACTTCCGTCGCTTGCTGGAGAAACACGAGCTGGCCGCGGGCATCCTGGCCGTGATTAATGGCTACCTGGGCGACCGAGGGTTGTCGCTGCGCCAAGGCACGATTGTCGATGCCACGCTGATCAATGCGCCGAGTTCGACCAAGAACAAGGACGGTAAGCGCGACCCGGAGATGCATCAGACCAAAAAAGGCCAGCAGTACTACTTCGGTATGAAGGCCCATATCGGCGTGGACGTCGAGTCCGGCCTGGTGCACAGCGTGGTGGGCACGGCGGCCAACGTGGCGGATATCACCCAAGTCGACAAGCTGTTGCACGGTGAGGAAAACATGGTGGGAGCCGATGCGGGCTATACCGGTGTCGAAAAGCGTCCGGAGCATGATGGCCGGAAGGTTATTTGGCAGGTGGCGGCACGCCGCAGCACCTACAAGAAACTGGGCAAGCGCAGCGCTCTATACAAAGCCAAGCGCAAAATCGAGAAGGCCAAGG